>PAGS01000090.1 GCA_002705465.1 Halieaceae bacterium
CACAACCCAACTCCAGCAGAGAATCGTCTGGCGNAAACAAACGGGNGAAGATTTTTTCCTCAGATGCCCACAATCCCAGCTCGACAGAGGCTTTNGCGTAGTCATCCACCACTCCATCCGATTCGAAATAAGCCTTCACATTTTTGACGTCCATNNNCTCTAGTCAATNCGACACNNANNGGCTGGCAAATCGAAACGNGTATNAACAAAAGTGGNNCAAANTTACTGNNCTTTGACGCTGGGGCCTTCCACCCAGACGCTTTCAATCTGAACAACTTTGGGGAATTCCTGGGAACCAAACTCGTTTTTTTGAAGCTGCCCGANAACTAGGTCGACACCGGCACTGCCTACGACGCGGTTGTTTTGGCGCATGCCAGCTATATTAGGTAGTGCGTCGTGCCAGTCGAGGTGGACAAGACCTAGGTCNTTAGGAATACTAACGCCGTCTTCTTGTAGGNCATCGTANAGCTCGGACTTGTTNGTGATGACGACATCGGGCTTTTGCTTGCGGATGGCGATTAGCGNAGAATTGGGCTCNGAAANGTCAAAGGGAACAAGTGNGAGTTGATCCTCGGCAGACAAGCGACGGCTGATACTGTAAAAGCCGGAGCTGAATTTACCCTCCAGCAGGGCATCGTCTTCCTGCGGGACGACAAGCATGGGGCGTTTGTAGCCGAGCTCTAATACCTTTTCGGTAGCGCGGCGTGCGGTGAGGTATTGGTCGTTGGAGGAGCAGTTGAGCTTATTATTNAGGTGGGTAACACCAATCACGGCACAGGCGAAGTCATACCAGAAGTCTATNTAGCCGCGGTCGATGGTATCGGCGCTGAGTGCAGCTACAAGNATGAGGGCACGGATGCCGCGTGTCTCAACGATCTGCTTGAGGCGCTGNGGACGCATAACGGGCTGTTGGAGCCAGAACTCCTCAACGCCATAGCCCAGATCTTCAGCGCGCCGAGTAACGCCTTCGCGNAGGCGACGNAAAGTATGGTTGCTATTGAGGTCTTGCAAAGGGGAGCAGTTAATAAGACCGATGTTAGCCTGGAAAGTGGGCTGGCGACCNGCGCGCAACTGCGTCATGAGGGAGTCGACNACGGGGTTTCGCCGGTAGCCCATCTCGCGNGCGATNGTCTGGATGCGCTGACGAGTCGCCTCGGGGATACGGGGATCGTTGCGTAGTGCAAGCGAGACAGCAGATTTACTGACTCCNGCAGCCTCTCCTATCTGCTGCATATTAGGTCGACGCTCAGGAGTATTAGACATGCGCATTAGGTAAATTTTGCCGAATGTGAANGCAAGGAAAGGGCTTGTTCGACAGTTGAACAAGGATAAACGTCGCNGGTTCTACCGTCAAACCATGTAGCCGCTGTCGTTNCGGTATAATTTAGACTAGTTTACTTCCAATTATTNTTAATCTACCCATAATGTNGCTNTATGGCCCATGTTGCTACTTCGTAAAAAATTCAGCGTCTGCCTTCGCCTCGCGGTCATCNTTCTCAACTTCTGTTGTGGTCGTGCTTTATTTGGCGAGGCGATGCTCCAGTATTTCAATACGGACTGGACAGAGATTACTCGTAAAATGCCCGAACTGGCAGAAGCGGGCTATTCTTCGCTCTGGTTGCCTCCGCCCACCAAGGGAAGTGGNGGGCTCTCGGTCGGCTACGATCTGTGGGATCCGTTTGACCTAGGAAGCAAGAATCAGCGTAACACGGTGCGTACGCGATACGGCACAGAGGCCGAGTTNCTGGAGNTNGTCAAAACCGCACACCGCTTCGGTATCCGAGTCTATTTTGATAACATTATGAATCACCGNGCTTTCGATATTCCCGGATTCAACGAGGACACNCCGATCGANNTCTANCCGGGAATGGTNCCAGANGACTTTCACCTGCGTATNACNCAAGAGGGCTTTTACCGNAAATGGGACAACACGCGCGACTGGAATAGCGCGTGGCAGGTNCANAACCTTGGGCTCGCAGACCTGATCGATGTNGCNCAAGAACCAGGCGCGACTAACTTCAACTTCGGTCCCAACGAGGGCGACACCTTTCCCAAGATCAAATTTATCCGCGATCTTGAGCGCCCCGAACAATACGCCCATGATAAAGATGGTAATTATGTCGGCTTTGGNGGNCTTTTATCGATCGCCGAAGACTTACTCTTTGCTGAGGGCAATCCAAGCCCAAGTTATGCACAGATTAAAGAGCGTGCCCAGCAATACCTGCAAGATAACGCCAGCATCTATGAAGAATGGGTCGAAGACTATCTCAACCGATCCGTTCGCTGGCTCATAGATCGNACTAAGGCGGATGGCCTACGCCTCGACGCGGTCAAGCACATCCGAGCGGACTTTTTCGGTGCGACCTATGGCGCCGATAAGGACACGAACGACTACGGCTACCTCGGCCAAGTGCAGCGTCAGTTTAACCTCACTCGTGGCTTCAGCGACGGCAACCATCGCGACACCGTCTTCGACACCGAAGCCCCGCGTGATGATGCCATGGTCTTCGGCGAGCACCTCGGGGAGCCTCCCGGCTATGANCCCTACTTCGATTCNGGGATGCGCCTTGTCGACAATCCGCTTCGCACGGAGTTTAACAATCGACTAGGTAGTCCCTANAACGGACTCAACGGCTTCGANAGTNCTGGTGCGGGCGGATTCGATCCAGCNCTTACTGTGATGCACGCACAGAGCCACGACAATGACTACGCCGCGCGCCGCGAACTCCAGCACGCCATGTATTTCACCCGCGCCGGACTTGGTCTGCTCTACACTGACGGTAATTACCAAGCCGAAACACTTGGCGAATCTGGCGGTGCCTTCCCTCGCCACTCCAATACCTCCTTTCTCGGNCAATGGAATGATTCCCGCGTGCCAAACCTACTCTACATCCACGAGCAATTTGCCCGTGGCTATCANCAGGGNANGTGGTCGGACNGCGACGTCGTCATCTACGAACGNGTGGATAANCGCGAGAACCCCTCAATGAGCGACGGTGACGGCGTGATCTTGCTCTTCATGCTNAACGATAACTACTCTGCTGGCCAAGGTCGCAACTTTGGCACGAACTTTCCCTCCACCGCAGGTGGCAGCGATGCCTACCTTTACAACTACTCGACTTATGGCGGTGGCTTTTTCGAATGGGCTTCCAATATCACAAACAGTTCCGTGATCATACCCGAGGGAGGCTATTTCGCGTTTTCTTGGAAAAATCCAGATCCTTCTAGGCTCTGGGCAAACTCGGGTGGACGCCCTCTGACGATCTATCAAAATAACATCGAAGTAGACACAGTCGAAGTCAACCGCCGCGACGGCCCCAATGGAGATGCTGATTTCTACGGCGACACCCTACCAATCTCCAGTCAACCCATCATCAATAACCCCGACAGCACCGACTTTACCTACACCGCAAGCATCCCTCGTGTGACTGACGGTACACGAGTCCGCTTTGTAGCTCGCACCGATGGCTCCGCTGAAAATATCCTACTCAAACTAGACGGCGGTATCGACCTAAACGACGCTAACCACTCTGCAGGCGACCCTCGCGATAATCCTCCTGCCCTCGCCACCGATACTTTTATGGGTTACGAACAAGCTAACTTTGTTGACCGCATAGGCCCAGAGAAATTCGCAGCGACTGATGCCGCGCGCTGCAATATAGGCTCAGCTGGAGCCGATACCTATGAGCTAGGTTCAGTCACTACTATCGGCTCTGGCAATAACCCTCAGTGGACTAATGCCGCGACATATATCTTTCACGATCCAACCGCTGGCTTTGACGGCTGGTTACCAGACGACCCATTAATCGCACCTAGCATGCAGTTAGACGACAGTGGCAACAGCACAATCATTTGGGCAAAAACAAACTCTGTAGGAGCAGGTTATAAAGCACATGTTTATTACACTACCGATGGAAGCAATCCCGAAGGCGCGGGTAGCTGGGGGCGCGGCACGACTCAAGTCGTCGAGGCCTTTTACGTGAGCCCTAATAATGAGGACGGCGACAACTGGTGGCGAGCCGAGATCGATCCGGCACCCTCAGGCACAATCAAATACAAGATAGGAATCTACAGCACATTCCAGTCGAGCGTCTTTCCAAGTAGTCCCGATACAGTTGCTCTCAAGACACAGATGATGACTGCCTTCCAGTCTTCGGAGCGCGACCTGACTGCCGCCACCATCCGCCCGCATAATGACTATGGAGTGACTGAGACAGGTCTCGAAGAAGGTATGCACATCATCAACGCGCGTGCATTCCTCCAACGCCCTGGACAAGCCTCGATCTACAACACTTACAAGCAGACTTTTTACTACGACACCAAACGTCCTAAGGGTGAAATAAGTTTTCCTCAAAACGACGGCGATACAATCAACAGCTCCCGCTACGGCGTCGTCGTTCGCACCGATGCCACTGTAGATGAAGTCTGGTATCGTATCGAAGATTCGGAAACCACTAATGACGACATCAATACCGGGAGCTCCAATGGCAACGGGCTTGGCTTCGAACCCTTTGTTGATACCAACCGCAACGGCACTCACGATTCCAGCGAAAGCTACGAAGACCTCAATGAAAACGGTAATTGGGACACAAACCTAGATATTTGGGTTCGCGCCTCCGAGCTCACTCCTAGCTTAGAGATCGAGCCCTCTGACCCGGCCCTTCGGAAGGAATGGCGCTTTGACTATATCAACATACCTGCCACTGGATCCGCCAATGTTAAAGTCCGCCTACGCGAGCTGTCCTCCTCTAAATTTAAAGACTTCGCCCTTAACGACGATGATGGTCACTACACTACGCTCGCGCGTAACGTTAATACCTCAGGTCCTGATGAGCGCATGTTTATCGCCTTCCCTTCACAGGAAGGACAAATCGTCGACGACAGCTACGTGATGAAAGTCTACTTCAGTAAATCACTGGCCGATGGATTGAGCGAAGAGCAACTCATTGAACGTTTCCTTATTTCGATCGGCTCAGACGAAGAAGGCGATGACGGTGCCGATCAAAGCCGTGACGACTATAGCATCGTTTACAACGAAACCAGTGACTACCACGCGCTCGCCTACACCCTACCAAATCTTTACAACGACATTCCAGATTATGATCATAAGGTAGCAGTGACATATGATCGGCCTTCTCCAGAAACCGACTTTGAATCGGCCCGAATCCTTCGAGCGCTTCCAGTCGCCACACCTCGTGTCCTCATTATTAACCCACCCGAACTCGGCTCGGACAGCCGTCCTCATGAGATTATTCTACCCGACGTCCCATCTCCTAGTACAGATCAACGTCAATTCACAATTCAAGTGGAAACTAACCTAAATGCGACTGACGTAAGCATTAATTTTGTCAATCTGCTTGGCTCCAGCGTAGTACACAATGAAACTACCGTCGAGGGAAACAGCAAACTCTGGAATTTTACTTGGTTAAATATCAACGAAGGTAGCTATCGCTTCACCGCGACCGTTACTTCTTCAGGTGGTAGTGCGACTGCCGATCGCAACACAAAAGTCATCTTCCGTGAATTGGTAGAGGACGATGGCGATGACCTTGACGATGACGATGACGGCCTCCTCGATATCGATGAAAATACCGCGCAGTTTCTACCCAATCAGAGCGTAGACGGAGGTGTCACTCCCGCGCCTAAACCCAATCCCGAACAATGGACGAATGGTGAAGTGCACGTCTATAACGCTTACGGAAAATCCAACCCCTTCTCACCCGACACCGATAGCGACGGATTACCCGACGGGCTCGAGCTAGGCTGGCGCAAGTCCATAGGCGATCCTCCTACCGATGCGACCGCCAATACCGACGGCGACGCATTCCCAAACTTCATCGGCGATCTCGACCCACCTTTTTACAACACACTGGATAATTTCGGAAGCGTGCCTGATGTCGACAGCCAAAGCCTCGGTGGCGACCGCTCGCGTCAATCCGCAGGCACCGTGACGGACCCCTCTAATCCTGATACCGATGGCGACGGCATATTAGATGGTATCGAAGACGCCAACCGAAACGGATGGGTCGATGGCGACGGCGAGCAGCTTCCAACTGAGTTCGAACCATGGGCTGGACGTGATTGGCCAGACGGTATTATACAGCCCACAGAGACTTGGACAGAAACTGACCCCAACAACCCCGACACCGATGGTGACGGTGCGACCGATGGCTTCAGCGAAGACACAAACTTTGACGGGCTCATCGAGGGCGATGCCAACAGCAACCGCCTCTACGATGCCAACGAAGTATGGAGCGAGACCGACCCACTCAACGAAGACAGCGATGGCGACGGCCTTCCCGATGGATGGGAAATCGATAACGGTCTCGATCCTCTTGATAACGGCGTCGACAATTTCAAGACAGCTGANCCAAACGATCCGCAGACCTTTAGCCACTCTACATTAGGCGAGCTCTCACGNAANGGNGGTNACGACGACCCNGACGAAGACGACTTTACCAATCTGCAAGAACTCGNAAACGNTACNCGNCCACTNGAANACGACAAGGTGCCNCCANNNCCCGCTAATTCGATCANCATNGGTCCTGGTGAGGACGGCTCNATTGGCAATGCCCNNAACCTAAACGAGTTTACNGATTGGACAATNANCGACCTCCTCNNANTAGACGAATATGAGGGCGACGGCACCAACAACCAAGGNACNGANACNTACNTCGCCAATGACGGCTTCGATAGTTCTCGNGATATCGTGGCCTTCTACTTCCGAGANGGTGGTGCCGATGGNAAACTTTANTTCCGCNTCGANTTNCAGGANCTNCGTGCNTTTGCCGAAGAGGGTTACNTAGATGCCTATGTNGTCATCGATACGGGCAACNCNGNTGTNGGCGAATCTGCCTTTCCCGATGACCTCGACACNCGCACTGAGATGAAGTGGGAAGTGCTCGTAGCCATCTATCAGACCAANAATGGAGCCGTCTACGTCGATACCAATGTTGGTGATAACACCAGTACCATCGGCGAAGACCTCTTTTCTAAAGGCGTCGTCCGCCGCACGCAGACTAGTGTCAATGGTTTCGAGCAGGCCTACTTCAACTCAGAACTTGACGCGATGGAAGCCTCGATCAGTCGCCAAGCCCTTCTCGACGCAGGCTGGAACGGCAACCCTGAGANACTTAACTTCCAAGTATTCACTACTCGCGACGGCACCCAAAATTCACCGACTCCTGGACTAGGAAATATCAGCGGACGAAGCGATATTCGGGACACCGTCTTTAACGACTTCATTGCCTCCGCATACTTTAGAGACCAGAGCAGCATCGCAGGTGATAAGAGTATACTCTCCAGCTGGTTCAGCATTGATGGCGCTAACGACCGTGGCAAACGGGCAAAAGTCGCCNTACTCGCACATGGAAACGAACCGATCCGCTCGGCNAACGAGATGCATGACAAGATTAACNACGGCGCTGGNGCNGGCTACTTCAGNCTGATTGACNCNCANGAAGCCTTTGGTGCGCCGATCAACCTNCACATTACTCCCACCCTCGCTTCAGCCNTACAATGGGCGACCGTTGACCCCACTGTTAATAAGCCATGGCGTNACGGTGCCACTCTNAACAGTCGNATCAGTTCAATGCTTGTTGCGGGCNATGCGATACTTTTTGGAACCACCTTTGCGGATCAAGTCNTNCCCTTTGCTAGNTCAGCCTTCACTGCCGANAGTGTCGATCTNGCNAANGATNTTCTNACTGAGATCTACAGTAGCGNNCCCTCTAATACCGTTTTTTGGCCAGCAGAAAGGGTGGTCGANGACAGCGTGTTGGCGACNATTCAGTCGATGGGCTTCACACACACCTTAGTCGATCAGATGCGACATTTCTTTAAATGGTTTGGTCGCACCCAAGCCCTTGGACAAGCTGGTTACCAAATTAACAAGGTCAATGACATCGGACTCTTCCCCATACATGACTTCGCCAGCACCTTCCGTTTTCAAAACGAAGACCTTGGTTTAAATCTCCCCCTGCGCGAGCTACTNAGCCGNCGTGCACGCAGTNCCACGCAAGACCAAGTACTCAGCCTACTCTGCGATTGGGGCGATTTCAGCAATCTTGATAATGCAAATGCCTACGACCTCAACCTACGTTGGATNGCCAACCANCCATGGATCGAGCTCGTCACACTAGACGATGTCGCCTCGGGTGGAGTCGACCTCTCCCAGCCCGCAGACGGCACCGGAGATACATGGAGCGCCGTTGATCGTGGCACAGGACAGAGCCTGCAGCTAAGCGCAAAAGACTTTATCGATCANGCCACACAAGAGGACTACGCCAACTGGTATGATGGNCAAATTGGTAGNGAAGAAGGCCTTTCCAATAAAGTGTTCGAAGTACGCCCAGGAGTCAGCTTACCCGAATCATTCGGGGAGATCGGTGNTACNGGCCTAGCTCATGATACTTGGACAGAAGTCGATGCCATCANTCATNNTAGCACTGGTCANCTNGGTCGCTCCGCAGCTCATGCCGCCATGTTTGTNACCGCNTTCCACGAACAGCAAAACAACGATCTCAGCAAGTTCTCCACAGGCACCTACATCTACCCAGATACTGATTACAATAACCTCGCCGACTTTTCAAAACTCGCCCAATCNCAGTTGCGTTTTGCCGCACTTTNTAAACGAGTCGACGAGTGGGNCGCTGCTCCNCCTAACCTGGCANNNACCANCGCCGANGACATTGACCTAGATGGAGANCCTGAATANCTACTCTACAACGCGACNTCATTTGCGGTCTTTGAANCGATAGGTGGTCGTTGCGTCGCCGCCTTTGCGCGCAACCCAGTCAGTAACTACGTCTATCAACTCATTGGCACCCAACCAGCNTATGCAGGCAACNAAACCGAAGAAGAAGGTATTGAAAACGTTGCTAACGGCTCCATTGGTGCTCGCCGCACTTCTGCGTTCAAAGATTGGTTTGCCGATGGCAGCAGCGGNACTAATCAATTTGTCAATAGCCTCTATAGCGTAGCCNCNAGNGGTAGNAATGGCTGGAGCTTCACTGCACCCGAAGGCGCTATCATTAAGACCATCACGCTTGATGACACCCTCCCTGAACTGCATGCAAGCTACGTGATTAATGGCACCACAGTGGATAAACTCTATGTGCGCCACGGGCTTTCACCCAACCTCTGGAACTTGATCGCTCGCGGGCACTACGACCTCGACAACCTCAGTGTATCCGAAGGACGGATACGTCTCGCTAACCGTGGTGGTGCTGAACCTGTCGTCGCACAGATCNCCTATGATAGCGCCAACACCAATTTCAATGGCGACGCTATCGATGACCAGCCCGGCACTCTCGAATGGGACGCCCTGAACATGCGTAACCAAGCACTCACCCAACAAGTCGAGTTCACTAATGTCGATGGGCAAAGCAGCTTCTCCATGACCCTCTCNCTAGAAAGCGGAGTGACGGATAACGACAGCGANGNCCTNCCNAACTGGTGGGAGCTCGATAACNACCTAGANCCCGAAAGTGCCCTCGGTAATGACGGAAGGGAGGGTAATGAAGATGNCGACGCCTTTACTAACTTCGAAGAATATGTCCTTGGTCTNGACCTCGGAGTGGCCGAGTTTAACGGTCTACCGAAGGGCCTTATTGCGAGAAACTNAAACAATCAATTTACTATTACCTTCCCTGCTCTTGCGGGTCGCAGTTATCGCGTATGGTATGTCGATGATTTAACTCANGCCTGGCAACCCGCGGGTGATAGCTTCTCCATTACTGAAGACGATCCTACCTACATCTGGACCGACGACGGNTCCAGCACCACTCCCCAGCCTACAAACGTCGATCTACGCTTCTTCAAGATAGAAATCGCACGCCCTTAAATTACCTTAGTATGAAACTATCACTCCGTAAAATCATCCACACATTATTGGTGCTGGGTTTTACCCTCGCATCTCCACTCTACNCGGCCACTGGCAATGTCTGGCACATTCCTNCATCCAGCCAGAATGGCGTACCCACAACGATGCGTGATCCTTCGTTCCCTAGTGTTAGTCAAANCACTAACTTNTATCAGGGAGTATGGAAAGGGGNCGGAGCTAATCAGANAGGTGGCTCTTTCGTTTACCGTTTCGATAATGGTTCATGGCAGTCCGCTACTCTAAGNNACCACTCAGATGTCGAGTCTGGCACGGGTAATCACAACCAATTTTGGAACTNTATCATTTCTATNCCAGCAAGCNCTGGAGACCTTGANTATTACTTTATCGTCGAGTTCGATAATCGCGATACCACCTACCTTTTTGGTNATAATTCTAATTCTTCTGTCGAGGCAGACGCCCAGATAAACCCCACATCTTTATCTGTAACTTACCCGCTACCTGAATTAACAATCAATGGCGTAAATTCAAACTACTCCAAATCAAACTTTTATATCGATGAGAATAACGATACCTCATTCCCAAGTCTTGAACTACGCCTAAACCCTAGCATCGGCAGCGTCGACAGCGTTCAAATCTTCACTAATCTTAACAATCGCGATCTCGCTAACGAAGACTACAATAGTGATGGCGTAGAGGATGGTATTTTCCCAGTGGACGGGAACACAATTACAACAGCAGATACAGGCGCTTACTTCCGCGCCTACGAGATGGTGGATTCAGATACTGACGGTACTTACGAACTCGACCTGAATGCCGAAAAGACTGGTGCTTATCGCATAACAGCCCGCTACCGAGTCAATCCTCTCGACGACTGGATTTGGCTTGGTGACTCAGGGATTCGTGATCACGCAGTGATCGTTGGGCCTAAAGCTGCTCGTGACATGCGCATGTATGAACTCCATGTCGCCAACTCGAATGCAACTAGTGACAGCTTTGCCGACCGCGGTACTTTCGAAGATCTGCATGACGTAAATGAGAATATTAATATCGATTGGCTAAATGACCTTGGAATAAATTGGATCTGGTTTCAACCGATCCATCCCCAAGGCATAGAAGGCCGTCAAATAGACCCTGCTACAAGCGGTGAATACGAACCTGGTAGCCCCTACTCGATTCGGAACTTCTGGGAGATTAACCCTCTTTATACTTCGAATTACGACGGNGCGCTTCCAGATCCTGTTTCAAACCCGACAAACTATACGGCAGCGATGACTGCCTTCCAAGACTTTGTCACCGCCGCGGACACCGGCGAAATTCAGCTCATGCTCGATTTCCCNTTTAACCACACCGCTCCCGATGTTGCTCTCGGGCNAAAGGGTATCGATATCTTTGCTGCNATNGGCAATCCANATGGATGGTCTGCGGGCGACAAGATTCGAGATCGCGTCCCACAGTTCTTCTCAACCGATGGAGGCGAGGGTTNTTCGGCATACAGTAATCCAGCTCAAAGTAGTAGTAATATTGCAGTTGCGCCCGANCGGGACGACTTCGGCAAATGGAGCGATGTGCGCGATGTCTTTTTCGGCCGATATGCGACTCTNGTGACTGGCTATCCAGGAGAAGATTCAAGTCGTACTACAGTGCGTAACGAGAGCGACTCATTCGACTACTCTAGCCTAGTTGCCGAGACGATCGGGGTATGGCAATACTTTGGCGAAGTCCTTCCTTANTGGATTATCCAATCNGGCCACCGTGGTTNCAACTCAAGTCCTAGTGANGGTGCCGATCGAGACAGCTTAGACAGTCAAGGAATCGACGGCCTTCGTAAGGACTTTGGACAAGGCCTNCCACCACAGTGCATGGAATACATNATAAACCGAACCCATGAGTTTAAGTGGAACTTTGTATTTATGACGGAAAGTCTCGATGGTGAAGAAGTTACCTATCGCTCAAGTCGACACTTCGCCGTCCTTAATGAGAATATTATTTTTCCACTTCAAGCGGCTACAACCGCATCGGGCTACCGCGGAATCTTTGATGNCCGGCGCAACGCATATGATCAGAGCCTCGTNNTNCTTAATAATACTTCGCACGACGAAGCGCCATATGCCGATTCGTGGGAAGCTCTCATTCGCTANGCCACCGTTTCTACGAACGATGGCTCACCAATGATCATGTATGGCCAAGAAATTGGTGCNGGACAAAAATTTCANGAATCGCTGCCGCAAGGAGCCTTTGACTGGTACGAAAATAATTTCGATAAGGACATTCCCAGCTTCAAGAAGTGGAATTCGATGCAAGCACAATGGACTGCTTGGATAAATAATGACGCTGGCGTGCAGTTCCTCTATCCTGTTTACAGCGGTATCGGTAATGCGCGCGAGTTCAGTCCTGCACTTCGGAGTTCAAATCGCTGGTATCTTAATCCAAATGGTAGCCTAGAACCTGACGAAGATATTTTCGCAGTCGCCAAATACACTGAAGCCAACGCTTTAGTTGCCGAACAAGATGTCGTTATCGCTTTCACGAATCTAGATCGCGACAATAATCAAGCTAACAATTTCGCAATCCCCACTGCACTTGCCGATCTTATCGGTCTACAATCAGACCGTACCTACAATGCAAAAAACATTGCTGCCTACCTTGGTCGTAATAACGAATACCCCAATCGAAGAGATACATGGCTCTGGGGCAGCGGCTACACTCGGGATGATCTCGTCAATAATGGCCTCTTCGTATCACTCAACCCAGTACCTGGAGACGACCTCACTTGGAGCACCAATCCCTACGAAGCTCAGTATCTTAAGGTCTATGACGTCACCGCCCCCGTAGCATCTCCCGCCCAAGCCCAACAACCAAAGCCCTTCGATTACGAAATCGGCGATACCGTTACCTTCGACTGGCCTGATGTAGCGCCCGACGCGGGTGGTGTTGTGCCCCACTACGAAGTCACCCCATACATCAATTCCATAACTCAAGCCACAATTATCACCACAGTCAGTGAATATACTATAACCGCTTCTGAAAGTGACCTCGTCGCTATCAGTGTGAAGGCAGTCAACCCAGAAGTCCCCAGTAATGCAGGGCCGTCAAGTGTAGCTAGCGCTAATATTAAGCTTCTTCCTGCAGCCATGGATGAAGACGGCGATGGTATGTCCAATAGCGATGAAGACAGCGNGGNCACCAACCCACTTGATAACGNATCCAACTTTTCAGTTTCAAGTCAANNGCTTGAAAACAATGGCGATGTTACCATTACATGGACNCCTGTGANCGGGAAGACCTANAAGGTTCAAAGCTCCCTCAGCCTTGCTCCCGATTCTTGGATNGATGAAGCCTCGGGGCTNANTTNAGGTANCTTTGCGGATCAACCCGAAATCAGCGAGACCAAGAAATTNTACCGCGTCGTNGTCGANTNAACGCCNATCCATTTAGTANTTCAANCNANCTAATCGATCCCANTTACGTGTTCAAAAATATCTGCCTNCTTAGNCTCGCTACCCTTTGCTCCCACNTCCANGCNGGCTCCCCNNANTGGGCAAAAGACNTGGTCTGGTATCAGATCTTTCCTGAGCGCTTCAANAACGGCGATNCNTCNAACGACCCGACACGCGCTTCACTNAACAATCCGCANAANGTCACCTCAGAGTGGGAAATCATGGACTGGGAGGCCNAGTGGTTTGAGCGCGCCAATTGGGAANAAGCACAAGGCGGCGACTTTCAGAGCACCCTGNAGCACCGNCGCTANGGAGGNGANCTNCANGGCGTAATCAACAAGCTCGACTACCTTAAAGANCTNGGNATCAGCGGNATCTACCTAAACCCNATNTTCNACGCTAATTCGCTCCATAAATACGATGGGAACAGCTTTCACCATATTGACCCCTACTTCGGNCCTGACCCCGAGGGNGACCTCGNGNTGATNGCGGAAGAGTCTAGNAATCCTCNCTACTGGGAATGGACGGCNGCGGACAAGCTTTTCCTNAAGCTNTTGGAAGAAGCNAAATCGCGAGNTATCCGCGTTATTATCGACGGAGTTTGGAACCATACAGGGCGNGACTTTTTTGCCTTCNCNGACATCCGCACAAAATTCCAAAAGTCGCCCTATGCACACTGGTATAANATCATCAANTTTGATGATCCCCTNACTGCNCNNAACGAATTCGACTACCATGNNTGGAATGGTTTTAANAGNNTGCCTGAGTTTGCTGANNATCCCTNCTGGCCAAAATCTTGCTCCNGGTCCGAAACGCTATGTCTTTAACGNAACTAAGCGCTGGATGGATCCCAATGGCGACAACGATCCCAGTGACGGCNTTGACGGCTGGCGCCTTGACGTAGCCGAAGANATNCCNANAGGCTTTTGGAAGGAGTGGCACGCCTACGTCCGAGAAATCAATNCCGAGGTCTTCACTTCGGCTGAGATTTGGGGTAGCGCTGGGCANTATTTGGCGGACACAGATTTTACCTCTGCCATGAACTATCGAGGNTTTGCCATTCCAGTCAAAGGCTGGCTGATCGACGGCAAAATCACTGCCAGTGAATTTTCTGAGCTACTTGACCAAGAGCGCAATAGTTATGATAAAGATACCGCCTACATTATGCAAAACCTAGTCGATTCGCACGACACNCANCGCNNAGCCTCNGCNATNGCAAATCGCNCNAGCTTTTCCGANTATAAAAACGNNNATTGGTTNGACTANGACGACGGNGAGCGCGTCAATGCCCGCTCNNNTGGCTACAATAATGGGCCACCCGACGTAAAAGGACGTCGTATCTGGAAAATGTTAGCGCTCTTTCAAGCCACATACNTTGGGGCGCCCATGATCTATTACGGGACCGAANTGGGTATGTGGGGTGCGGACGATCCTGAAAACCGCATGCCNACATGGTGGCACCGTATGGATGAAGACATTTTCAAAACTTACCAAAGCGCCTTTTTACTACGCCACACCCATCCAGTACTTCGACGTGGCAGCTTTAAAGTATTGGAAATCCGCGACAAAAGCCAAGTTTTCGCCTTTGAGCGNAGTCTAGGTGAAGAACGTTTAGTCATCATACTCAATCGAGGCCATGGCGAAGCCACTTTAAATATCAATCATTTGAAGGGCCTGAAAGTCATCCACAGTACCGATCCTATAGCTAGCACAAGACGACTGCCGCCGCTTAGTGCAGCGGTGTTCGGGAAATAGTATCCGCAAGGTGGCGTTTTAAAACTACTTAAAGACAGGACTCAACTTTTTGACTGGCGCAAATCAAAGCGCTGCGTTTGTCTGACCGCTTATGTCCGACGACAATCCAGAAACTCCAACTGATTTCATTCGCCAAATGGTGGCTGCCGATGTGACAG
>PAGS01000092.1 GCA_002705465.1 Halieaceae bacterium
ATGACTTGTATCGATTCTCAAAATTTGGGCCCTGCCGATAGTTCGACAGGCGCTGAGTGCAAAGTGAGTAAGGCTAAGACTGATTCTCGGTGATTCAGGAGCAATGCCGCTACGGCAAGGGCACAGTGATTAAGGGTTCGGGGGTATTCAGGCCTTCCCCAGGACCCGTGAGCCTTTACCCGAAGCGCCTTCTACTCCTGACGCGGAGTACAGCACAGTCATGTCTTCGGTGCCCTGCAGTACATTGAGCGCCGCTTTCGTGCGATCGCTGAGCTTGCTGATCAGCGCGCCGTTTCGACGATTGAGTTCTTGGCATTCTCCAGCAAGCGCCGCTAAACGGTCTTGAAGGGTTTGCAGATCCGCTTTCACTGCCTCAGGCACATCGTCTGGTGGGCGACGACTCATCTCGGCTTGATGCGCCTGAAGCGCCTCGTTTTTGGCCGCAATGGCTGCATCGATCTCGTTCGCATTGCCCCCGGAGAGGGCAGCCGACTCGTTTTGCAGCGCCTCATTCAGTGACGTCAGGGTCAGCAACTCCTGCTCCAGAGCCGCGACAATATTGCCGACGGAATCGCTCACCGAGAGGCGCTCGGTTGTGTCAGGAGCCGCGAGGGTGTGACCATGGCCTTATAGGAGGGACTTCTCCGCGGACAGCAGACCGTCTATCACCTTGTCAGTGTCAACGGCGTAGCTGCCATCTGAAATGCTCTGGCGAATAGAGTCGACGCGAGCCTGATCAACGCCGGAAAGGGATTTGAGCTGGCCTTCGAGCGCGGCGATTTCAGCGGCAGATTGAGACAGTGATACCGCGTCAGAAGGCGGAACGCGCGAACTATCGGTGCCGCTCTGGCCCGAGGTCGAACGTGACGGACTGGCTGACTCAGCGCGGTTAAGGCGCCCAGACGAATCACCCGTTTGCGTCTTTGAGACATTGCTCATGTCAACTGTGCTCATCATATCCTCTCTCGAACGCACTGAGCGTCCTCAACGTCCATGTTATCACTGCTGTTAGCGGCGCTCCAGCAGAAAACTTTAGTTGCTTATTCATCGTATTGTTACCGTTCCGTCCCGGCCCACAATGCCCTCCAGCCGTCGCCCGGAGCGCTCGTTGGCCACCAAAATGCGATCCCCGGCGGCGCCTGACGCCAGCGCCTTGCCCTGCATGCGCACTTGCACGCCGGCGAGACCCGAAACCAGCGTCACTTCCTGGCCCCGCTCAATCAGAATCGGATGCATGAGCTGACTAAATCTCAGCGGCTGACCAGCGCGTAGCGCTCTTTTGGCCTGTTTACCGATAATGTCGACCTGATCGACGATAATGTGATCAAAATCGCTGCGAATTTCGATTTTCTCGATCGCAACATCAGCCGCCGAGATGATGTCGCCTCTGGGCACGGATTCGGTCAGCACCGGGATGTCGGTATAGGCGTTGACCGTGCCTCGTACGTAGATGGTCCAGGGCTTGGTGCCATTGCACCGCACGCCCACACTCACCGCCCCCAGAGTGCGGGTGCTGTTGGCTGGCAGGGCCTGCAGTGGCTCGTTGCACAAAGCTGGGGCAAGGCGAGAGTCTAGAGGGCGGATGGATACCATCACGTCATCGTAGCCTCTGGCAATGGCAGCAGTGGTGGCCACCTCCCGGGCGATATTCATAATTTCTTCTAGGGGCTGATTGGCCCGGGCCAGCGCCGCGGCATGGTTCAATGCGGCGGCGGCGACCAGACAAAAAGCTGAAAAGCGCCAAAAAACCGTCATGTTTTTCTCCAAAATGCCTTCGTGTCCTAAGTTATGCAAAAGCTGTGCCATAAAAGCTTTGGCTAATCGCTAGCGAGCCCCAGCGTTCTGCTTTCCTATTTATGTCGTCGCATTTTCCACCTGCACAAGTGTGGAGGCTTTCGCTGTGTCTGGCTGCCAGCCCTCAGGCGTTCTCAAGCGGCAAGGCTTAGCAATATCCGTTTTGCCGTTTGTTGCCGTTTGTTGCCGGTTTTGCGCTTGTTCTGAGAGTCCGCTCAGCACCGAAAAACTTCTAACCTAATGAATATTAAATAAAAAATTTTATTGGCACGCACATTGTATGTATCGATACGGAAAAGGAGCGCACAGTATGAGCGGTTTGGATAAAGCATTTGGAGTATCGCCACAGGTTTTGGCTCTGCGGACGCAGAAGCTCAACCTGTTGTCGGCNAATATTGCCAATGCNGCCACGCCTGACTANAAGGCNCGGGACATCGACTTCAGNGCNGCGATGAGNACNGCTTTGAATGAGTCCNCNCANCTNAAGCGCACNCACNANCAACATTTTGACATNAACGGCGCCACCANNGNTGCNCCGGTGAAGTANCGGGTGCCNTCNCAGGCNTCGGTAGACGGCAACACGGTNGAGATGCATCGNGAGCACACCGCNTTNATGGAGAACGCNGTGCGCTATCANGCCAGCGNGAACTTNCTNGACAGCAAGATCCGNNCGNTGCGNACNGCCATCAAGGGTGAATGATCATGAGCTTATTTAATGCCATCAACATTTCGGCNACNAATCTCGAGGCGCAAACCATCCGGTTAAACACCGTCTCGAGTAACCTCGCCAACGCCAACTCTGTATCGGGTTCTGAGGCGGACACTTACAAGCCGTTAGAGCCACTGTTTGCGCCCATGCTTAACCAAGCGCAGATGGGCATGTCGAATGAAGGTGCGGGCGTCAAGGTCACCGCGGTCATGGAATCTAACGAGCCGGCAAACAAAGAATACATGCCAGGCCACCCGCTTGCTGACGAGGAAGGTTTTATCTACACCCCTGCCGTGGATCAGGCGCAGGAGGCGGTCCACATGATGGATGCCTCACAGGCTTACAAAAGCTCAGTCGAGGCCATTAACACCACCAAGGCGCTGATTATGCGCACGCTGACCATCGGACGCTGAGGGCCCAAATCATGACGATTGTTTCCAATACCAGTCAGATGTTCCCCGCGCCCGGTGCGAGTGGCAGCAAAGCGAACAGCATGACCGATATGAATGCTGACGACTTTTTGACCCTCATGGTCGCGCAATTGCAGCATCAAGACCCCACCAAGCCGATGGATAACACCGAGTTCGTGGCGCAATTGGCACAGTTTAGTACTTCGACTGGTGTGCAGGAGCTGAATGAGAGCTTTAGCGGCCTATCGTCATCGCTCATGTCCAGTCAGATGTTGCAAGCAACAGATTTAGTAGATCGACAGGTCAGTACTGAGTCAAATGTGGGTTTCCTTGAGGCCGCCACTGACCAAGACGGTGGGGCAGCTGGGATACTTGATGCCACAGTGTCACTCGGCTCTAACCGTGGCGGCATGCTTTATGTTCAAGACATGATGGGACAACTTGTTTATAGCGCGGCGCTGCCCGCAGAAGCGACGGGTGATTTTCAGATCCGCTGGGGTGGTAAAGACGCCAGCGGCAACATGATGCCGCCCAGCAACTACAGAATTTCGGCTGAAACCAATGTAGGTGGAGAGGTGACTTCGGTTCCTGTCTACGCGCATAGCCGCGTCCAGTCGGTGTCGATTAACCCGGCAACCGGCTCGGCGACATTGAATCTGGTTGATGGCAGCAAGCTTAGCTTCGCTGAAATCAGAAATATTTTTTAATCATTTTCCACTTTAAGGAGATACAAAGATGGCCTTTAGCACTTCACTATCTGGTGTCAACGCAGCTCAGTCTGACCTAGACGTTATCAGCAACAACATTGCGAACAGCTCGACCACGGGCTTTAAAACTGGCCGGGCCGAATTTGGTGATGTGTATGCGCAAAGCCTGCTGGGTACGACCACGCCGACTCCCGGCCAGGGTGTGAAGGTCATAGGCATTACGCAGCAGTTTAGTCAGGGAGATTTGGAATTCACCGATAACGCACTGGATGTGGCCATTAACGGCGACGGCTTCTTTCAGGTCAAAGACCAGGGTGTTGTGGAATACACTCGCGCAGGTGCCTTCAAGATCGATAAAGACGGCTACATTTCGACAGTGTCTGGCGCTCGAGTACAAGGTTTCCAGGTGGACGCTACAACGGGCGCCGTGACCGGTAATATCGGCGACATTCAGACGCAAACCGCGCTTTTGGACCCTAAAGCGACTACTACAGCAACCCTCACCGGGAACCTCGATGCAGGGGCTTCTGAACCCGCAACCGGCACGTTTAGTGCGACCGACCCCACTTCATATAACTTTACAACGTCTTTGGCGGTATTCGACAGCAAGGGCAACTCCCACACGTTGGATCTTTATTTTGTGAAGACCTCTACTGCTAACCAGTGGAACGTATTGAGTTATCTCGATGGCGTCACTACTACGGGGGGCGCTACCACTCCGGCGATCAGTGCCTTGCCGTTCAGTACAGCGGGTGCTTATGACTCCACCGGCAACAAAGGAACGGTCTCGTTAACCCAGTCAGTAACTGGGGCAGTGGATCTGACGATCGCCCTGGACATCACGGGGTTTACGCAGTACGGCACTGACTTTGCGGTCACCACCTCTGCCCAAAACGGTTACTCAGCGGGTCAGCTGTCATCTATTGAGGTCAGCGACACCGGTTTGGTTTCTGCTCGCTACAGCAACGGCATTTCCGCATCGATGGGTCAGTTTGCACTGGCTGATTTTCAGAACCCTAATGGGCTGCAGCCCGTGGGCAGTACTAACTGGGTTGAGACCTATAAATCCGGCATGCCGGTATTGAACAAGGCAGGCAACGCCAACCTAGGTCTGATACAGGGCTTCGCCCTGGAGCAATCAAACGTCCAGATCACGCAGGAGCTGGTTGATCTGATTGTTGCGCAGCGCAATTTCCAGGCCAACGCACAGGTGGTGCAGGCCGAAGACGCGATCACCCAAACAATCATCAACATGCGTTAATAACTAATCGGACGGCGAGAGGGATAAAGCAATGGATCAGTTGGCTTACATATCGGCTCGTGGCATGCGCGAAATCATGCTGCAGCAGGCGGTTAACAGCCATAACCTTGCCAATGCCTCGACGCCGGGATTCCGCGCAAGCCTCATGCAGGCCGAGAGCAATTATGTGATCGGTGAGGGTTTTGATACGCGAGCGTTTTCCTCCGTCAGCAAGATTGACGTCGATCTAACTCCAGGTCCCATTAAAGCCACTGGGCACGATCTCGATGTGGCGGTCACCGGCGAGGGATGGATTGCTATCCTCGGCCCCAATGGCGGTGAGGCACTCACGCGTCGCGGCGACCTGCGGGTGGATGAGGCAGGCCAGTTGATTAACGGCGCCGGCCAGCAAGTCATGGGCGATGCAGGCCCTATTACCTTGCCGCCTTATCAGTCGCTGTCGATCGGCGGTGACGGCACGGTGTCTATCGTACCTGTCGGTGAGCAGCCCAATGCGGTGGCGGTCCTGGATCGCATCAAGTTAGTGAACCCCCCGGTTGAGTCACTGGAAAAGTCGGAAGAGGGCCTAATCGTCTCCAATGGGGGGGTCCAGAGTGACCCCGACGCGGCTGTTGCTCTCGTCACTGGCTCTCTCGAGGGCAGTAACGTCAGCGCAGTCTCGGCGATGGTCGAAATGATCGAATTGGCGCGGCAGTTTGAGTCAGAGGTCAACATGCTCGAATCCGCAGAAGAAGTTGATTCAGACAGTATCCGTTTGATGCGGGTCGAATAGGAATAGATTATGAACCAGTCACTTTGGATCTCTAAGACGGGTCTCGACGCACAGCAGACCAAGATGTCGACGATTGCCAATAACTTGGCCAACGTCGGTACCACCGGTTTTAAGCGGGGTCGCGCGATTTTTGAAGACCTGCTTTATCAGAATGTGCGTCAGGTCGGTGCCCAGTCCTCGCAGGACACGGTGCTGCCCTCGGGGCTTCAGGTGGGTACCGGCACCCGTGTGGTCGCTACCGAGCGATTGTTTACGCAGGGCAACCTGACCAAAACTGACAACGCGTTGGATATTGCCATTCAGGGCCGGGGCTTTTTCGAGATTCTGATGCCCGACGGCACTCAGGGTTACACTCGCGATGGCTCTTTTCACATCAATGACCAGGGCCTTGTGGTGACCTCGGCGGGTTATCAGCTTCAGCCGCCGATTACCGTACCGGCTGATGCCATGTCTATTACGGTCGCCGGCGATGGTACGGTGAGCGTGCAGCAGCCCGGCACACCGGCTGCCACCCAGATCGGTACCGTGCAGTTGAACGACTTTATTAACCCCGCAGGCCTTCAGGCCCGCGGCGAGAACCTCTTTATGGAGTCGGGCGCGAGTGGCGCCCCTCAGCCGGGCAACCCCGGATTGAATGGCCTTGGCACCTTGGCGCAGGGCTATGTTGAGAGTTCTAACGTGAACGTGGTGGAGGAGCTGGTGAACATGATCGAGACCCAGCGCGCCTACGAAATGAACTCTAAAGCAATTTCGACTGCGGATCAGATGCTGCAGTACGTCTCGCAAAACCTCTAGGTGACTGAGATGGCCGCCATGCGCTTACTGAGTTTGACAATCCTGGGCCTTGCTTACGCAGGGTTGGTCGGTTGCGCTGGGGTCGAGGGCAAAGGCTCTGACGCCTACGCGCCGATCGAACCGATTGTTTACCCCACGGTTGAGGAGTCGCCACCCACTGGGGGTCTGTTTGCACCCAAACGCAAGCTGACGTTGTTTGCCGATGTGCGCGCCTATGAGGTCGGGGACATTGTGAGCGTCGTGTTGATGGAATCGACCACCGCGGCAAAGTCGGCCGATACAGAACTTGGCAAAGGTTCGAGCGTTGATATCGCCAACCCTACTATCGTCGGCGCGCCCGTTGAGTGGAGCACCAATGGCAATAGCTACAGCCTCAACATGGGGCTCGACTCCACAAGCTCTTTTGGCGGCGAGGCCTCTAGTTCACAGAATAATTCCTTACTGGGCTCCATTGCGGTGCAGGTTTCGCAGGTGTTGCCCAATGGCAACCTGGTGATTCAGGGCGAGAAGTGGATACAGATTAATCAGGGTGATGAGTACATCAAGCTGCGCGGCATTATCCGCCCAGAGGATCTCAGCGCCACGAACAGTATTCCTTCTACCTTGGTGGCCGATGCACGCATCTCTTACGGCGGCACTGGGCCCCTTGAGGAAAGCAATTCCCCCGGATGGTTAACGCGGTTCTTTATGACCCCGCTGATGCCCTTCTGATCGCAGAGGTATGACAACTATGAAAGACCTCAAAAAAATAATCACCTGGATCGGCTGCCTAGCGCTGGCAGTGTTGCCGGCGTTCGCGCTGGCTGAGCGGGTCAAAGATATCTCGCAGGTGCAGGGTGTGCGGGGCAACCAGCTGGTGGGTTACGGATTGGTCGTTGGCCTCGACAGCAGTGGTGACCAGGTGACTCAGACGCCGTTCACGGTGCAAAGCATCAAGAGCATGCTGGCTCAGTTGGGCGTGAATGTGCCGCCTAACATCAATCCGCAGACCAAGAACGTGGCGGCGGTGATGGTTCATGCTGAATTGCCGCCTTTTGCCAAGCCCGGACAGACCATCGATGTGACCGTGTCTTCGATGGGTAACGCCAAGAGCCTTCGCGGTGGTGCATTACTGATGACACCGCTCAAGGGCATCAATGGCGAGATCTATGCCATTGCCCAGGGCAGTCTGATCGTGAGCGGTTTCGGTGCCGAGGGCGCCGATGGTTCCAGCGTGACGGTCAATACGCCCAGTGCGGGCCGCATCCCCAATGGGGCGACGGTTGAGCGCTCTGTGCCCAGCCCGTTCGATGACGAGCCGCGCATTACCCTGAATTTGAACGCACCTGATTTCACCACAGCGCAACGACTGGCGGCTTCGATCAACAACACCCTCGGGGAGGGCATAGCAAGCCCCGTCGATGCCGTGTCAGTTGATGTGCGAGCGCCGGTCTCAGCTGCCGCTAAGGTCGAATTTTTGTCGATTCTCGAGAACCTGCCGGTCGACCCCGCGGCGGCATCTGCCAAGGTGGTGGTCAATTCTCGAAGCGGCACGATCGTGATAGGCAGTGACGTTCGCATCAAAGAGGCTGCAGTAGCCCATGGCAACCTGACTGTAAGAATTTCTGAAGATTTACAGGTCAGCCAGCCGGGCGCATTTGCCGGCGGTGGCCAGACCGTGGTCACGCCAGGTTCAGACGTCGCGATTGAGGAGGAAGACGCGCGGATGTTCGTATTGAGCCCTGGCGTCAGCCTTCAGGAGCTGGTCGACGCGGTGAATCAGGTTGGTGCGGCGCCCGGTGACTTGATTGCTGTGTTAGAAGCATTGCAGCAAGCGGGCGCTATGAGTGCCCAGCTGATTGTGATCTGAGCCATTGCGATGATCGAGCCCAGCACTGCGCAAGCGGTTTACAACGACATGGGTGCCCTCGCGGACCTTCGTGGTCGCGCGCGTGCTAACCCTAATGAAGCTGTAGAAGAGGTCGCCCAGCAGTTCGAGGCGCTCTTTATTCAAATGATGCTCAAGTCGATGCGCGATGCGGTTGAAGACGGCGGTCTGTTTGGTAGCGATCAGTTGGACACGTATCAACAGATGGCCGATCAACAGACAGCGCTTGATATGGCCTCCAAAGGCGGTATTGGCTTAGCTGAGGCGCTGGTGGCGCAGCTCTCGCGAAATCAAGGTGCCGAGCCGTCTGATATCAATGAAGCCCCGACGTTAAACGCCCAGAGTTTTTCGCTAGCAACAGATGCACCCCCGCCTGGGACGAAACCACTGACGCCCCGTGAGCCCGCGGCGGTTAGTATATACCGCGATGCCGCTAAAAACCTGCCGCTACCGAAAGGCACTTCAACGCTGGTTCGGCGCGACGATCCGATAAGCGAGTGAGTCTAAGATGTCGGACCCCTTAAGCATCGGCTATACCGCACTGGAATCGCTACAGAAGGCGATCAGTATCACGGGTAATAATATCGCCAACGTCAACACCGAAGGCTACAGCCGACAGAGAGCCACTTTCGACGAGCGCCCGGGCTATGGCGTGCAAATAACAGGCGTTGAACGAGACTACGATTTTTATCTGAGCCGAGAAGTTCAAGAACGCACTGCCGGGCAGTTTGCAGCCACCACCACCAGTGATTTGGCCTCGCGGTTGAACACGCTGCTCACAGACCCCGCGACCAGTGCGGCCGGCGTGCTAGATAATTTCTTCTCCGCCGTGCAGGACGTAGCCAATAACCCTTCAACTCTCCCTGAGCGACAGGTGCTTTTAGGTGAGGCGCAGACGCTTACGGATCGCTTTCAGTTCATAGACGGGCGAATACAGGCATTGAGCAGCGAGATTAACCTGCGGATGGATACGCTGGTTTCTGACATCAATGGACTGACCACAAACATTGCGACCCTGAACGACAAAATCGCCACCTCATTAGCACGCACTGGTCAAGCGGCCGCGGATCTTTTGGATGAGAGGGATCGCACACTGAGTGGCCTTTCCAAGCTCGTCGGTTACAACATCCGAGAGAATGAAGACGGCTCTTTTGACGTGACTATGGGCGGTGGGCAGCGTCTGGTGAGCCAGTTTACAGCCCAGCCACTGACAACATTTGTTTCTACCACAAACCCGAATGCCATGGCAGTGGCGGGTAAAGCCGCCAACTCCGATATCAGCTCAAAGATTACGGGTGGTGAATTAGGTGGTCTGATTGATTTTCGAACAAACAGTCTCGACCCTGCGCAAGCCCAGCTTGGGCTCATCGCCACCACAATCAGTGCAGGTTTTAACGCGCAGCAGACCTTGGGTTTAGACATGAATGGCGCGGCAGGTACAGCACTGTTTTCTAGCACTACGCCCGCGGTCACAGCGGGATCAGCCAATACAGGTAGTGCGGTGATTACCGCGACAATCGAAGACGCCAGCGCACTGACAGGTGATCGTTACGGACTTGCCTATGACGGTTCCGCCTGGTCATTACAAAATCTCACAACGCTCACCAGTGAGGCAGTCAATCCTCCGGCAACGGTGCATGGTTTTAAGATAACGGTGGCAAGTGGTACTGCATCTGCAGGCGATAGTTATCTTATCGATCTTGTAGGGTCCGGGGCGTCGACTTTCAGCGTCTCCATGACAGACCCAGAGAAGATTGCTGCCGCGCTGCCAGTAAGGAGTAGCGAGAGTCTTTCGAATAGAGGCGATGGTGCCCTGACAGGTATGACGGTGACGTCGACGACTGTCGCGCCAACCCTTCCGTTAGCCAACCCTCTGACACTGACATTTAATGCTTCACAAAACCGGTATGACGTAACCGGTGGCGCCACCACGAACCTCGCCTACACCCCTTCAAGTGATGCGGCTGGCGTAAGCCGGACGATTGGTGGGCTCACGTTCACCTTGTCGGGTACGCCAACAAATGGGGACGTGATAACGATTTCTAATAACACCTCGGCATCGGGTGACAACCGTAACATGATGCTGATGGTGAGCCTTGAGACTAACAAGTCCGTGGAGGGTAAGCGAACCTTCAGTGATGAATACGGTTCACTCGTGACTAATGTGGCGGTCAAAGCCCGAAAGGCACAATCCTCAGCAGACGCGGAGAAGGTGCTGCTGCAGCAGGCTACCACGGCTAGGGACAACCTTCAGGGTGTGAACCTTGAGGAAGAGGCGATCCAGCTGATGCGTTACCAACAGGCGCTGCAGGCAGCGGCCCAATTGGTGTCGATCGCCGATACTGTTTTCCAGGCCATGCTTACTGCGACCCAGCGGTGAGTGAGGACTAAGCTATGAGAATGTCCACCGTACAAATTTTTAATCAGGGGGTAAACAACCTGCTGGACAGGCAGGCAGACGTCACTAAAACCCAGGAGCAGCTGGCGTCCGGTAAGCGCATTATGAACGCCAGCGAGGACCCTGCGGGTACTGCGCGCACGCTCGATATCACCTCGCAGTTAGCTCGAATCGATTCGTATCAGCGCAACACGGCTGCAGTGCAGAGCAGTTTAAGTTGGGAAGAGAGCGCACTCGGTAGCGTGGTCAACGACCTTCAACGAGCTCGCGAGCTCACCATTCAGGCTAACAGCGCAACCATGAGTGCGTCGGATAAAAATTCGGTGGCAGTAGAGCTGGCTTCTATCTTTGACTCGCTGGTCGCCGCTGCTAACACCCAAGATGCGTCGGGTGCCTATATTTT
>PAGS01000034.1 GCA_002705465.1 Halieaceae bacterium
CGAGCGGCAACGGCTATTGGTGAGTACCCTCATCCTCTGGCCTACCTCTGAAACGGGATAGTTTCACAGGCTGTTTGCGGGTTCCGTCAGGTAGGGCCTGTTCCCCTCCACTCGGGCTCGACGCTGCGTTACCCCGCAGGTCACCGATACACGGGTTTCGTGGTCGTGATCTGGCTGGGGCCGGGCTGACCCGGTCAGTGTCTCGTGCGACAGGTGATGGTGGTGGCGCCGCAGGCGTTATCCGCCTTATCAAGCAACGAGACGGAGACTGGCCATGGAAATGCTATCTGGCGGAGATATGATCGTCCGCGCTCTGGAAGACGAGGGCGTGGAGTACATCTTCGGATACCCCGGTGGAGCGGCGCTTCACATCTACGACGCCTTATTCAAGGCGGAGAAGGTACCTCATATTCTGGTGCGCCATGAGCAGGCCGCGACCCATGCAGCGGATGGCTATGCCCGCGCGACGGGGAAGCCCGGTGTGGTGCTGGTCACGTCCGGCCCGGGTGCAACCAATGCCATTACCGGTATTGCTACTGCTTATATGGATTCCATCCCGCTGGTGGTGATCTCCGGCCAGGTACAGAGTCACTTGATTGGTGAAGACGCGTTTCAAGAGACAGATATGGTCGGGATCTCGCGACCCATAGTGAAGCACAGTTTCTTGGTCCAGAAGGTGGAGGATATTCCCTCTACCATCAAAAAGGCATTTTACATTGCTTCCACGGGGCGTCCCGGCCCTGTCGTCGTGGATATCCCAAAAGATTTAACCCACCCCGAGCATAAGTTCGAGTACGTGTATCCTGATACGGTAACAATGCGCTCCTACCAACCCTCCTCGAAAGGACACGCCGGGCAAATTCGGAAGGCGGCACGCATGTTGTTGAGTGCCAAGCGCCCCGTGATCTATGCCGGAGGCGGAGTGATTCAGGGTGAGGCTTCCGATAAGCTGACCGCGCTGGCGCGACGGTTGAACTATCCCGTTACCAATACGCTCATGGGGTTGGGCGCCTTCCCCGGCAGTGACCGACAGTTTCTGGGTATGTTGGGCATGCACGGTTTTTATGAAGCCAACATGGTCATGCATCACTCCGATGTGATTTTGGCTGTCGGTGCACGTTTTGACGATCGTGTGACCAATACGGTGTCCAAATTTTGCCCCGGGGCCAAAATTATTCATATTGATATTGATCCCGCCTCGATTGCCAAAATCGTACCGGTTGATATCCCCATCGTAGGCCCCGTGAGCACGATTTTGGACGAGCTAGACAAGCAGCTGGCGGCACAAATGGATGCCAATGAGCGGGCGC
Source organism: Halieaceae bacterium (assembly GCA_002705465.1). Lineage (GTDB taxonomy): Bacteria > Pseudomonadota > Gammaproteobacteria > Pseudomonadales > Halieaceae > Luminiphilus. The sequence continues at coordinate 1,311 of PAGS01000034.1, forward strand.
TCCCGGATCCTGACGTATTGGCACAGTGGTGGCAGCAGATCGACAGTTGGCGCGATGCTCATGGGCTTTGGCACGGGCGTCGCTATGCAGAGTCCAGCTCCATCATGCCTCAGGATGCGATTCTCGCCCTTTATGAGGCGACAAACGGTGAGGCCTATGTGACGTCTGACGTGGGACAGCATCAGATGTTTGCGGCGCAGTACTATAAGTTTGATTATCCTCGCCGCTGGATCAATTCCGGTGGGCTGGGAACCATGGGTTTCGGTCTTCCTGCTGCAATGGGCATCAAAATAGCGTTACCGGAGGCCGACGTGGCTTGTGTGACTGGTGAGGGCAGTATCCAGATGAATATTCAGGAGCTCTCAACCTGCAGTCAGTACGGCTGCCCCGTGAAGATCATCAATCTGCGCAACGATTACCTGGGTATGGTCAAGCAGTGGCAGGACATGCAGTACGAGGGAAGATATTCGGAAAGCCACTATGCCGCGTCACTGCCGGATTTTGTGAAGCTAGCGGAAGCCTACGGGCACGTGGGCATGGAGGTGAGAGCGCAATCAGATTTGTTGCCTGCAATGAAAGAAGCCTTTGCGTTGAAAGATAAGTTGGTATTCATGGATATTCATATTGACCCTGACGAGCATGTTTATCCCATGATGGTTGCGCCCAATGGTGCGATGAAAGACATGTGGCTCAGCAAAACGGAGAGAACCTGATGCGACGGATACTCTCGGTGCTGTTGGAAAACGAGTCAGGTGCGCTGTCTCGCGTGGTGGGGTTGTTCTCGCAGCGCGGCTACAACATCGAAACTTTGAATGTGGCGCCCACCGACGACCACTCTTTGTCGCGTCTGACGGTCACCACCACGGGTGATGACCTGAAGATCGAGCAAATCACCAAGCACCTCAACAAGATTATTGATGTAGTGAAAGTGGTGGATTTGACCGAAGGCGCCCACGTCGAGCGCGATACGCTGCTGGTAAAGGTTCGGGCAGTGGATGCCCAGCGTGACGAGGTGAAGCGCACTGCCGAGATTTTTCGTGGTCAAATCATTGATGTGGGTCCCACCACTTATGTCGTTCAACTGACTGGGCCCTCTGAGAAGCTCGACTCCTTTCTGCTGGCGCTGGGCGAGACGGAGGTGCTTGAAGTGGTGCGATCTGGTGTGGCGGGCATGGCACGTGGAGAGAAGGTACTGGCCCCCTGAGCGCGCTCGCGCGCAGCCCGATATAAAAATTAGCCCGACATAAAAATAGCCGGATATAAAAAAGGGCCCCGTAGGGCCATTTTTTGTTGATCTCAGAGTAGCGGTGCGATCACCAAACTCACAATCGCCATTACGTTGATCAGAATATTCATTGAGGGGCCTGACGTGTCCTTGAAGGGGTCGCCTACCGTGTCGCCCACAACTGCTGCTGCGTGAGTATCAGAACCCTTGCCGCCCAGATTCCCTTTTTCAATGTACTTTTTGGCGTTATCCCAGGCACCGCCGGCGTTGGCCATCATCAGCGCCATCAAAACGCAGCCGAGCAGGCCACCTGCAAGCATGCCGCCGAGAGACGTGGCACCTAGGCCGAATCCAACGACAACAGGCGCAAGGACCGCGATAGCGCCGGGCACTACCATGCGCTTGAGTGCCGCCGTGGTGGCAATATCGACGCAGCGGGCAGTGTCTGGTTCCGCGTTCCCTTCCAACAGGCCCGGGATCTCTCGGAACTGACGACGGATCTCGTTGATCATATCGAATGCGGCATCGCCGACAGCGGTCATGGTGATCGACGCGATCAAAAATGGAATCGTGCCACCAATGAACATGCCGATCAGCACTTGTGGATCCGAGAGCTGTAGATCAAAGTCCGGGTTATTGATGGTAACGGTCTCGACAAAGGCTGCGATAATGGCCAGTGCGGCCAGTGCCGCCGCGCCGATGGCGAAGCCCTTGCCGATAGCGGCTGTGGTATTGCCGACCTCATCCAAGCCGTCTGTAATTTCGCGTGTATCGGCACCCATCCCAGCCATTTCAGCAATACCGCCAGCATTGTCTGCAACCGGTCCGTAGGCATCGATGGCCATCGTGATGCCAACGGTGGCCAGCATGCCTACCGCGGCGATACCGACTCCATAGAGGCCCGCGAGGTTGGTGGATACAAAAATAATCGCTGCCAAAAATAGCACCGGCGCAACCACGGACTGCATGCCGACGGCGAGGCCAGTAATCATTACTGTCGCGGGGCCGGTTTCACCGGATTTGGCGATCGTGCGCACCGGCTTGCCACCTGTGTAGTACTCCGTGATCAACCCGATCGCAATGCCTCCGACGGCACCTGACACCACTGCCCACCAAATGTTTTGCGCGATGCCCATTCTCTCTGACAAAAACCAGGCCAGCGCGATAAAAATAACCGGCGCGCCCAGAGTTCCNCTGCGCAGTGCCGCCTCGGGTGCNGCAGATGAGCGTGCTCGCACAATCAGAATGCCTGCTACGGAGGCCAGCAGACCGATGCTGGCGAGCGCCNGNGGGAATGCCATCATGGCGCTCTGCTCGGCAGTCGACAGCGCCATGGTGGAGGCGATGGCGATGCAAGCAATCATGGAGCCACAGTAGGACTCGAAGATNTCAGAGCCCATACCTGCAATGTCACCTACATTGTCGCCGACGTTATCTGCGATNACGCCGGGGTTACGGGGATCGTCCTCAGGAATACCGGCTTCGACTTTACCGACGAGATCGGCGCCCANGTCGGCAGATTTGGTGTAGATGCCGCCGCCAACGCGAGAAAACAGCGCCACCACTGAGCCGCCCATGCCGAAGCCGTGAATGGCGTGCGCCGTGTGGGGGTCGCCACCGAAGTAGTAATACAAGCCGCCCAAGCCCAGTAGCCCCAGCGATGCAACGCAGAGCCCCATGATGGAGCCCCCGTAAAAGGCGATGTTAAGCGCTGCCGCTGCGCCCTGCTGATTCGCTGCCACCGCGGTTCGGACATTGGCTTTGGTGGCGGCATACATGCCGAGGTAGCCCGCCGTNGCAGAGGACANCGCCCCTGCTATGAAGGCGATGGCTGTATTCGTGCCTAGTGGCGAGACCAGAATGCCGACCACCAACACGGCCGCAAAGGCCAGCAGCATTTTGTACTCGCGGTGCATGAACACCATGGCCCCGATATGAATCTGCTCGGCAATCCCNCGAACTTTTTCATCGCCATCTGAGGCGCGNGACATCACGGTGTAAATCACAAATGCAATTGCAAGTCCGACCACCCCAAGAATGGGGGGCAACATCAAGTTAAAGCTCATAGGATTTCCTGGTGAGTGCTGTTCAAATCTGAGTGGGGCGCAAGTCTAACGACGGCGCCGATCTCTATCAATGAGATTGTTATGCCGCAACATACGTTTCCAAGCGCCAAGTCGTTCACTCTCCGTCAGTCAACGGAAGAGATGGCCTTCATGCCCGTCATAAACCCGCGCAACTTCGTGCCAACGACTTCTACCGAGTGATGCCTTATCTGGGCATTCACATCAATGAGCCGACGATTGTCGACGGCGTTGTTGCTGCCCATACCTTCACCGATGACGTCGCTGTCCAGCCCGGCAACTAAGTTCTTAAGCAGAGGTCTCGCCGCCTGATCGAACAGGTAGCATCCATATTCGGCGGTATCCGAGATCACTACATTCATTTCGTAAAGTTTTTTGCGGGCGATGGTATTGGCGATCAAAGGCGTTTCGTGCAGTGATTCGTAATAAGCAGACTCTTCGATAATGCCCGCCGACACCATGGTCTCATACGCCAGTTCAACGCCGGCTTTGACCATCGCGACCATGAGAATGCCCTGATCGTAATAGGTTTGCTCGTCGATGAGGTCGTCGGTGATATCCTGTAATTCGAAGGGCGTGCCGTTGGTTTCTTCGCGCCACTTNAGCAAGTTGGCGTCACCCGCCGCCCAGTCNGCCATCATGGTGCTGGAAAAATGGCCAGACATNATGTCGTCCTGATGCTTNTCGAATAACGGCCGCAAAATAAGCTTCATCTCCTCCGCCAAGTCAAACGCCCGAATCTTGGCGGGGTTTGACAAGCGATCCATCATATTGGTGATGCCACCTTGCTTAAGGCCCTCGGTGACTGTCTCCCATCCGTATTGAACGAGCTTTGCGGCGTATGCCGGTTCGGTGCCGAGTTCCACCATCCGGTCAAAGCACAACAGTGAGCCAGTTTGTAGCATGCCGCAGAGAATAGTCTGCTCGCCCATCAGATCGGATTTCACTTCGGCGATGAACGATGATTCGAGCACGCCGGCGCGGTGGCCGCCTGTTCCCGCAGCGTATGCCTTGGCCCACTCGAGGCCTTTGCCTTCCGGGTCGTTTTCCAAATGAACCGCTATCAGAGTCGGCACGCCGAAGCCACGCAGGTACTCTTCGCGCACTTCTGTACCGGGGCATTTGGGCGCCACCATAATGACCGTAAGATCATCACGGATTTTCATGCCCTCTTCGACGATATTGAAACCATGAGAATAGGAGAGACAGGCGCCCTGCTTCATCAGAGGCATGACGGATTCCACCACGTTGGTATGCTGTTTGTCCGGCGTGAGGTTAAGCACCATGTCAGCTTCAGGGATCATCTCTTCGTAAGTGCCGACCCGAAAACCGGCCTCGGTGGCTTTCACCCAAGAAGGTCGCTTCTCCTCGATCGCTTCTTTGCGGAGCGCGTAGGACACGTCCAGCCCGCTATCTCGCAAATTAAGACCCTGATTGAAGCCCTGTGCACCGCAACCGATAATCACCAACTTCTTTCCCGAGAGTGGCGCGACACCTGCTTCGAATTCGCCCGGATCCATGAAGCGACACTTGCCCAGCTCCTGAAGCTGGGTACGGAGGGGAAGGGAGTTGAAATAATTGCTCACGGATAGGTCCTTGGTTCGGCCGCTAAAAAAAGGGGGCGTATTGTGTCGGACATCGTGCTCCGGGTAAACGCCGCTGTTACACTTTATTTGAGCGGCCCGCTGGGGTGGAGGAGTTGACGCTTATGGCGATACCGGATCAAACGACTGATACAGACGAGTTGGAGCGAGCAGCGGAGCAGATTGAAGCGCCGCTGGCCAGTCTCGTAGGGGACTATGAGGAGGCCGATGCCGGCAACGCTCTGCGCGTCACCGGCATATTTTTACTGCCAAACCTGTTGACCTCGGGCGCTCTCTTCTGCGGCTTTTACTCCATTATCGCGGGCATGCAGGGGGACTTCTATGCGGGCGCGGTGGCGATTCTGGTAGCCATGATCTTTGACGGCCTCGATGGACGAGTGGCGCGACTGACCCGGACGAGCAGTGCCTTTGGCGCGCAATATGACAGCCTCTCGGATATGGTGAGTTTCGGGTTGGCACCGGCGTTGCTCACCTTTAACTGGGCGCTGACAGGGTTGGGCAAGGTNGGCTGGGTTGCGGCGTTTATCTATGCCGCCTGTGCGGCGCTCCGGCTTGCGCGCTTCAATGCNCACATGGAGAGCGACGACACTACCCACTTTACCGGCCTCGCGAGCCCGGCGGCTGCGGCTACTGCGGCAGGACTGGTATGGATGGGACAGACCCATGGATGGACTGGGCCCACCCTCGATTGGGCACATGCGCTCTTGCTCGCCGCTCTTGGGTTTTTAATGATCTCCCGCTTTCCTTACTCCAGTTTTAAATCGGTTACCTTTGATCGGCGGGTGCCTTTTGTCAGAATGCTCCTTGTGGTTGCTGTTCTCGGCCTGATCGCCTTAGATCCACCTGTGGCAATTTGGGGTATGTCAGTGCTCTACGCGCTCTCGGGGCCGATACTACACCTGCGTCATACGGATCAATCAAGCCAGGAGGGCGCTAAAGACCATGACAAAACGGAATTACACTGACCCCACCATCTTATCCTCGGATATTACCCCTGAGTCGGTCTTCCTTAATCGCCGGTCTCTGATTAAATCGGCGACGGTCGCAGCGGTGGCCGGATCCACCGCAATACCTAACATTTCGGCGTCGGCCGGCCAGGCGGCTGAGCAGCCGCTCGATTATGCGCCGCAGGAAGAGCATCCTCTGACGTCTGAGCAGACGCCTGTTGAGGCCGTGACCAGCTATAACAATTTCTACGAATTCGGTACCGATAAATCAGACCCCGCGCGGCACGCCCACACGATGACCACGGATCCCTGGAGCGTCAAAGTCGGTGGATTGGTGGCAAACCCGGGGAAGCTGCGCTTGGAGGATCTGTTATCCGGGTTTGACTTGGAGGAGCGAATCTATCGTTTTCGTTGCGTCGAGGCATGGTCGATGGTCGTGCCCTGGGTAGGGTTCCCGCTCGCTGACTTGCTAGCACGCTTCGAGCCGCAGTCTGAGGGGCGCTTTGTGGAATTCAAAACCCTCCACCGGCCCGGGGAGATGCGAGGGACGCGCTCTTTCACAAGCGTCATTGATTGGCCGTATCGCGAGGGTCTGCGTCTGGACGAAGCGATGCACCCCCTGACGCTGATGGCGGTGGGCCTTTATGGCAAAACACTCCCTAATCAGAATGGCGCACCGTTGCGACTGGTTGTGCCCTGGAAGTACGGCTTCAAGAGCATCAAGTCGATCGTGGAGATCAACGTGACCGCCGAGCAGCCCCAAACCAGTTGGCAGTCTCTACAGCCCAGCGAGTATGGTTTTTATGCCAACGTGAACCCTGAAGTCGATCATCCCAGATGGTCACAACGATATGAAAGGCGGCTGCCCTCTTCTATTTTTAAGCCCAATCGCGTGCCCACCCTGCCATTTAACGGATACCAGGCAGAGGTGGCGTCGTTATATCAAGGTATGGATCTGAGCCGCTATTACTAGGTCTGATGCCAGACCGTGTCTTGGTGCTGATAGTCAACAATCTACGGATAGATGATGCAAAAGCCGATTGCGGCAACAGGGTGGCTGGTTACTGCCGGAGCACTGGCACTGTGTCTGGCGCCGTTAGGACTCATGACTTATCAACTTATGTCTGGGCAGCTCGACCCTGACCCCGCAAAGCGATTGATGCGGGGCACAGGGGAGTGGGCGCTGCGGGGGTTGGCGATTGTTTTATTGGCGACGCCACTTGCGCAATACGGTTGGCGGACCCTGTTTCAGTATCGTCGGATGATTGGGCTCACGGTATTTTTATACGTGAGCCTTCACTTGCTATTGTTTTCGCAGGTTTATGTCGGCTGGGAGCTGGAGTTGCTTCTCGAGGAGCTCAACGAGCGACCCTACGTGCTGGTTGGATTTGCGGCCTGGTGCATGCTCATGCCATTGGCGGTGACCTCTTTCAACAGCGCTCGCCGACGGCTCGGGCGCCGCTGGCGGCAGCTGCACCGCCTCATTTATTCCGCCACGATCCTCGCTTGGTTCCACCTTTTCTGGTTGAGTCGATCGGACGTCGGCGAGGCGCTTGTGTATGGTGCGATCTTTTTGGCGCTATTAGGATGG
>PAGS01000035.1 GCA_002705465.1 Halieaceae bacterium
TCGAAGATGTTGAGCTCGGCGCCACAGCAGGTCTCCAGCGACATCACGATCGCTTCGCGCAGCGGATCGATCGGCGGATTGGTGACCTGGGCAAACTTCTGACGGAAGTAGTCGGTCAGCACGCGGTTCTGGCGCGACAGCACGGCCATCGGCGTGTCATCGCCCATGGAGCCGACCGCCTCCTGGCCACTCTCGGCCAGCGGGCGCAGCAGCTGATCGCGCTCCTCGAAGCTGACCTGGAACATCTTCTGGTAGACGTCCAGCTGATCGGCATCCATCGGCTGGAAACGCGCCAGCTCGGTCAGTGCAGACTCGAGATAGTTGGCGTTCTCACGCAGCCAGCGCTTGTAGGGATGCGCGCCCTTGAGGCGCTCGCTGACCTGATCGGTGTGCAGCACTTCACCGGTCTCGGTATCGACGCCCAGCACCTGACCCGGCCCGACGCGCCCCTTGGCGACGACATCTTCCGGCTTGTAATCGTAGGTGCCGATCTCGGAGGCCAGCGTGATAAACCCGTCGTCGGTGGTGACCCACCTCGCCGGGCGGAGTCCGTTTCTATCGAGCAGGCAGCAGGCGTATCGACCATCGGTTAGTACGATCCCTGCTGGGCCATCCCAGGGCTCCATATGCATCGCGTTGTATTGGTAGAACGCCTTTAGATCGGGATCGATGCCCTCAATATTCTGCCAGGCCGGCGGAATTAACATACGGAGCGCTCTGGGGAGTTCGACACCGCCGGTGGTCAGCAGCTCGAGCATGTTATCGAGGCTCGATGAGTCGGAGCCCTCGGTGTTAACCAGCGGCGCCAGTGACTGCAAGTCGGGTAGCAGTGGCGAATCAAGCTTCGAGGTGCGCGCCCTCGACCAGCTGCGGTTCCCTTCAATCGTGTTGATTTCGCCGTTGTGAGCCAGCATACGAAACGGCTGCGCGAGTGGCCACCGGGGCAAGGTGTTGGTCGAAAACCGCTGGTGAAACACGCAGATCGCCGTTTCCAGCGCGGGGTTGTTCAGGTCCGGGTAAAAACGCTCCAGATCCGCGGGCATGACGAGGCCTTTGTAAGACACCACCCGGTCAGACAGACTGCAGATGTAGAAATCCTGATCGTCGGCCAATGCCATCTCGGCCTTCCGACGGGCGGTGTAGAGCTTGCCAAGGCAGTGCTCGTGATCAATACCATTGGCATCGACAAACACCTGCTCAATCCGGGGCAACTGGTCCAGAGCTATCTCGCCGCACACACTCTCATCGATTGGTACTGNNCGCCAGCCAAAAACGGCCAGCCCCTCCNCTTGAAGCGCGCTCTCCATGGCNTCGCGGGCAAGTTGCTGCAGGNTGTTATCNCGGCTNAGNAATAGCATCCCAACNGCGTAGTGCTGACCCAAGTCAGCANCCAGAGCCGCCTTGGCCTCTGCACGCATGAACGCATCCGGCATTTGCAACAGCAGCCCACAACCGTCACCGGTGCGCCCGTCTGCGGCAATCCCGCCGCGGTGTGTCATACAGGTAAGGGATTCGATGGCGGTCTGCAGCAGGCGATGACTGGCCTCGCCCTGAATATGGGCGATCAAGCCAAAACCACAATTGTCCCGAAACTCGTCGGGGCGGTAGAGACCGCGCGAGGGTGTCGTACGAGGATCGACGCCGCCCGCATCTACAGCATGATTCATAGNTCGTTTCGCTACTGAACCGGCGCACACCACCGGCGAAACCGCTCCTTACGGAGCAGAAAAAAAGGGTGCGTAGTGTACACGCCCCAAAATNGGNGCTCAATGCGCGCCAGGCCTGCTATTCAGGCGCNGAGCNCAGAGACGATATCGTCCGTGGTGACGTGTTCGNTCACGACCGCCTCGCCCAAACCCTNCAANAAAATATAGCGAATTTTTCCCGAGCTGACCTTTTTGTCGCTGGACATGGCCTGAAGCAGATCCGAGGCNGACAGGGATGANGGCGCCTCGACNGGCAANCCCACCGNGCGNTTGAAGGNGATGAGTTTNTCAACAANNGATGCATCGAGAGNGCCCCGCAGGNCCGATATTTGACTGGCTATGACCATTCCGGCGGCTACGGCCTCCCCNTGCAACCACTCCCCNTAGCCCTGCAANCGCTCGATCGCATGCCCAAACGTATGCCCAAAATTAAGGTGCGCGCGAACACCTCCCTCACGCTCATCCTCCCCTACAACAGAGGCTTTGATCTCACAACTCCGCTGAATCGCGTAGGCCAAGGTGTCGCCATCCCGCGCCGTCAACGCCTCAACATGCGCCAATAACCATTCAAAAAAGTCGGCGTCGCGGATCAGTCCGTATTTGATCACCTCTGCCAAACCTGCGGCAAACTCGCGCTCCGGCAGGCTGGCAAGCGTGTCCAGATCGATGACCACCTGCGTCGGCTGATGAAAAGCGCCGATGAGATTTTTTCCCATGGCGTGGTTAATACCGGTCTTGCCGCCCACCGAAGAATCCACCTGCGCCAGCAACGTGGTGGGTACCTGAATAAAATCAGCGCCGCGGAGAAGACAGGAGGCGGCAAAGCCGGTCATATCACCCACGACTCCACCACCCAGAGCAATAAACAGGCTGCCCCGCTCGTGGCGGTCCTTCAGAGCCGCGTCGAGAATCGTCTCTAACGACGCCATGTCCTTGCGAGCCTCGCCGGCGGACAAGACGACCTCGGTCAGCTGAGAGACGCCACCCAGCGATTTTTTTAACGTGGAGGCATACAAGGGGCCGACCTGATCGTCGGTCACCAGAATCACGCCGCGGCCCGCAATCAGCGATTGCCAGAGAGCCCCGTCACTGAGAAGCGCACGGCCAATGATGATGGGATAGCTCCGATCGACCTCCGGTAGCGGCAATTGGACCTCAAGCGTATGAAGGATGTCCGACATCGAAAACGAGCTCCTGGCGAAGCATTATTCAGAGTCGGAGAATAACAGCCCACGCTCAGTCAATTGGGATTGAATATGGCGGGCGACTCGGCGCGCGTTGCCCCCCGCACCCGAGATCATGACATCTGCCAGCTCTCTGTAAAGCGGTTCTCGCTCCGCCATTAAGTGTGTCAGTGTCTCCTCGCGATCGCCCTGTTGAAGCAGCGGACGACCCTCGCCGGAGCCCGTTCGCTTCAGCTGCTGCGCCACAGACACGTTGAGAAAAACCACTACCCCGCTGCGCGCCATCAGATCCCGATTAGCTGGCGCGAGAATCGCGCCGCCACCCGTGGCAATCACAGCTTGCGAGCGCCGCGCGAGATCCTCTAGTACCGCCGTTTCTCGGCGGCGAAACCCCTCTTCACCTTCGACGTCAAAAATCCAGGGAATATCAGCCCCAGCACGCGTTTCGATCTCGGCATCTGAGTCAATAAAAACATAGCCAAGTAAATCAGCGAGGTGTCGACCCACCGTAGATTTGCCCGAGCCCATGGGGCCAATGATGAACAGACGCGAAAGATGGGCTTGCTCAGACACACACGTCCCTAATTCACCAGCGCCTCAGAGAGAATTCTGGGCGTGATGAAAATCAGCGTTTCGCTCTTCTGCTGAGTGCTAGCTGCACTCTTAAACAGCGTCCCGAGGTAAGGGATATCTCCTAGCACCGGTACTTTTTCCACCTTGGTCAAATCTTCGTTTTTAAACACGCCACCCAATACTACCGTCTCGCCGTTACCCACCAATACCTGAGTCATGAGCTCGGTCGTGTCGATAGTGGGAATAAACCCGCCATTGCCGCTCGGTTCAAGATCACCCACTGAGTCCTGATTGACAACCAAATCGAGGAGAATTCGGTCATCCGGCGTAATATTGGGTATGACATCCAGCTTGAGCGCTACCTCTTCCAGTGGGTAGGGAATGTATTGGTCTGCCTCCACCGCGAGCTGGGCTTCAAGAACCTCCTCCGAGAGACCCGCCGGCATGGCAATGGTTTTTACAATGACAGAAGAACCGGCGACAGCGACGACGGCTTGACTTGCTTTGGTCTTTGAACGGCTGACAAGGTCGCTGATCAGCGCCCCAACCACTTCGATCTGATTGACGTTTTTCTCAACAACCGCCGCAGCAGGCAGGGGGGACACCGCATAGCTTTCTACCCGGTACTGATCTCCCTCCCGGCGCAGCTTTAGAAGCTTAACGGTGGTCGAGCTGATATCGATACCAAGCGTGCGCGACGCTTTGGCCTGTCCNAATGCTCTCAACACGGTTCAATCCTTTGAGTGTGTCGATGTANCTCCTNNTGAGTCAGGAGNNNTAGNNTTGCATCATACGNTGGCNAAATGGCNNTANGGCAAACCAAAGTCGGTAAAACGTCACNTTACGNGNGCAATAGTGTGAAATCTCCGCAAAAGCCCTGATATCTTTGNAGNNCGGGGACAGTTCCTCTGCTGAGCNTTNCTCGTTNAGGACGAGTCGTACACACNCCAAATCGNACTTCCCGGAGAANCCCCAGTGTCAAAAGCNNGACCACTGCTGNTCTACNGCGCCTTGCTGGCCTGCGCTGCGGTGTGGTGGATGGCTGGCCTGTATCTNTACCTGAGCCCCAACCTGCCCGAGGAGAGNGCACTNCGAAACATTACGCTGCGCACTCCGATGCGCGTGCTGAGCCGAGATGGGGCACTCATTGGTCAATTTGGCGAACAAAAACGAAAACCGNTGCANTTTGAGNAGATCCCACAGAGNTTTATCGACGCTTTGCTGGCGGCAGAGGACGATGGTTTTTTTGAGCACAGTGGCATTGAGCCCCTGAGTTTGCTGAGGGCTGTGTCTGAACTGGTGCTTACAGGGAGAAAAGGTAGCGGTGGGTCGACGCTGACCATGCAGGTCGCCCGCAACTATTTTCTGACCCTCGACCAAACCTTTCTCAGAAAATTCACCGAAATTCTGCTAGCGCTCAAAATCGAGGCGCGACTGACCAAAGAGGAAATCTTTGAACTTTACGTCAACCGCGTGTTCCTTGGTCATCGGGCCTACGGTTTTGAGGCAGCAGCCGAAACGTATTACGGCAAACCGCTGTCCGAACTCAATCTGGCGCAACATGCCATGCTGGCTGGCGTACCCAAGGCACCATCGAGAAACAACCCGCTCAGCAATCCCGAGAAAGGCAAAGTCCGCAGAGATTGGATTTTAGGGAGGATGGCCAATCTGGGGATGATCGATGAACGCGAGCGACTCATTGCTCAGAACGCGCCTGTCACAGCGGCCTTTTACGGGCAAGTGGTCGAAGTTGACGCTGATTACGTTGCCGAAATGGTCAGACAGGAAATGGTCGAGAGATTTGGCAACGGCGCCTACAACGACGGTTATGTTGTTTACACGACCGTAGAGGCCGATCTCCAGCAGGCCGCCCATGATGCGCTTTTGCAGGGCCTCAGGACCTATGACTGGCGTCACGGCTGGCGCGGACCGGAGCGACGACTGGCGCCCCGCGAGGACGAAACACCCGAGCAGACCCGCGCTCGCTGGGAGCAGGCACTGCGGGATATGCCTACCATCGCAAAATTACCACCTGCCATTGTGACCTCGGTGAGCGAGAGTGGCGTCACCACGCTCAGTAAAACGGGTGAATCGATTTTCCTATCTTGGGAAGGCGATCTCAGTCGTGTTCGCGGCTATCGATCCGTTAACCAAACGGCAGCACCCGTCGGCCAACCAGATGAACTACTGGCACCGGGTGACATGATCCGGATCCGGGAGAGCGATGAGGGCTGGCGTTTGGCTCAGGTTCCCAAGGCTCAGTCGGCTCTGGTATCACTGGACCCGAAACATGGTGCGATCCGCGCNCTGGTCGGCGGTATGGGCTTCGAGTTATCNAAATTCAATCGAGCGACNCAGGCGAAGCGCCAACCCGGCTCCAATTTCAAACCGTTTTTGTACGCCAGCGCGCTACGGGCGGGCATCACACCTTCTACGGTCATTAATGACGCACCCGTCGTGCTCGATAATCTGGCGGCAGCGGAGATCTGGCGGCCTGAAAACGACAGCGGCAAGTTTTATGGGCCAACACGGCTCCGNGAGGCCTTGGCCTTCTCACGCAACCTGGTTTCGATTCGGGTGTTNCAACGGGTCGGGGTCAGGGCGTTTATCCGNTACGTTGAGGCCTTNGGTTTTGATACCGAGGGAATGCAAGCCAATTTGACGNTGGCTCTGGGCACGCACACCTTCACACCACTGGAGATTGCATCGGGTTACGCCATCCTCGCCAACGAGGGTTTCAAAGTGGAGCCATGGTTGATTGAGCGCATTGAGAATGCTAACGGCGAAATCGTCTACGCAGCCGATCCATTGGTTGCCTGCCCGGACTGCGCCAACACCGACAGCGACGCCGCAGAAGAGGTCAGGATGGAGGACATTTTAGGCACCGCGGTACCTGAGGTGCGTGCCGCCGAACGGGTAATGGATCCGAGAGTGGCTTTTATCATCTCATCCTTTCTTAACGATGCAATCCAGCGCGGCACTGGCCGACGCGCCCGCGTCTTAGAGAGGCAGGATATTTCCGGCAAAACGGGGACCACCAACGGGCCTAGAGACGCCTGGTTCTCGGGATTCAACCGTGACCTGATTACAACCGCCTGGGTCGGCTTTGACGACTATGGGCCATTGGGCCGGCGCGAATTCGGCGGCACCGCAGCCCTGCCTATCTGGATCGACTACATGCGCGAAGCCCTGCCAGCCGCCCAGCCCCCGCCACCCATGCCACCCGGTATTGTGAGAGTGCGGGTGGATCGCGAATCCGGGCTGCGGGTCAGAGGGCAACCGGATGGCAGCATGATGGAATATTTCCTGGAAGAGTCGTTGCCCGACTGGCAGAGCGATGCGGGAAGGCGTTTTAACCCTGATGACCTCGACCAGATTTTTTGACAAAAAAAACGCCGGCGATAGCCGGCGTCTTCGTGACGTTTTTTTGAAGCTCAGTTTTTGAGTGTGCGATCTCCAAAACGCTTGTTGAACTTAGCGACGCGGCCGTCGCTCTGCGCGACCTTCTGTTTTCCAGTGTAGAAAGGATGTGATGCGCTAGATACGTCAAGCGTCATGTAGGGATAAGTCTCGCCCTCAAACTCTTTGGTCTCGCTAGTTTGCACAGTGGAGCCAATAAGGAAATGGGTGTCGGATGAGGTGTCGTAGAACAACACCTTGCGAAATTCTGGGTGGATGTCTGCTTTCATGCCAACCTCCGTCAGCATCTTTGGGTGCGAAAAAGATCGCGGATAATACCAGAGCCTGCACCGATAGCAACATTGAATACGCCCGCCGCAGCGCTCTAGTACACTGCGTCTTTTTACGCACCTTGAGCCTGCCTTGAACAACCAATCCGCGGATAAGCGAACCCGCGCCCCTGTCTGGCGATGCGCCGTGCCTACCCCGCTCAGGCGGTGCTTTGACTATCGCCCCGCATCAGGTTGGCAGAGCGATCCTGCCCCGGGCACCAGAGTAACCGTACCGTTCGGCAGGCAGAAGGTGACCGCCGTGCTGCTGGCAACAGCTGAAGAATCAGAGGTGGCCGACGATAAGCTGCGAGTGGCATCCGAGGTGCTGGACACAACTTCCATGTATCCGCCGCCACTACTGGCCCTGCTGTCCTGGGCCGCTGGCTACTATCATCACCCGATCGGCGAAGTGCTGCCTCTTGGCTTATCTCCGGGGGAGCGTCGAGGGAAACCCCAGCGCCAGCTGGGCGAGGCTGGAGTGGCACTGACTGAGAGAGGTCGCGGTTTGGCGCCTGGCGCGCCTCATCGGGCACCGCAACAGGCGAGACTGGTCTCATTACTTGAGGCGGGCCCCCTGAGTCTCAGCGAGCTTGCCGCTCACGGGATTAGCCGCACCGTTGTGAAGGCACTCATCGAGCGTGAACTTGCCTCGCCGTGCGAGGTTCACGCCGAACAGGACTGGCGGCTCCGGTCGGCACCGCTGGAGCCAAACTCCGCGCAGCAAAACGCCATTAATGCCATCTCCACTGCGGCCGGCGGGTTCTCTGTGCATTTGCTTTACGGCGTGACGGGGAGCGGAAAAACCGAGGTCTACCTGCAATCCATTGCTTTTTGCCTGACCCGGGGCGAGCAAGCGCTGATCCTGCTCCCCGAAATCGCCTTAACGCCCCAGACACTGTCACGTTTCGAATCCCGCTTCGCAGCGCCGGTTGTCACACTCCACTCGGGAATGGGTGGTGCCGAGCGGGATCGCGCATGGGCTGCTGCCCGCCAAGGCAGTGCAGCCATCATCCTCGGCACCCGGTCGGCCGTATTTGTGCCGCTAAAGAAGCTGGGGTTGCTGATCATCGACGAGGAACACGACACTGCCTTCGTGCAACAGGACGGGTTGCGCTACTCCGCTCGCGATGTGGCCATAAAGCGGGGGCAGCTAGAACAGTGCCCAGTGGTTTTAGGCAGTGCCACACCGAGTCTCGAAAGCTGGCACAACGCCGAGCGCGGCCGCTATCGTCGTCACACCCTGCCGTGCAGAGCAGGGTCGGGGGTGCTACCCCGACAGCAGCTAATCGATGTCAGCGGACTGGAACTGTCAGCCGGCTTATCTCGCGAGCTAGTGCGGCGGATAGACAGCACGCTGCAGGCGGGCCATCAGGTCATGGTATTTCTCAACCGGCGAGGCTTTGCTGCCGCACTGATGTGCCATGACTGTGGCTGGAGCAGTGACTGCCCCGATTGCGATGCACGGATGACGCTGCACAAAACCCCCTCTGGCCTGCACTGTCACCACTGCGGCCGCCGCGCTGAGTTGCCCCGACAGTGTCCTGACTGCGGGAGTGGTCGACTAGTGGGCGCGGGTCTCGGCACCCAGCAAACCGAAGCGTTTTTGCAGGAGCGCTTTTCGACATTCCCTGTCATCCGGGTCGACAGCGACAACATGACCGGTCGTGAGGCCATGTCCCAGCTCGTGCAGCGTGTATTGCAGGGTGATCCTGTCCTCATGATCGGTACGCAGATGCTGAGCAAAGGCCATCACTTCCCCCATGTCACTCTGGTGGCAGTGGTCGACGCGGATGCACTGCTTTTCAGCCCCGATTTCCGCGGAGAGGAGCGGCTCCTTCAACTACTCACCCAAGTCAGTGGCCGTGCGGGACGCGAGGCCACACCGGGCGAAGTGCTCATCCAGACACGTCATCCGCAGCACCCGCTCATACAGCAGCTTGAAGCGCCCTACGATTCGGCGCTACCCCTACTCCTCAGTCAACGCAGCAAAGCGGGACTGCCGCCTGAGGGTGCACTGGCGGTGATTCGTTGCGACAGCGAGAACCGGCAGGAAGGGATGACGTTCCTGAGCGAACTCAAGCGAAGCCAGATAGTAGACCCTGATTATCAGATGATCGGCCCCATCCCCGCCGCAATGGCAAGACGCAAAAATCGTTATCGGACGCAATTGGTCGTCGCGGCGAGAGGACGAGCAAAGCTGTCTACCATCGTCACCTCGCTCGTAGCGGTGGCAGAATCCACACGTCACTCACATCGACTCAAGTGGTTTGTGGATGTGGACCCCTATGAGAGCTTGTGACTTCCTGCGCTGGAGCCATGGCAGATGCTCGGCGATAATACGCACGTGAATCCGTGCTTCTCGGCAGCGGACCAAGCCTGACAGGACAATCATGAAAGCTGAACTGGCTGCGCTCATCACTGAGGCGCTGGAAAAACTCGTTACGGAGGGCGTGCTTGGGGCCATACCAGATGCCCCACCGCAGATTGATCGCCCGAAGGATGCGAGTCACGGCGACCTCTCCTGCAATATCGCCATGGTCCTCGCCAAACGCGCAGGCTTACCGCCACGCGATCTCGCCACCCGCATCATCGATGCGCTACCCGACAACACGCTCGTCGATACCAGCCACATCGCTGGGCCCGGCTTCCTCAATTTTTTCATCAACGCCGGTCACCACACGCAGGTAGTCAAAGCGATATTGAAGACAGGGGTTGGCTTTGGCTGTTGTGATGAGGGAGCGGGCAGGCGCGTTCAGGTGGAGTTCGTATCAGCTAACCCCACCGGCCCACTTCATGTCGGGCACGGCCGGGGTGCCGCAATCGGCGATTCACTCAGCCGATTGTTAGAGGCCACCGGTTGGCGGGTCCACAGGGAGTTTTATTACAACGACGCCGGGCAGCAGATCAACAATCTGGCACTGTCTGTTCAGGCTCGGGCTCGGGGCAAGACCCCCTATGATCCCGACTGGCCAAAAGATGGCTATCAGGGATCCTACATTGAAGAAGTTGCAAGGGCCTTCGCGGCCGGGGAGACAGTTGAGGCCGCGGACAGGGTCATCACCGGTACGGGCGATATTAAGGATCTCGACGCAATCCGGGATTTTGCAGTGGCCTGTCTACGACGGGAGCAAGATCAGGATCTCCGCGCCTTTCAGATAGTTTTTGATGAGTATTTCCTCGAGTCGTCCTTGTACGACAGCGGGGCGGTTGAAAACACCGTGGCTGCACTGCGCGCGGCTGGCCATACCTACGATGAGGAGGAAGCGCTCTGGCTTCGCACCACTGACTTTGGCGACGATAAAGACCGCGTGATGCGCAAGCGCGAGGGAGGCTATACCTACTTCGTGCCGGATGTCGCCTACCACCACAACAAGTGGGAGAGAGGCTTTGAGCGGGTGATCAACGAGCAAGGCGCGGATCACCACAGCACCATCACTCGGGTCAGAGCAGGTCTGCAGGGGCTTGATGCAGGCATACCGGAAGGCTGGCCAGAATACGTGCTACACCAGATGGTGACAGTCATGCGCGACGGCGCCGAGGTCAAGCTCTCAAAGCGTGCTGGCAGTTATGTCACGCTCCGTGATCTGATCGACTGGGTCGGATGTGATGCGACCCGATACTTTTTAGTGGCACGCGCACCCACATCACAGCTCACCTTTGATGTTGATCTGGCGTTGGCGCGCAGCAACGAAAACCCGGTGTACTACATTCAATACGCCCACGCTCGATGTGCGAGTGTGATGCGGAAAGCCGCTGCAACCGCGGGAGGTCTGACTCCTGAAGCAGGCCTCAACCACCTCTCGATGCTGAGCGAGCCCGAGACGATGGCACTGGCGATCAGTCTCGGTCGGTTCCCGGAGGTTGTTGCCACCGCGGCAGCACGCCTCGAACCTCACGATGTTGCGAACTACTTGCGCGAACTTGCGGCAGATCTTCACAGCTTCTATAACGCTCACAAGATTTTAGAAGCCGCACCTGAAACTGCTAGCGCCCGTCTTGCCTTGGTCGCCGCGACCCGCCAGGTCATCGCCAATGGCTTGGGGTTACTGGGCGTCGCGGCACCGGAAAGCATGTGATGACAAAGGCTGGCAAAACGCCTCCCCGACGGCCCCCGGCCACTCGCCGTGAAGCCGGCCCTCAACGCGAGGACGCGACGCCGACGCTGGACCGCTCCCATATTCAGGGCTTTGTCGCAGGCTGCATGGCGGGCCTCGTCGTTGGCATGGGGATCATGAGGTCAGGCAATGAAGCGCCCGCGGCACTGCAAAATCCTGAATCGCCACAATTTGAGATCGAGACCGGCCCGCGCTTCGATTTCTATACCGTCTTACCCAATCAGGAACTCGACCTCAATTCCGAAATCGAGCCAGCCAGTCTTGAAAATACTGAGCCGGATCAGACGCAATATATTCTGCAGATTGGCTCATTTCGGCAGCAAGACGATGCGGACCGCCGCCGCGGGGAACTCGCGCTGCTAGGTCTGGAAGCAACCATAGAGTCTGGTGACAGCGGGGAGTGGTATCGGGTCGTGGTCGGTCCGTTTGATCGCCGCTCCGATATGGCGCGAGCCCGATCGCTGGCTGCCCAGGCCGATATGGACACCCTGCTCCTCCGTCGCGAGGCACCATGACACTCTCTGATTCCGACACCGCCACACGGCTCCACTACTCGCGCTCACGACGTCGACTTGAGCTGAGCTTCGATGATGGCGCCGATTTCGAGCTCAGCGCGGAATTCCTGCGTGTCTTCTCGCCCTCTGCCGAGGTCCGCGGCCACGGACCGGGGCAGGAAACACTGCAGACCGGGAAGTCTTCCGTCGGTATCTCTGCCATCAATCCGATCGGGCACTATGCGGTGCAAATCACTTTTGATGACGGACACGACTCCGGCTTATATAGCTGGCGGTATTTGCGTGATCTCGCCGAACATCAGGACCAATACTGGCAACGGTATTTGCAACAGCTCTCAGCGGAAGGAAAGTCACGTGACCCGGAGATTCAGGTGCTCCATTTTGAGCCCTGATCAGAAATGGAGCAAAACCGCTCGCCATCTGCTCCCGGTGACGCCCACCTGACTGCTCAGCGGGCTTTTCTCACCGCTGAACACAATCGCCCGGCTCAGGTACACTTGCCGACCCGCAGAACAACCGTCGGCATGACAAGGAACCGTGGCCAATGAGCGATGACGCGACACCGACCACAGACCGCGAAGAGAACTCCACCGATTTCGGCTTTACCCGGGTAGCGCGGGATGCCAAGGCCGGCATGGTACGAGGGGTTTTTGACTCGGTAGCGAGCCGCTATGATCTTATGAACGACCTGATGTCGGGTGGCATCCATCGCCTCTGGAAACGCTTCACGATAGAGCTCAGCGCAGCGCGGCCGGGTCAGACGGTGCTTGATATCGCTGGCGGCACCGGGGATCTGGCCGCCCGATTCTCTCGTCTTGTCGGGCCGGAGGGAAAGGTAATCCTCGCCGACATCAATGCTGCCATGCTGGAGGTCGGGCGAGACCGACTGATCGACAAGGGCGCAACGGGCAATATTGAAGTCGTGCAAGCGAATGCACAGGCGTTGCCCTTCGAGGACAACAGTATCGACTGCATTACGATCGCCTTCGGCCTGCGAAATGTCACCGATAAAGACATGGCCTTGCGGTCAATGTTGCGCGTGCTGAGGCCAGGCGGTCGCTTGCTGGTACTGGAGTTTTCGAAACCCACATCGCCGTTGCTGGGCAAGGTCTACGATCAATATTCGTTCCAGATATTACCCGCAATGGGCCGCCTGATTGCGCAGGATGCGGATAGCTATCGCTATCTTGCCGAATCGATTCGCAAGCACCCCGATCAGGAGACGCTTCTGGAAATGATGAGAGACGCCGGGTTTGCCGAGTGCCAGTACCACAACATGACCGGTGGCATCGTCGCGGTTCATCGGGGCCTTAAAGCGTGACTCAACACGACCCGGCGTTGCTGAGCGCGGCACTGGCGGGCGCTGAGCGTGCACTGAATCAAACCATCGCGCTCACGCCAACCTCTCACCAGGAGCTGGAAGCGCTCAGCGGCACACTATTGGGAATCGACATCACCTCGCTGGATTTGACGCTGTTCATTGACATTATCAGCGGCACCGAGATCGCCTTACTGGCGCACTGTGAGCGGCGCCCCGATGCATTCGTGCGCGGTACCGTGGAGGATTTTGCTGCACTGGTGGCGTCGGATGATCCTGCAGCCACGCTGATCAACAGCGGTATTGAGCTGGAAGGCAGCAGCACCAAGTTGATTACGCTGCAACAAATCGTTTCAAAAATGGACGTCGACTGGGAAGCGCCGCTGGTTGATGCCCTCGGCGATGTCATGGGTCATCAGCTTGCTCAGGCGTTGCGCGCGATGTTCCGCTGGAGCGAGAGCGCGAGAGCAAGCCTCAAAAGGCAACTCTCCGAGTATCTGCTTGAGGAGGGAAAGCTCACACCGCCCAAGGCAGAACTTGAGCATTTTTATGACTCGGTTCATTCGCTCTCCCTGCGAGTGGAACGGGCGCAAAGTCAGGTGGCAAAGCTGCTGGCTCGCGCCGCTTCAAACAGGACGCGGCAGTGAGTCGCATTGTGACGCTGTATCGCACGGTCGCGCGCTACCGACTGGACCAGCTGCTACCTTCCAACCAACGGCCCCGACTATTCTCGCTGCTCCTGCGGATATTTCCGGTGCTACCTGTGCCCGCGACGACGCCTCGTGGGGAGCGGCTTCGCCGGGCCCTAGAAGATTTGGGGCCGGTCTTCGTCAAATTTGGCCAGTTGCTCTCCACACGCCGCGATCTTCTGCCGCATGACATCGCAGATGAACTCGCGCTGCTGCAGGATCAGGTTGCCCCCTTTCCGGCAAAGCAGGCAATCCAGCGAATCGAGGCGGCCCTCGGCAAGCCGCTCAACGAGTGTTTTGCTGAATTCGATGCCAACCCACTTGCCGCAGCTTCGGTGGCGCAGGTTCACGCCGCGCAGCTGCTTGATGGCAGTGATGTCGTGGTCAAAGTTTTGCGCCCGGGCATCGAGCAAACCATTAGACAGGACCTCAAGCTACTGAGGCACGCCGCGCAGTTGCTATCGAGATGGTCCCGCAGTGGCCGTCGGTTACGCCCCGTCGAAGTTGTCGCGGAGTACGACCGCATCATCCACGGAGAACTTGATCTCCAGCGGGAAGCAGCGAACGCCTCGCAGCTGCGGCGCCATTTCAATGCGGGCAACCTTGTGTATGTTCCGGAGGTGCACTGGCCACTGACCTGCGAGCAGGTGATGGTGAGTGAGCGGATCTATGGGGTACCGGTCAGCGACATCGACACACTGAAAAAAAAACAGGTCGATATCAAATTACTGGCCGAGCGGGGCGTTGAAATTTTCTTCACTCAGGTCTTCAGGGACAGCTTTTTTCACGCCGACATGCACCCCGGCAACATTTTCGTCGACTGCACGAACCCGGATGATCCGCGTTACATGGCGGTAGACTGCGCCATTATTGGCCAGCTTGATGAGCAGGATCTTTATTATCTGGCGCGCAACCTACTCGCTATTTTTCAGCAGGACTACCGGCTGTGTGCCAAGCTACACATTGAGTGTGGATGGATACCCGCCGACACCCCGATGGCAGAATTTGAAACCGCGCTGCGCACGCTCTGCGAACCTGTGTTTGAGCGGCCGCTGGCGGACATCTCTTTCGGCCACATGCTCGTGACGTTATTCCGTACCGCAGGCCAGTTCGATATGCAGGTGCAGCCTCAGCTGGTGCTACTACAGAAGACCCTGCTCAACATTGAAGGGCTGGGCCGCCAGCTTTATCCGAAACTGAACCTGTGGGATACCGCAAAGCCCTTCCTTGAGGAGTGGCTGGCGGACCGCTACTCACTGCAAACCATCACAAAGCGCCTGCAACAGGATGCACCCGCGCTGATTGAGACACTACCGATACTGCCGGATCTGATCCTGAATCGTCTCCGTCAGACCCCCCGCTCAAATTCAAACAGCCGGCCGCGNTCAAACTGGTTGCTACCACTGACTGCGGCGGGTGCNCTAACGCTGGGCNTGGGNATANCGAANGCACCCGGNAACAGTTGGCTNATNATCAGCCTCAGCTTCTTNATCGCNGCGCTNTTTGCGCGCGATCGGTAACAGCGAGCTGGCGCGTCTGGCATACTGACGCCATGACAGAGTCAGCCGCGAGCATTCCCACCAGCCTCTCACCGCGCTGGAACGATCAGGGCCTCATTCCAGCCATCGCCCANGACGCAGNNTCGGGTGAGGTNTTGATGCTGGCCTGGATGAATGCCGAGGCGCTNGNGCAATCTCTTGCNTCNGGACAGGCCANCTATTGGTCCCGATCGCGGCAAGCNCTNTGGCGNAAAGGCGAGACCTCCGGGAACACTCAGGATATTGTNGACATCCGNCTCGACTGNGACGGCGACACGCTNCTGNTAAGNGTTCGTCAGCACGGTGCCGGCGCNTGCCANACCGGACGNCGCANCTGCTTTTTCTACNGCTGCGATGACGGCNGTTGGCAGCTGATNGAGGACNGCTGAATGNACGATATATTNACCGCACTTGACGAGGTACTNGNCGCGCGAAAGCANGCCTCGGCGGAGGACTCCTACGTNGCCTCACTCAACGCAGCGGGACTCAACAAGATTCTGGAAAAGGTCGGTGAAGAGACCACCGAAGTGATTTTGGCGGCAAAGGACAGTGTCGANACGGGCAACACTGAAGCGNTGACCCANGAGGTCGCTGACCTCTGGTTTCACCTCATGGTGATGTTGCGCCACCTCGATCTTGATCATANANCGGTACTTCAGGNACTTGATGAGCGAATGGGNCTGTCCGGATTNGCAGAAAAAGCGGGCCGAAAAGGCCATAATGCNGGCCCGGACGCTANGTAAGGACNAGGAGAGCANATATGGGCTTGGGTGGAATCAGCATTTGGCAGCTCCTGATTATTCTCGCAATNATCGTGATGCTGTTTGGCACATCTCGACTNCGCAATATNGGGCCGGATCTGGGNAGCGCCATCAAAGGCTTTCGGGACAGCATGNGTAAAGATAAGGCAGAGGNTGAATCNCCGGNGGCCAACAANGCCACCCGGGACGAGAGTGNCCCTGACAAGCCNGCCACCTGAACCGGACCCTCNCTTGTGTTTGATATCGGCTTCGCCGAACTCCTGCTGATCGGGGTGGTCGGATTNCTGGTTGTNGGCCCTGAGCAGTTGCCNGGNGCAGTNCGGACNGTCATGGCCTGGGTCAATCGTTTTCGGCGNAGCTTTGATCAAATNCGAACAGAGGTTCGTCGCGAGCTNCATAACGACGAGATCNTGCAGAAGCTGAAAGCAGAATCTCAGGNNTTGGAGCNNCAGGTTCGTGACTCTNCNGAGTCCTTTGACAGNGAGCTTCAGTCACTGGGNAGNGACGATATTNCNACTCGCCCCTCGCCCACCGNGTCTGAGGNNTCGNNAGAAANTNCGCNGGNNTCGNCNGCNGATGAGAGTGANGTGGGCACGCNGNAGGCAGANANCGGNGCATCCGGCGACAAGCAATCCAAACCGGCATGACCCAGAGTAGCGAACACGACGATCCACCCATGTCGTTGGTGGCACACCTGACCGAGCTGAGGGACCGGCTGTTGAGAGCCATGCTCGCCGTTTTGGTGGGCTTCA
>PAGS01000036.1 GCA_002705465.1 Halieaceae bacterium
CCATCTGTTCCCATACGGCGTCCCATCCACCTAAGTCAGTCCAACTACATGTAAGAGGTATTGCCATCAGATTACTCGCTTGCTCCATGACTGCGTAGTCAATGCTGTCAGACGGTGATGCTAGGAAAGCCTCTGAATCGGGGCGGATAAAATCGAGATCATGCTCAGCCTTGTCCATCGCCGCCTCGCAAGCGCTGAGCATCTCGGGCTGGTGACTCGCCAGCTCGGCAAGATAGCGATCAGCGCGGAAGAGAAACATTCCGCTGTTCCAGAGATAGTGTCCGGCCGCAACGTATTGCTCTGCGGTAGCCGTATCCGGCTTTTCGACGAATTCGGCCAACTCGTAAAGGCTTTCTGACAAAGCCACCCCGCAGCGCACATAGCCATAACCCGTCTCGGGCCGGGTCGGCACAACACCGAAGGTCATGAGTTTCCCTCTACGCGCGGGAACCACCGCCGACGCAACGGCAGCGCGAAAACCGGCTGGATCCACTACATGATGATCAGCGGGGAGCACTAGTAGCAACGCGTCTGGCTTTTGCCTAGCTTGCAAGGCCGCGAGAGCAATAGCGGGGGCCGTATTGCGACCTGCAGGCTCCAAAATAATGGTGGCCTCACCAACAGTCTCTTGGCGGAGTTGCTCCGCGACCATAAACCGGTGCTCTGTGTTACAGACAACCGTCGTCGGTCCGCAGTCGAGGCCACGCAAGCGCCGCTGCGTCTCCTGCAGCATGGAGCCCTCACCCCCGAGGGGTAAAAATTGCTTGGGTCGCGCGGCTCTGGAGACAGGCCACAATCGGCTACCGACACCACCGGATAATAGGACGGGGATTAACATGATGGACACGGGAATCGCTATCAGAGCCGCGGATACTACTGGAACCAAAGTACGGAGTCACTTATGCCTGGCAGCCCTTCCCGGACGTAACGAACGTTATGCCGCCGCCGGCTGGGCCCTAATGCCGCGATCAAGTGGCGGCAACTTAGCGTAATCGGTTTCGGTCAGCGCCAGTATCACACCGTCGCAGCGGCGCGATGCCGTCGAATGGATGGCGAGGGACGCAGAAAGTGCTAGCCGAGGCCAATCGGGGCTCTTTATCTCCACTAACCCGGGTGGCTGGAACACACACCACCCTTCCACTACAATTTACCCCCCGACTCTCTGAGTCGTGGCCGCGAATCCCCCAGCCAACTCTTCAAGTCTTTCTGGAACCCGAGATGACCAAACACACCGCCTTTGTGCCGCAATCACAGTACGACAAAGCCGAGCTGGTCGCTTGCGGTATGGGCGAGCTCTTCGGCTCGGGCAATGCGCAATTGCCGGTAGACAAAATGTTGATGGTCGATCGGATTACGCACATCAGCTCAGATGGTGGTCAAGCCGGCAAGGGAGAGTTGATCGCCGAGCTCGATATTCACCCCGACCTGTGGTTTTTCGACTGTCATTTCCCCGGGGACCCCGTCATGCCGGGATGCCTGGGGCTTGACGCCATGTGGCAACTGGTCGGATTTTTTCTGGGCTGGCGAGGCAACCCGGGGCGTGGTCGGGCATTGGGCTCAGGCGAGGTGAAATTCACAGGGCAAATTCTGCCCAATCATTCTCTGGTGCGATACCACATTCAGATGAAGCGGGTTATCGAACGCAAGCTGGTCATGGGTATCGCCGACGGGTCTGTATCGGTTGACGGTGACGTGATTTACACCGCGTCAGACCTTCGTGTCGGGCTTTTTCAAAATACGGGGTCGATGTGATGGTAGAACGCGTGGTGGTCACCGGCCTAGGCATCATCTCCTGCCTCGGTAACGACACCGAGAGCGTCAGTCACGCGCTATTCAATGGTGCTTCAGGCATCTCGCAGCGTCAGGATCACATCGATGCAGGAATGCGCTCTCATATCGCCGGCACACCGAATATAGACCTGTCAGAGCACATCGACCGCAAACAGTGGCGCTTTATGGGTGATGCCGCCGGGTACGCGTATCTGAGCTTGCAGCAGGCCATTGCTCAGGCGGGGCTTACCGGGGAGCAAGTCTCTCACCCTCGGACGGGGATCGTGGCGGGGTCTGGTGGCGCCTCTTCAGCCAATCAAGTCGAGGCGGCAGACATTCTTCGTGATCGGGGTATTCGTCGTGTTGGGCCCTATCGCGTCACGCAGACTATGGGCAGCACCGTCTCTGCATGTCTGGCGACACCCTTTCAGATTAAAGGGGTCAACTATTCGATGTCATCTGCATGCTCNACCAGCGCACACTGNATTGGCCATGCGATGGAACTCATTCAACTCGGTAAGCAAGACGTGATGTTTGCAGGAGGAGGCGAAGAACTTCACTGGACGATGAGTGCACTGTTCGATGCCATGGGTGCCCTTTCCAGCCAATACAACGATACACCCGAGCGAGCCTCCAGAGCTTACGATGCCGACAGAGACGGATTTGTCATCGCCGGCGGTGGCGGGATGTTGGTACTGGAGTCACTCTCACACGCTCAGGCCCGAGGCGCTAATGTTCTCGCCGAATTGGTCGGCTACGGGGCCACCTCCGACGGGTATGACATGGTCGCACCCTCAGGTGAAGGCGCGGTGCGTTGCATGCAACAAGCCATGTCCGGGCTCGACGGAAAAATCGACTACATCAATGCCCATGGCACCAGCACTCCAGCGGGCGATATTCAGGAGCTCAACGCGCTGAAAACCGTATTTGGCGACAGCGCGCCGGTCATTGGGTCTACCAAATCGCTGTCTGGGCACTCTTTGGGTGCTGCAGGCGTGCAGGAGGCGATCTACTCACTCCTGATGATGGCCTCAGACTTTATTGCCGCCTCGGCCAACATCGAAACGCTTGATGCGGGTGCAGAGGGTATGCCGATTGCGCGACAGCGGATCGATCATGCTGGGCTGGAGCAGGTAATGTCGAACAGCTTTGGCTTCGGCGGCACCAATGCCACGCTGATATTTCGCCGGTTCAGCGGCTAGTGTGCCTCCCCGAAGGCGGGCGATAGCAGCGCCCAGAGCGGGATCACCTCGACCCAATCACCCTCCTTCAGGATGGTTTCTGGGGGGATCACGGCGACGCCATCGGCCTCGCTTACACTACTCAGCACGCCCGAGCTCTGGCTTCCCGTCAGTGAGGCGCGCATCGCGGTACCTGACCCGGAGAGCCGCACGCGAAGAAACTCCTCGCGCCCCCCCGGTCTTGGCATCTGAAAATCCGCCTGCACCGGGAATCGTGGCAATGGCTCGGCACTACCCCCCTGGCGTCGAATCAGCCAGGGCTTGGCCACCAATGCGAAGGTGATCCACGCTGAAACCGGGTTGCCGGGCAAACCGAAAATGGGCGTTCCCGCCACATCGCCAAAGGCCAGAGGCTTGCCCGGTTTAATCGCCAGCTTCCAGAGAGACAGTGTGCCCCTGAGCTCGATCTGACCACGGACATGATCTTCTTCACCGACCGACACGCCACCGGCTGTAATCACGCAGTCAGACGTCGCAGCAGCACGCTCAAGCGCCTCGCCGATGAGTTCCGGTTCGTCAGGGTAATTACCCAGATCTGTTACCGACATGCCCAGAGCACGCACTTGTGCCGCCAGGCTGAATCGGTTGCTGTTAAAAATCTCTCCCGGCTCAAGGCCGTCGCTCCCCGGCTCACGCAACTCATCGCCCGTGGTCAGGATGGCAACGCGCAGTGGCCGGTACACCTCAATCTCATTGATACCCACTGAGGCCAACAAGCCGATGTCTTGGGGCAGCAGGCAACGGCCCGTCGCAATGAGTTGATCGCCAGCCTGAATATCACTGCCGCGGCGACGGATATGCTGACCCTCGCGGGCAGCAGGCAGGCGGACGCTCTCTGACAGCGGTTCAGCATCTTCCTGCAAAATCACGGCGTCTGCCCCCCCGGGAATTTCGGCACCGGTAAAGATGCGAGCAGCGGTGCCAGGCGCCAGAGAGCCTGGAGTTTGGCCCGCCGGAATCCGCTGCGACACTAAAAGGTCTCCGGGCACGTCCTGAGCCCGCACCGCGTAACCATCCATCGCGCTATTATCCGCGGGGGGAACAGCCATGAAGGACCGCACGGTCTCTGCAGCATAGCGGCCTGACGCGTCTGCCAGGGTGAGGGTCTCCGTATCAGGCGATGACTGAATTGTCGCGAGGATCTGAGGCAGCGCCTGAGACAATGGTGTTAATGCCATGAGCTAGTGACCTCGCAACACCCCGACGAAGTTGCAGGGTCTGTGCTCACTGTCTAGCTGGTCTCGGATAAGGCCGTCCCAAGCGGTTCGGCAGGCGCCCGTTGAGCCGGGCATGCAAAAGATCACGGTACCATTGGCAAGGCCCGCCAAGGCTCGGGACTGGACCGTAGACGAACCAATCTCAGTAAAGCTTAGCGCGCGAAAACTTTCTCCAAAACCTTCGATGATCTTATCGAAGAGTGGCGCCATTGCCTCGGGCGTTGAGTCACGCCCCGAGAAACCCGTGCCCCCTGTCGTCAAGACCACCTCGACATCNGGGTCGGCAATCCAAGCCGACACAACCGCTCGCAATCGGTAAATATCGTCAATCACTATGCGGCGATCCATGACCTCATGGCCCGCCGCCAGCAAAGCCTCCTCGAGGAATGCGCCCGAGGTGTCCGTATCGGGTGTTCGGGTGTCACTGACGGTCAATACCGCCGTCTTCAGAGCTACACTCAATTGCAGANCCTCATTGCGCGTCGACGTAGAGGTCAATGTAACGACGAACGGCTCGCGGAACAAACTCCCGCCAACTCAGTTGCTGTATACCAAACTGGTGACGGATCTCAGCACAATCAAGACTCAGGCTCGTCATCGCATCCGTATCCGCGCTCACTAAATCCATCAATTCGCGTGCGTATTTGAACGGCTCGTATTGNGACGCATTTGCCAGCACAGTCTCCATAAAGGAGTAGGCGGTGACCTCACCAATACCGCTGTAATGGTAGACGCCGGAGCGCGGCGCTCCGGCGCCCATCTGATCGCTGATGCCGTGGATGACCCGCGCCACCTCGGCTACGTGAACCGGGCTGCCTCGAACGCGCTCACTGACCTTGACCCGGTCGTTTCGCGCCAGTGCGTCAAGGGCCCGCGCAAGCGGGTTGGGCCGTCGCCCGCCAAACATCAGGCCCAAGCGCAGGATAAAGACATCCTCAAGGGTAGCTCTTAAAAGCTCTTCTACCTCTATCAGGGTTTTGCCCACGGGGTCGCTGGCATCGGGTTGATCGGTTTCACGGTAGGGTCGCGTCAAAGCGCCCGAAAACACTCTGGCGCTTGAGAGAAAGAGGTAGCTGACCTTGTCGCGCGCGGCAAGCTCCGCCAGCCACCGGGTGCGCTCAATGTCCGGCTGCCCCACTGGATCAACCCCNTCAATTTGGGTGACTAATCGTGTATCGAGAATGAGGTCTATCGGCTGTCGGCGAATNAATTTTTTNACCTGGCGCTCGCGGCGCCAGCGTGTGGCATCCATATCGACACCCANAATCTCATGCCGCATCAGCGGCGCAGCGAAGGAGCGAAGTGAATAGCCCAACGGCGAGTCGAGACCNAAAACCAGAATGCGCATGGGGGCTTAATCCCTCAGGAACACCGCCAGAAGAGACCTGTCAGGCCCTAGAACGGGATGTCGTCTTCCGGAAAATCAATAGGCGCCGGATCCGCAGCCGCTGGCTGCGGTGCACTGGCTGCCGGGATGCTTTGATAGCCACCCCCGTCAGACGCCATATTGCGGCTGTCGAGCATCTGCATTTCCTGGGCGACAATTTCCGTGGTGTACCGATCCTGCCCTGACTGATCCTGCCATTTGCGGGTCCGCAATGAACCCTCAACGTAGACTTTGGAGCCTTTGCGCAGGTACTCAGCCGCGATTTCCGACAGGCGGTTAAAAAACACGACGCGATGCCACTCGGTACGCTCCTGCTGGTCACCGGTATTTTTGTCCCGCCAGCTCTCGGAGGTCGCGAGGCTAATGTTGGTGACGCCGCCTCCAGAGGGCAGCACCCGATGCTCGGGGTCGTTGCCGAGATTGCCGACCAAAATGACTTTGTTGATGCCGCGCGAGGCCATATCTTTCTCCGTTCGTGCCCGTATCCGCCGCCTGCTCCCACTGTCTTCGGACCGAGTGTCACAAGCTTTCCTACCCTGTGACTATAGCAACGCCGTGGGATGGGGGGTACATCATTATCCGATAATTGACACCTCAGGCGACCATCGGCGCTCTTCCGTAGCGCCACAATCCTGCGAGCCAAATCCCGGTCAGCATCGAGAGGACGGCAACGAGACCCACGGCACCCCCGACATGCAACGCGTTGCCACCCAAGGCACCGCCCGTAAAGACGCCTAAAAACTGGGCGCTGGAGAAGATACCCATTGCAGTGCCTCGCAGGGAGGTCGGGGCGACAATCGAAACCAAGGCGGGCAGGATAGTCTCAAGCGCTGTAAAACCCACGAAAAACAGCATCAAAGCTACACCGAGCGCTAGGAGCGATGACGCCCAGAGCGCCGTCACCAGCCCGAGCACCGTCAGCAGCACGCTCAGCACCAAGAGCGGCCGCGAGTCGTCTAATGCCTGACGCCGCCGAACCAACATCGCCACGCCCGGCAAGGCGCCGCAAAGGGTAGCGAGGTAGAGCCAAGCATGTTGCTCAGGCGGTAGCCCGACTTGCTCGGTCATCACGGCAGGGATCGCCGTGAAGGCGGCCATCAAGAGCAAGTGGAGACAAAAGATACTGGCATAGAGAATGCCCAGCCCCTGGCCCCAGAGAGCCTCTCCTAACCTCTTGCGATCTGCGATGTGCGCGCGCCCACCATCAGTGAGTTGCGGCGTGGCGGGCAATCCAATGAGCACCACCATGAGCCCTAGTCCGCCCATGACTGCTGTGGCCTCAAAAACACGGGGCAAGCCACCCCAGGCGGCAAGAATAGGCCCCAGCACCAGCGCAAGTGCAAATGAGACGCCAATGCTGGCTCCGATGATGGCTGAGGCCTTGGTACGCTGCTCTAGGCGCGTGTAGTCGGCGGCCAGAGCCATCGTCGCCGAAGCAATGGCACCCGAACCCTGCAGCAACCGACCGATCGCGAGGCCCATCAGCGTGTCGGCCAGTGCTGCCAGCACGCTACCCAACACTAGGAGACAGAGCCCGCCGACAATCACCGGTTTGCGCCCAATCTGATCGGACAGCCATCCCAACGGCACTTGGAGCGCCGCCTGAGTCAGCCCGTAAGCACCCAAGGCCAGACCAATGCTCGCCGCATTCGCGCCAGCGAGTTCCTGAGCGTACACGGCAAACAAGGGCAACACCATGAACAAGCCCAGCATGCGCAGGCAGTAGAGGCCGGCGAGACCCAGCACCGCACGGCGCTCCAGAGCAGTAAAGGGTTCTTTCGCTAACACGAAGTCTGTCACCTTGAGAAGGTTCGAGTGTAGCACGCGGTCAAAAACCGGACGGCGTGGGTCCGCGGCGGCTGGAAGCTCGTATACTGTCTGATTGGCAACGTTTGAGCGAGTCAGACGAATGGATACCATCGAGGTGCGCGGTGCGCGCACCCACAACCTCAAAAACATTGATCTGGATATTCCCAGAGACAAGCTGGTTGTGATCACCGGCCTCTCGGGATCGGGCAAATCGTCTCTGGCCTTTGACACGCTCTATGCCGAAGGGCAAAGACGCTACGTCGAATCGCTCTCCACCTATGCGCGCCAGTTTCTTTCGATGATGGAAAAGCCCGACATCGATCATATTGAGGGGCTCTCGCCCGCGATCTCCATCGAGCAGAAATCCACGTCTCACAACCCACGCTCCACCGTCGGCACCATCACCGAGATCTACGACTACCTGCGCTTGTTGTTCGCGCGGGTTGGCGATCCGCGATGCCCCACGCACGGCGTCACTCTCAAGGCCCAAACCGTCACCCAAATGGTCGACGCCGTCTTGGCGCTACCGGAAGGCAGCAAACTGATGCTTCTGGCGCCGGTAGTGCGCGACCGAAAAGGGGAGCATCTGCACATTTTTGAACAGATGCGAGCCGCGGGTTTCATTCGTGTCCGCGTCGACGGCATTGTCGTGGACCTAGATGACGTGCCAGCACTCGATAAAAAACGGAAGCACCGGATCGATGTCGTCGTCGATCGTTTCAAAGTCAGAGAAGACCTGAAACTCCGTCTGGCCGAGTCCTTCGAGACCGCACTAGAGCTCACTGACGGCGTTGCCGCCATCGCGCCGATGGAAGACGAAGGCGAGGAAATACTTTTTTCGGCACGCTACGCCTGCCCGAGCTGCGGCCACTCGATCGACGAGTTGGAGCCGCGCCTGTTCTCTTTCAACAATCCTGCTGGCGCCTGCGGCAGTTGCGATGGCCTCGGGGTCACACAATTCTTTGATGAAAGCCGCGTGGTACTGCATCCCGAGTCGAGCCTTGCAGAGGGCGCCATTCGGGGCTGGGACCGCCGCAACGTCTATTACTTTCACCTGCTGCGCTCACTGTCGAGTCATTACGGCTTTGATATGGACAAGCCCTTCGAGAAACTCTCGCAACAGCACCGTGATGTCATCCTGTACGGTAGTGGGGGCGAGGAAATTGAGTTCTCCTACGTAAACGATCGCGGCACGGTATTCAAGCGTCGCCACGTGTTTGAGGGCGTGATACCGAATATGGACCGCCGCTACCGCGAGACCGAATCGGCGTCTGTGCGCGACGAGCTGGCCAAATATGTCTCAACGGCCGCGTGCAAGGCCTGTGAAGGCACCCGGCTGTGTGAGGATGCGCGCAGCGTATACGTCGACGGCCGAACCTTGCCCAGCATCACCGCCCTGCCGGTAGGCGATGCGCAGGCCTATTTTGACGCGCTGGAGCTAAGTGGTCGGCAGGGCGAAATTGCTGACAAGATCTTGAAGGAGCTCCGCGCGCGGTATCGCTTTTTGGTCGATGTTGGCCTGAACTACCTGACGCTTAATCGCAGCGCAGAGACGCTTTCGGGTGGCGAGGCGCAGCGGATTCGCCTCGCGAGTCAGATTGGGGCGGGTCTAGTGGGCGTGATGTACATTCTCGACGAGCCGTCCATTGGGCTGCACCAGCGCGATAACGAACGGCTCCTGAAAACCCTGATACACCTTCGTGACCTGGGCAATACGGTTCTGGTTGTCGAGCACGACGAGGACGCAATTCGTAGTGCCGACCACATCATTGATATCGGGCCCGGTGCGGGGGTGCATGGCGGTGAAGTCGTCGTTTCGGGCACTCTGGAAGACGTCATCAGCAATGGCGAATCGATGACGGGTGCCTACCTCTCGGGGGCACGCTCGATTGCAGTCCCCGAGGTGAGGCGTACTGCCAACTCTAAACGCGCTATCAGTATTACCGGTGCCTGCGGGAACAATTTACAGGACGTTTCGCTTTGCCTGCCCCTCGGGCTACTGACCTGTGTGACCGGCGTCTCAGGATCGGGGAAGTCAACACTCATCAACGGTACGCTATATCCCCTTGCCGCCACCGCCCTCAATGGCGCGACTACCCTAAAAGCCGCTGCCCACGAGGGCATAGAGGGCCTTGAACAGCTCGATAAATGCATCGATATCGACCAGAGCCCGATTGGCAGAACGCCGCGTTCCAACCCGGCCACCTACACGGGTATCTTTACGCCGATTCGAGAGCTCTTCGCAGGTACGCAAGAAGCTCGCTCCAGAGGCTATAAGCCCGGCCGATTCAGTTTTAACGTCCGTGGCGGCCGCTGCGAGGCCTGTCAGGGTGACGGGGTGACTAAGGTCGAAATGCACTTTTTGCCAGACATTTATGTGCCCTGCGATGTCTGTAAGGGCAAGCGCTACAACCGCGAGACGCTGGAAATCAAGTTCAAAGACATGAACATCTCCGAGGTGCTCAATCTCACGGTGGAGGATGCGCTGTCGTTTTTTGAGGCCGTGCCGGCCATTCACCGCAAGCTACAAACGCTGATGGATGTGGGCTTGTCCTACATCCGACTAGGGCAAGCTGCAACCACGCTATCGGGAGGAGAGGCGCAACGCGTGAAGCTATCCCGGGAGCTCTCGAAACGCGACACCGGCAATACGCTTTACATCCTCGATGAACCCACAACCGGTCTGCACTTTGAGGATATTCGTCAGCTACTGGACGTGCTCCATCGCCTGCGGGACGGTGGTAACACCGTGGTCATCATCGAGCACAACCTAGATGTGATCAAAACCGCGGACTGGATTGTCGACCTGGGCCCCGAGGGTGGGTCCGGGGGTGGTCAGATTGTTGCAACCGGCACCCCGGAACAGGTGGCAGAGAACCCTGCCTCCCACACCGGCACATTCCTCGCACCGCTTTTGCCTGCAACAAAAAAAGCATCAGCCAAGAAAAGTAAATCGCTAAAGTCTACTCCCAAGGCTGCATGACGCTGCAAAGCTGGCGTCAAGGTGTTCGAGAGATGCCCTCGCTTCAGCTATCTCCACTTAACAGGCGCCCATAAAAAAGCCCGGCGATTTGCCGGGCTCCATATGCTGCTTTCAAGCACCGCTGAAATAGCTCAGAACTTGAGTGTTCCTCGGATGCCAAATACTGCGCCCTCTTCCATGAACCACGAGTGACTGCCAGCTAGCACGGGAGTATCGAAGCTCTGCTGCAAGGCGGCCTCGTCGAAGATATTGCGTCCGTAAGCCATGATCTCCCAATTATCGGCACCGACACCAATACGCGCGTTAACTTTGGTATAGGCATCGATCACGTCGTAAGGATCAGCATCACCATTTGAGTCGAATTCGTCACGGTAATTGACATCGACGCCACCAAACCACTCCAAATTACCCATAGGCATACGGAAATCGATAAAGGCGTTACCGCTCCACTCTGAGGCGTAAAGGGTTCGCCTACCTGTGAGGTCATTAATATCATTGGGTCCTGGGTTGGGATTTGCCAGCGCAGCGGGTGTACCACACTGAGGCGGCGCCGCAGGCGCTGAGCGAGATGCATCCAACTGAATCGCAGTGCATGGTCCGTCCCGGAAGTCACCATAGCTCGCATCCAGATAAGCGGCATTGACGCCAACTCGGATGGTATCGGTGAGGGCCATCATGAAATCGACCTCGACCCCTTGAACCTCGGATGAGGCCGCATTGTTAACGGCGAATCCGACACCTTTAAAAATAGTCGTCTGGAGGTCGTCATATTCCGAGTAAAAAGCCGCCCAGTTCAAGCGAACCGCGCCACCTACAAATTCGTGTTTACCGCCAATCTCGAAGGACTCAACGCTTTCATCATCAAACTCAAAATCAGCGTTGGGCACTGTAGATACGAAGGAATTAGCCTGGAATCCGTTGTCCACCACGGGTGGAATCGGCGGTGCAGAAGTGGGCAAGTTACCGGGTGTCCCATCGTCTGCTGCGCTAAAGCCGCCGGACTTGAAACCCTCTGAGTAGGTGACATACAGCATGGTGCTGTCACTGATATCCCACTGCAGGTTCACCGAAGGCGAGAAATCATCCGTTTTGCGGCTACTGACCCAATACTTGTTATAGCTGTCAAACTCGGTGGCCTGTAACACCGCAAGCCAGTTGTTATAGGCAGCGCATTGCCCCAGGCTGCCACCCTCAAGGTTACCCGTAATGCCGCACAAGCTGTCACCAAGCTTCTGGTCACTAATCGCATCTTTCTCTTCTTCGGTGTAGCGCACACCGAGTGTCAAACGCAGCGCGTCAGTCAGATCGTAGCTGCCCTGAGCAAACAAAGCCCAAGAGTCCGTATCCTGAGTGAAGTTGTGATTGCGGCTCACCTGATTCGCCGAATAGACACCGTAACCGGGTATGCCGTTTAGCGGGCTATCTGCGGTAAGGGCCGCCAGCAGATTCTGGGGCATCAACGGCGCAGCCTCCAACGGGAACCCATTGGACAAGGCGGCAAAGGCGGGAAACAAGCCGTCCATATTGGTATCGATCATCACTTGACCCTTTGCATCAAGCTCGTTTTGGTCAATGTATCCACCCAAGGTGTAAGTGAAGCGATCCCCTATGTCCGCCGTCCAACGGATTTCCTGGCTGAACTGCTCAAAGTCATGAATATCAGATCGGTCGATAAACTGCAGTGGTAACCAATCCACGTCGACGTCATCGAAATACTCGTAAGCCGCAAACCCTGTGACTGAAGTGAGAGTCCCGTTCCCAACTTCCCACGTCAGAGTCAGAGACAAGTTCTCCAACTCGTCCTCACTGCTATCAGGCTTCACGCCAATGCCTATGCCATCGTCTTTACTTTGGCCATAGTTATTGTCTTTGTAAGTGGTGAAATCTTGCCC
This sequence comes from Halieaceae bacterium, assembly GCA_002705465.1. Classification (GTDB taxonomy): domain Bacteria; phylum Pseudomonadota; class Gammaproteobacteria; order Pseudomonadales; family Halieaceae; genus Luminiphilus. Next base: position 12,300 of record PAGS01000036.1, read on the forward strand.
TGCAATCGACGGAAAATTGGGGAAGAAGACATCCATGAGCGCATAGGCGGTGCTGGCAAAGGCCGTCCGCTGCGGCACTTGCTGCGCACGCTCTGCCGGGCTCAGAAAACGCCAGGTAGCGCTGTTTGAGCCTTCACGATCGCGTTCCATATAGGTGTACTTTAAATTTGCCGAGAAAGATTCACTCGGCTCCCACAGCAATGTAAGCCGGCCACCGAACTCATCGATCGCGCCCTCATCTTCTTCTAGGAAAGCGTTATAAACATAGCCATCCGTCTCGCGGCGTCGCAGCGCAAGGCGCGCAGCGAAGGTCTCGCCACCCCCTTGGATGAAGCCTTCCGCGATGCTACCGCCATTCTCTTCAACCGACACGTTGACCTCGCCTGAGGCTCCCTCACCAACTACCGGCGAGGCGGTGGTGATATTGATTGCACCCGCCACCGTATTCTTACCAAATAGTGTGCCCTGCGGCCCGCGCAGCACCTCTACCCGCTCGATATCCATCAGTCCAGATCGATACTGGCGACCTCGACCAAGATAAACGCCATCAAGGTACATGCCCACCGATTGCTCAAAGCCACGGTTATTACCGGAACCGATACCGCGCATATAGATGTTGGTATTTACGGATGCCTCAGCAATATGAAGGCTGGGGATAAAATCAGCCAATGCAGAAAAATTGAGGA
>PAGS01000037.1 GCA_002705465.1 Halieaceae bacterium
CATGCGTGACGCCTCGTTGGCGGTATTGCGTGAGATTGGGGTGGAGACCGGCGGGTCCAACGTGCAGTTTGGGCAGTGCCCTGACACCGGTCGGCTGGTCGTTATTGAAATGAATCCCCGCGTATCACGATCCTCGGCCTTGGCATCCAAGGCGACCGGTTTCCCGATCGCAAAGGTGGCCGCTAAGCTTGCTGTGGGCTACACCTTGGATGAGTTGGAAAATGACATCACGGGCGGTGCCACCCCCGCCTCGTTTGAGCCGGCGCTCGACTATGTGGTGACCAAAATTCCGCGGTTTGCCTTTGAAAAATTTACCACCGCAGATCCGCGACTGACCACCCAGATGAAATCGGTGGGCGAAGTGATGGCCATCGGGCGCACTTTTCAGGAGTCCTTGCAAAAAGCCCTGCGCGGACTCGAGGTGGGCTCAGCCGGTTTCGAGCCGCGCATGCAGGTGGTGGATGAAGACTCCCGGTCCGAGCTGGTGGATCGCCTGACGAACCCGGGAGCTGACCGTATCTGGTACCTGGCGGATGCCTTCCGTGCCGGGTTCGAGCTGGAAGAGATCTACGGCTACTCCGGTATCGACCCCTGGTTCCTCATCCAGATCGACGACATCGTGCGCTGGGAATCACGGCTTTCCGGACTGACCGCCGACGGCATTGATCACAGCCTCATGTGGGGGCTAAAGCGCCGGGGCTTTGCTGACAAGCGCATCGCCGATGTGCTGGGCACGACCGAATCCGCAGTGCGCGAGCGACGGTGGTCGCTGGATATCCGGCCTGTCTATAAGCGAGTCGATACCTGTGCCGCCGAATTTGCGGCCTCGACCGCCTATATGTATTCCGCTTACGAAGAGGAGTGTGAGGCGGCACCCAGTGACCGCAAGAAAATCCTGGTACTCGGTGGCGGTCCCAACCGAATCGGGCAGGGGATCGAATTCGACTATTGCTGCGTCCATGCGGTGCTGGCAATGCGCGAGGATGGTTATGAAACCATCATGGTCAACTGTAATCCCGAGACGGTATCGACTGATTACGACACCTCGGACCGACTCTACTTTGAGCCTGTCACGCTGGAAGACGTGCTCGAGATCGTTGCACTGGAGAAACCCACCGGGGTGATTGTGCAGTTTGGCGGGCAGACGCCGCTTAAGCTGGCTCGCGCGCTAGAAGCCGCGGGTGTGCCGATTATTGGTACGACGCCTGACCAGATTGATCGCGCAGAGGATCGCGAACGCTTTCAGCAGATGATCGAGCAGCTGTCGCTCCGCCAGCCCGCCAATACCACGGTGCGCAGTGTTGAAGAAGCCATAGCCGCAGCGGCAAATATTGGCTATCCGCTGGTAGTGCGCCCGTCCTATGTGCTGGGTGGGCGCGCGATGGAGATCGTCTATCGCGAGGAGGACCTGCTGCGGTACATGAACGATGCTGTCAGAGTCTCCGAGGATTCCCCTGTCCTGCTGGATCGGTTCCTCAGCGCCGCTATTGAGGTCGATATTGACGCGGTAAGCGACGGCGAGCAGGTGGTGATTGGCGCGATCATGCAGCACATTGAACAGGCCGGGGTGCATTCCGGTGACTCCGCGTGTTCGTTGCCACCCTATAGCTTGCCCGAGGACGTTCAGGAGGACATGCGCGATGTGGTGCGCAAGATGGCGCTAGAGCTCGGTGTCTGCGGGCTGATGAACGTGCAATTGGCGTGGCAGGACAATGAAATTTATGTGATCGAGGTCAATCCTAGAGCCTCGCGGACAGTGCCGTTTGTCTCTAAGGCGGTCGGTGTGTCACTCGCCAAGGTGGCGGCACGATGCATGGCGGGCCAGACTCTTGTGAGTCAGGGCGTGACGAGAGAAATTGTGCCGCCTTATTACAGCGTCAAAGAGGCGGTACTGCCCTTTAATAAATTTCCCGGTACGGACCCGATTTTGGGCCCCGAGATGAAGTCAACCGGGGAAGTGATGGGGACAGGTGACACCTTCGCGGGCGCCTTTGCACGAGCTCAACTCGGCGCCGGTGATGATCCGCCGACTTCGGGTCTGTGCTTGATCAGCGTGCGCGACGCCGATAAGCCCGCCGCGATCGATGTCGCCCGTCGTCTGGTTGCGCAGGGCTTCACCCTCGCGGCAACAGGGGGTACTGCGAAAGCATTGGAGAACGCCGGTTTGGCAGTGCAGCAGGTAAACAAAGTGGCAGAGGGCCGCCCTCACATTGTCGATTTGATCAAAAACGACGAAGCGGCGATGATTATCAACACCACTGAAGGTCGCCGCGCGATTATCGACTCAGCCTCTATCCGCGCCAGTGCAGAACAGCACCGCGTTTTCTATACGACTACGTTGGCAGCAGCAGAAGCCGTTTGTATGGCGTTGGAACAGGAGACGGATATCAGCGTGCGGCGCCTGCAGGATCTACATGAGAGTATTGCCATATGAACCGGGTACCGATGACTGTGCGAGGAGAGCAAGTCCTTCGAGAGGAGCTGGAGAGACTGAAAAAGGTTGAACGCCCGCGTATTACCCAGGCGATCGCCGAGGCGCGAGAGCATGGTGATCTCAAGGAGAATGCTGAATACCATGCTGCGAGAGAACAACAGAGCTTCGCCGAGGGGCGCATAAAAGAACTCGAGCACAAGTTGTCTCATGCGCAGATTATCGATGTGACAACGATTCCTGTTACCGGCAAAGTCGTTTTCGGTGCCACCGTCACTCTGATCGATGTTGAGGATGACCGGACATTGGCGTACCGGATCGTGGGTGAAGATGAGGCAGACGCCAAGGCGAACCTGATATCGGTCAATTCTCCTATCGCTCGAGCGCTCGTTGGCAAGGCAGAGGGCGACGAAGTGACCGTCAACGCACCCGGTGGCGACGTCATCTACGAGATAGAGGCCGTCGAGCACCTCTAGACTTACTGAAAATCATTCTCATTGGTCGTATGATCCGCGTTTTCTTTGCGGGAGCCTTCGGTGGCCGACAAGCCTGACACCTTCTCTCTGTGGGACCTGCCTCTGCATACCACTGCGCAGCTAGTCGGCTTCAGCGCGACGCTCCAGCATCGTTATCAGGGTCGTCTGCAGGAATTCGGGTTTCATACCGGAGAGGAAATCTCTTGCCTGCATCAGCCGGGCTTTGGCGCGCCGCGCGTGTTCCGTGTCAGTAACGCGACTTACTCCCTGGATCGCGAATTGGCAGAGCAGGTGCTTGTAACGCGACTGGCAGGTGAAGCGAATGCCTAGCGTGTTGCTGGTGGGCACCCCGAACTCCGGCAAGACAGCGCTATTCAACCGTCTTACCGGCCTGAATCAGCGGGTAGCCAATTATCCGGGCATTACGGTCGATCTGTCGGTGGGCAGGTTCGCGAGGATACCCGAGCTGGATCTGGTGGATTTCCCGGGCACCTATTCACTGCGGCCCATTTCTGAAGAGGAACGTGTCGCCGTAGCGCATTTTGATCATTCATTGGCAGACCCTGAAGTGGAGCATGTTGTATGCGTGGTAGACGCGACACGCCTGGAGAAAAGCCTATTCTTCTGCCTGCAAGTCATTCGCGCCTGCCAGAGGCAGCGTCGCGCCGTCACTGTTGTCGCCAATATGGGCGATATATTGAGGCGGCACGGATTGCGGATTGATGCTCAGGGACTGTCCTCTGAGCTGGGCGTGCCCGTGCTGGTCGTTTCAGCGAGGACCGGAGAGGGCCTCGATGGGGTGATTGAGAGGGTGTCTCGCGACGCGCCGGTATCCGAACCCACACTGTCTCAGCTACGCGAGGAAGCAGTGCCTGATCAACTCATTGCGAGTGAGGGCGGCGATGCTGACTCGGCGCTTTACGAAGAGGCGCACCGATTGGCTGAGCGCTATGGTGCCCCTGCTGATGTTTTGTTGCAGACCCAGTCACAACTGGATCGCTTTTTTCTCGGTTCTGCCACCGGAGGCATGACCTTCACGCTCATCATGTTGATTCTTTTCCAGTCGATTTTCACGTGGTCAGCGCCGGCTATGGACGGGGTGGAATCGGGTGTTGCTGCGCTAGGTGGCTGGTTGTTGCCCTACATTCCAGCCGGTGTCCTTCGAGACTTTGTCGCTGATGCCGTGTTTAGCGGTATTGGCGCTTTTCTTGTGTTTGTGCCACAGATATTTGTCCTGACGTTTGTGATTGGTCTGCTGGAGGACTCCGGTTATCTCGCGCGCGCCGCGTTGATTTGTCACAAGCCTCTGCGATTCTTCGGCCTCAGTGGCAAGAGTTTCATCCCGATGTTGTCCGGTGTGGCATGCGCTATTCCCGCCATCTACGCAGCCAGGTCGATCGAGTCGCCGCGTGCCCGAGCGCTGACCTACCTGGCGATTCCACTCATGCCCTGCTCGGCACGATTGCCTGTCTACACTTTGCTCATCGCTATTTTTATTCCACGCGAGACGCTCTTTGGCGGTCTGGTTGGTTGGCAGGGCATCACCCTTTTTGGCATCTACATGTTTGGCATGCTCGCTGGCCTGACTGTTGCCGGGTTGGTGAATCGGTTCACGCCGTCACAGGAACAAATGCCATTTATGATGGAAATGCCTGCGTACCGTGTTCCTGCGCTGGTTCCCATTGCGCGGAAGTCGGTTCAGAGAGCCCAGCATTTTGTCACGAAGGCAGGACTCGTTATTCTGAGTGTCACGATTGTGGTCTGGACTCTCGGGTATTTCCCCAATCAGGGCGCGGATCTTGGGGCCTCCTGGCTCGGGACGCTCGGGCAGTGGATCGAACCCCTCTTTCAGCCGCTGGGTCTTGATTGGCGNTATGGAGTGGCAATCGTCAGNGCTTTTCTNGCGCGCGANGTTTTNGTGGGGACGCTTGGCACCATCATGGGGATNGAAGGTGCCGAGGAGAACATCGTTCCCCTGGTTGAGCAGGTTCAGGCNAGTGCTCTGCCGATAGGGTCGGGGCTGGCGCTCATGGTATTTTTCGCGATCGCCCTGCAGTGTGTCTCTACCGTCGCGATCCTGGCAAAGGAGGCTCAGTCCTGGCGTATCGCGATCAATATGGTCATCGCCTACCTCCTACTCGCCTGGCTTGCCGCCTGGGTGACATTTCAAGTTGCCACTGCACTCGTTTAGAGCGACTTTACTGAGCGGGTGTGTTGCCTCTCAATACGGTCACAGGGTCACAGCCTAATCACTGCGCTCATGCTGAAACAGTTTGAGCTCCGTGAGGACCAAGCGCGCTGCGAGTTTAAGGGTTAAATCGTGGTGCGTTTTGCGAAGTTGCTCAATACCAGAGGTGATATCCTCCTGTAAGTGCAGGGACTCCTCGCGAGACAGTTGCTCAGGGAGCCGCACTTCAAAATGACAGTCGGAGTCGCGTTGCAGTTCAGCGTAGACATCTGTGAGTGAGGCAATAGCGTGTTCGATCAGTTGATCGTCAGCTCCCTTGGCACTAAGCATCTGCCTTAGCTGTTCTTCCAGAAACGCGAAGGCCTGCTTCTCTCTGGTTGGAAATTCAAGAATCTCTGCCATGGTTGAGCCGACCCCTATCGATTGCGATGCAAGTTGGATTTCCTGGGGTCTGCTTGTGGATTTGAGCGCAACAGCGTTGCGATGTTCCCAATGCGTTGTATTAGGTGTGCGCCGCTCTTCTGACATATCGATGAGATGATCGACTCACGCTGCTCCCGATCCCCAACAGATATTTTTACCTTGATGAGCTCGTGATCATTTAGAGCGCGGTCAAGCTCGTCGAGCACATCGGGGGTCAGGCCCTTTCCCGCGACAATGACTACTGGTTTGAGGGAGTGCGCCAGCCCGCGCAGTTGCCGGAGTTCTTTACTGCTGAGATTTGTCATGAGTGGCTCTTTGCGCCGTCGCGGTACACTGGTGTGACGACAGTTTAACGCCATGTTCACTCGGGATGTGGCCGGTCAGGGTGCGGGTATGGGTAAAAAAAAGGGCTCCAGTCGTGCGTGGCTTAAAGAGCACCACGACGATATCTACGTCCAGCGAGCGCAACAGGAAGGCTACCGCTCCAGAGCGGTCTATAAATTGATGGAAATCAATGAGAAGGACCGCATTATCCGCTCCGGTATGTCAGTACTGGATCTGGGTAGTGTGCCAGGTGGATGGTCTCAGGTCGCCGCAGAGATCGTGGGTGATCGAGGCCGGGTCGTGGCAAGCGATATCCTGCCCATGGGTGCGCTGCCCGATGTCGCATTTGTTCAGGGTGATTTCACTGAGCAGGAGACTTACGACCGTTTGCTCGTGGCTTTGGGCGGACAACCGCTTGACGTTCTGCTGTCAGACATGGCCCCCAATATGAGCGGCATGCCCGAGGTAGATCAACCCAGAGCGATGTATTTGGTCGAGCTGGCCACGGAGTTGGCGATAAACTCCCTGTCTCCAGGGGGTGCTTTTATTACCAAAGTGTTCCAGGGGGAGGGATTTGAGGATTGGTTTCGCCAGATCCGTATGCACTTCGGGCGCGTAGTCTCTCGTAAGCCCAAAGCGTCTAGGCCGCGATCCAGAGAGATCTACGTTGTTGCATCCGGGCTTAAAGCCGACTGAGGCCCGGGAGGCGTCTGGCACATGTGCAATGTGAGGCGGGTGGCCGGTGCCAGGCGCGAATTTGGACGCCTGAGGCGGCGGACTGACAGTCAGGGGTTGAAATGGGAGAATCTGGCCCAACCTGACAAAAAGGCCTGTGAAATAGCGGGCGGTAGGGGATCTGTTACAAGGCGTTATACTGTGCGGCCGCATGTGTAAGCGCACCCCATAATCGAGAGGGAACGTTGTGAATAATATGGCCAAGAACTTACTGCTCTGGCTGCTGATCGCAGCAGTGCTGCTCTCGGTATTCAACAATTTTAATCTTCGCAGCGCCACCGAGCAGGTCGGCTACTCGGAATTCATCCGCGAGGTCCAGACCGACAGGCTCTCGAAGGTCCTGGTGGATGGTCTGACGATCACCGCTCAGCGCAAGGATGGCAGTAGCTTTGAGACCATTCGGCCGATGGTCGAAGATCCAAAGCTGATGGATGACTTGCTGGCGCACAACGTGACCGTGGAAGGCAAGCAACCCGAGCGGCAATCTGTTTGGACGCAGTTACTGATTGCCAGTTTCCCCATCCTACTGATCATTGCCGTCTTTATGTTTTTTATGCGGCAGATGCAGGGTGGCGGTGGGGGTCGCGGCGGACCCATGAGCTTTGGTAAGAGCAAAGCGAAGCTACTGGGCGAGGATCAGATTACGACGACCTTTGCCGATGTAGCCGGGGTGGAAGAGGCCAAAGAAGACGTGCAGGAGCTGGTCGAGTTCCTGCGCGATCCCGGTCGGTTTCAGAAGTTGGGAGGTCGCATTCCCCGCGGCGTCTTGATGGTAGGGCAGCCCGGTACGGGCAAGACCTTGATAGCGAAGGCCATCGCCGGCGAGGCGAAGGTGCCTTTTTTCTCGATCTCCGGCTCGGACTTTGTGGAAATGTTCGTCGGAGTGGGCGCGTCCCGTGTCCGCGACATGTTCGAGCAAGCCAAGAAACAATCACCCTGCATCATCTTCATAGACGAGATCGACGCCGTGGGCCGGCACCGCGGTGCCGGACTGGGAGGTGGCCATGACGAGCGCGAGCAGACCCTGAACCAGCTTCTGGTTGAGATGGACGGATTTGAGCTGAACGACGGCGTGATTGTGATTGCCGCGACTAACCGCCCTGACGTTTTAGATCCTGCGTTGCTACGACCGGGGCGCTTTGACCGTCAGGTTGTGGTCGGCCTGCCAGATATTCGCGGCCGTGAGCAGATCCTGAAGGTGCACATGCGAAAGGTGCCGCTGTCGGAGGACGTCGATCCCTCAAAGATCGCTCGTGGCACACCGGGATTCTCGGGCGCCGATCTCGCTAACCTCGTTAACGAGGCGGCGTTGTTCGCAGCGCGTGGGGGCCTTCGGTTGGTCGGAATGAATCAGTTCGAGTTGGCCAAAGACAAGATAATGATGGGCGCAGAGCGGCGCTCGATGGTGATGTCCGAGTCTGAGAAGCGAAATACGGCTTACCACGAAGCAGGTCATGCCATCGTGGGTCGACTGATGCCCGAGCACGACCCGGTTTACAAGGTCTCTATCATCCCGCGTGGTCGTGCCTTGGGCGTGACGATGTTTCTGCCTGAAGAGGATCGGTACAGCCACAGTCGACGGCACATCGTTTCGCAAATTACCAGTTTGTTTGGTGGGCGCGTGGCCGAGGAAATGACTTTGGGAAAGGAAGGCATTACCACGGGAGCCTCCAATGATATCCAGCGCGCGACAGAGGTTGCCCGCAATATGGTGACGAAATGGGGGCTGTCGGAGAGCATGGGGCCCCTGATGTACGACGAAGGTGGCGAAGAAGTCTTTTTGGGCCGCAGTGCGGCCCAGCCAGCCAAGGCGATGTCGGATGAGACAGCGTTGGCCATCGACAAGGAAGTGCGGAGCATTATTGATGAGTGCTACGCCAAGGCCTTCAAGTTGCTGGAAGATAACCGGGACAAGCTAGATGGCATGGCAGACGCGCTCATGCAGTACGAGACCATCGATGCAGAGCAGATTGACGACATTATGGAAGGCAGGACTCCCCGGCCTCCAAGTGATTGGTCCGGGGACGACCGCGATACGCCCCCCGATGAAGGAGCCTCAGAGGCCACCGGTAGCCCAATCGGCGGTGCAGCAACCGAGCACTGAGCCAGCACGCCGGTTGTCCGCCGCCGGCGCTTAACTACCCATGTCTTACGCTATCAAATGTGGTGAGCGATCGCTGGACCTCAGCGTGCCGCGGATCATGGGCATCCTGAACGTGACGCCCGATTCCTTTTCCGATGGCGGCCAGCTTTATCAGGATGGTCGCGTTCAAATCGATGCCGTGTTGCGGCGTGCCGAGGAGATGTGCAGTTCGGGTGCGGATATTCTCGATGTTGGGGGTGAGTCGACCCGGCCTGGCGCCGCATCGGTTGCAGAATCAGAGGAGTCACACAGGGTACTGACTGCGGTGGAGGCCATTGTCAGTCGCATCGATGTGATTGTCTCGGTCGACACCAGCACGCCGAGCATCATGACCGCATCAGGCAGATTGGGAGCAGGCCTGCTAAACGATGTCCGTGGCTTCCGACGACCTGGCGCACTTGAGTCAGCGGCTGGTACCGGCTTGGCCATGTGTCTGATGCACATGCAGGGTGAGCCGGACACCATGCAACATGATCCTTCGTACGATGATGTGATTACCGATCTCGATGTTTTCTTTGACGCGCAGTCGGACAGATTGCAAGCGGCGGGTGTGCCGCAAGATCGCATCATTATCGATCCCGGGTTCGGATTCGGAAAAACAGCCAAGCAGAATTTCGAAATGTTGGCCCGACTCAGCGAATTGGCCGTCAAACGGGTTCCCGTATTAGTCGGCTTGTCTCGCAAATCTATGATCAGCAGTGTGCTGGATAGACCCCCCGAGGCGCGTGTCTTTGCCAGCGTGGGACTGGCGATGATGGCGGTTGAGCGCGGTGCGAGTATAGTGCGGGTACATGACGTCGCCGCTACGTCAGACGCGCTGGCAATGTGGCGCGCGGTGAGTCAGGTTAAACCATCATGAAAAGACAGTTTTTCGGCACAGACGGCATCCGGGGTCAGGTAGGTCAATATCCGGTGACTGCCGATTTCATGCTCAAGCTCGGTTGGGCGACGGGTAAGGTATTCACCGCATCGAATCAACAAACCCATGTGTTGATTGGTAAGGATACCCGTGTATCCGGCTACATGTTTGAGTCGGCGCTTGAATCCGGGCTGGTTGCTGCGGGTGCCAGGGTGACTCTGCTGGGCCCCATGCCCACGCCTGCCGTAGCTATGTTGACCCGCAGTCAAAAGGCTTCGGCAGGTATCGTGATCAGTGCCTCGCACAACGCCTACCCCGACAACGGGGTCAAATTCTTTGATGGCGCAGGCTCGAAGTTATCGGACGAACTCGAGCTGGAAATAGAGAGAATGCTGTCTGAGCCCATGGAAACGGTGCCCTCGGCTGATCTGGGTAAGGCTTCCAGAATGGTTGATGCGCCGGGGCGATATGTAGAGTTTTGTAAGAATACCTTCCCTGACAAGCTCAGCCTGAGCGGTTTGAGGCTGGTGCTTGATTGTGCCCATGGCGCCACCTATCAGGTTGCGCCACAGGTGTTTACTGAACTCGGTGCCGATGTCGTGCTGGTCGGTGCCGCGCCGGATGGGTACAACATCAACCATGAGGTGGGCTCAACTTTTCCTGCCGCCCTGCAAGCAAAGGTGTTGGGAGAAGCGGCGGATGTAGGCATCGCCTTCGATGGAGATGGAGATCGTGTGCAGCTGGTGGCGGCTGACGGCAGCGTTGTGGACGGCGATGAGCTCCTCTACATCATCGCCAACGATCGTTTGCGAAATGGAGATCCACCAGAGGGAGTTGTTGGGACCCTGATGTCTAACTTGGGTATGGAACAGGCTCTTGCGGACAAAGGCATTGCGCTGCAACGGGCGCAAGTTGGGGATCGTTATGTGCTTGAGTGCATGTCGGAACGAGGCTGGCTATTGGGTGGCGAAGCGTCGGGGCACATAATCTGCGGTGACCTAACGACCACCGGGGACGGCATCATTGCCGCGCTGCAGGTTTTGGCGGCGATGGTGAGATCCGGCGACAGCTTACTGGCTCTCAAAAGCGCCATGCGCAAGCTCCCGCAAACGCTCATCAATGTGACGGTTCCCGAGGGTTTTGTGCTGGAGGACTGTGAAGCCGCCGAGGTTGAGCGCCAGCGCGTAGAGGATACTCTCGGGTCCAGGGGGCGCTTGGTCTTGAGACCCTCGGGTACGGAGCCACTCATCAGGGTGATGATTGAAGGGGCTGACGCCGCGGAGAATCATCGCCTCGCGGAGGGTATTGCAGGGGCGATCAGAGGGGCCGTCTAGTTCGGTTGCGAGGTGACTGCGCGACCGGTATCATCTCGCGCCCTGTGTTGGGCGTCTGATTGGGGCGCGAATAGGATACTCAATGGAACAAATCACGCTTATTGTGCACTTGCTCGTTGCCTTGGCGCTGATTGCGCTCATCTTGCTGCAGCGTGGTAAAGGGTCAGATATCGGTGCATCGTTCGGCGCCGGCGCGTCTCAAACCTTATTTGGCAGTGCAGGTAGTGGTAACGCGCTCACGCGGATGACGGCATGGTTGTCGGCCATATTTTTCGCCAGCAGCTTTGGCTTGGCGGTCATTGCCGATAATCGAACGGCTGATACTGACGATTTGGGTTTTGAAGTCCCGGTATCAGCGCCTTTAGAAGTAGCGCCTGAAGGTGATGTGCCTGTGGTGGATTTTGAGTCGGAGGGTGATGTTCCCGTCGATGACGCACCCCCAGCAAGCGGGGAGTAAGCAACTAAGCGGAAGTGGTGGAATTGGTAGACACGCTATCTTGAGGGGGTAGTGGCCTTTGGCTGTGCGGGTTCAAGTCCCGCCTTCCGCACCAATTATTGATGGAGATTGATATAGTCCCGATAACCGAGGCTTTATCATTTTTGATCGGCTCTTTTCTTTGCGATCCGCACGCGTTGCGGCGTCGACATCCCGTTTCTGCGCGTGAGCTGACGTTACCGAATATACCCGTCCACTGGCAGTGTAAATCGATCTTGATCGGCCAGTTCTCTCGCTAGCCGTGTGAGGGATTTCCGCGCCTCCTCAACGTCACTTCTCCGAGCGGGCCCCATCAGGGACATTTCCTCTATAAAGTTCACGCGGGCTCTGGACGACAGACAGCCGAGAAAAGCGTCGCGGGTATCCTTAGCGGCACCTGCAAGCGCGAGCATCAGTATCTGAGCCTCAGCTTCGCGCACCAGCGTTTGCAGGCTGCGGTTGTCTGCGTGCGCCAAGCGCTCAAACGGCAGCATCTCGTCCAGAATCTGTTGCGCCAGCCCCTCGTCGCGGTGCTTGAGGTCCGTCGCTACCTCGTCCGCTGTGGTGACTTTGAGGTGGGACAGGATCCCTGCGGCTGCAGCAACACCCCCCAGTTTGATCATCGCCGTCCTCCGACAGTCCGATTGTTGCAGGTTACGCCGTCGACGCCCAGATATCATGCGGTGACGTCAACTTTCCCCGCTGAGGCGTCAGTTTACCGATCGCCGCAATACTCCGTTGCGAGGCCACGGCATGAGTCGCCGGCTTTTGCGGGTTGACGGCAGTGGCCTCCGTTCCTATACTCCGCCGCCTCTGTTTGTGGTGCTCGCGCCACTGTGACGCCTGCAGACACCCGGAACAGGGCTTCTGCTAAAAAGGGGGCGATCACTGGGAGTATTGATGCGGGGTGGAGCAGCCTGGTAGCTCGTCGGGCTCATAACCCGAAGGTCGTCGGTTCAAATCCGGCCCCCGC
>PAGS01000038.1 GCA_002705465.1 Halieaceae bacterium
CAAGCTGTTTCGCATCGATGCCGACGGCAGCGAAGTGCAGATGACTGAGGCACCCGGGCCAGGCCTGCACCTCAACCTCATGGGCCCTATTCCACTGCCCCTTGCGCGCGGTCATCTCCAACCCACTGTTCAGTGGTACGCCAGCGTAAGAAGCACTGAACTAAGCGAAGTCGAGCATCTCGCCAGCACCCTGCGAGAACAGGGAGGACAACATCTTTTTTCGCACCTTGCCTCGAGCATGGCGGTAAACAGTGTGTTAGTGATTGGCGAACCTGAGAAAAGCGACAACCCGCTCGTCCGGGTTCATTCGAGTTGCCTGACGGGCGATGTGCTGGGCTCGAGACGTTGCGAGTGCGGCCCCCAATTGGAATCTGCTCTGGACCGCATCGCAGACGACCCAGCGGGCGGTTATCTGATTTACATGGCGGGTCATGAAGGCCGCGGCATCGGCTTATGGGCCAAAGCAGCGACCTATTTGCTTCAGGACGCGGGCGAAAACACGTATCAGGCGAACCGGTCTCTGGGGCTTCCCGATGACTGTCGGGATTTCTCTGACGCCGCCGTCTTGCTCAAATATTTTGGAGGCGGCCGCAACTTACGCCTGCTGACCAATAACCCCAAAAAACAAGAAGACCTGACCGCTCTGGGAGTCCCCAATATCGAGCAGGTCAAGCATGTATGCGGCATCGACGATCACAACCTGCAATATCTGAAAGCAAAACGAGACTGGGGACATAAACTCGGAGAGGATGACCTCTCGGCGTAACATTGCTCAGTGTCGTACGGCGCAAACGTGCTCAGCGTGCAACGCTTCCGCAGGACAACGATTAGTTCAACCATTCCGGCAACGGTTCCCGACCTAAAGGCAGTTCCATACTGTTGTCAGCGGCCCGGTGGGCATGCCCCACCATTTCATCGTACGCACTGCGCTGTCGCAGAAAAAATTCACAGCTGACCGCCTTCCGAAGCAACCGCTGCATCTCCAGTAGGTTGCGCGTTTTCAGGACCTTGCCTTGCCGGTTGGTAATGACGTGCTCGTTATCACCAACGCGGACATGAGCGATATAAAGACTTAAATCGACTGACTCGATCACAACACTGGAGATATCCAGACTTGCTAACTTATTGATGGCTACCTTCATAACAGTTCACACAGTGCCTCGACATGACAGGGCTCCGCTTTCACTGAGGTAACGGAGCCCGGCCTCTACTTTTTTACAGGCCTTACAAAAGCTACGATTCTCACGCTCGAGCGGTTCGCTTCAGCCTCGAGCGTCACGAGTTTTGAGGCGACAAAAACCGAACAACTGTCCTCGCCGTCGGCTAATCAGAGACTCAGAAAAGATGCCCAAGACAACACAGCGCATCACGTTCTCCCGCGCTGGCGAGTTAATTGATTCATTGCCGCGATGCAGCGGCGTTTATCGCTTCTTCGATGCCGAGGGCGTGCTGCTCTACATTGGCAAGAGCGTCGACATCCATAGTCGAGTCGCACAGCACATCAACGAGGGCCGCAAACCGGGCAGACATCAGCGGCTCATGTCTCAGGTCGCACACATTGACTGCCAACTCACCGCGGGTGAGATCGGCGCGTTGCTGATTGAAAACGCCGCTATCAAATCAGAGGTGCCACTGTTCAATCGGCGCCAACGCCAGTTGCGGCGCCTCTGGACAATTCAGCTTAAGCCCTCGAAAGCGGGCTTCTTGCAACCGGTTGCCATTGATTTCGCACCGACTGGCGTGCGCAATACCGACACCTATGGACTGTTCCCAAACAAGCACCGAATCACTACCTCGCTCCAGAATCTCGCCAGAGATCACGCGCTGTGCTTACGTGTCATGGGCCTCGACAAAGGTAACGGGGCCTGTTTTCAGCATCAGTTAGGCCGCTGTGACGGTGCCTGCGCAGGGCACGAAAGCGCTGATTCACACAACGCTCGATTGCTCGATCAGCTGGATCGACAGAGGATCGCGGCCTGGCCCTTCACCGGGCCGCTGCTGCTTCAGGAACTCACTATCCATCCCATCGAGCACCAGCCAGCGAAGCAATTCCACCTCGTAGACCAGTGGGCGTGGCATGGCTGCTTTGACTCGCTGGCGGATGTGAAAAACTCACTGAACAGCAAGGCGACAATCGGCTTTGATCGTGACGCCTACCGCCTCATTTTCAGCGCCATTTATCGTGGCCGGGTGGCGCTGCAGGACGCCTTGACTCAGCAGCCACTGGTCAATCCTCTGCTGGCTGTGCGGCAGGCTGCGTCGTGAACGTTGTGTGGTTCAAACGAGACTTGAGGGTCACCGACCATGCGCCCCTCGCCGCAGCCATCGCACGTCATGAGCCGCTGCTACTGGTCTACATCGTCGAACCATCACTGATCAAAAACCCTCATTACCGGGGGCGGCACTGGCACTTCATTGCGCAGTCTTTACAGGCCATGAACACCGAGCTGGCGGACAGAGGTGTTGAGATTCAGATTTTGGAGGGTGAGCCCCTCGCGCTCTTCAACACACTCCATCAGTTGATGCCAATTGATCATCTCTTCAGTTATGAAGAGACGGGCCTTGGCGTGACGTTTGAACGGGACCGTCAGGTCGCCTCGTTTTGCACAGCCGAGGGTATCGACTGGCAGGAGTTCCCGACAAACGGTGTGCAACGCGGGCGCCGGGATCGCCGCGGCTGGAATCGAGACTGGCAGCGTGTCATGAGTGATGCAGAACTCAGTGCAGAACTCCCGTTACTGACCAGCCTATGCCGCCAGTTGCCACCGGAGCTGGACGGCATGCGCTCGCGGCGCATCGCGGCTTGGCAGGCGCAAAACCCGCATTTTCAGCGCGGAGGCGCATCCGCCGCTCATGAGGTTCTGCAGAGTTTTCTATCGGTAAGAGGTCATGGCTACCAGCGACACATCTCCAAACCCACCACGAGTCGAGAGCACTGCTCGCGACTCTCGCCCTATCTGGCGTGGGGAAATCTTAGTCTGCGGCAAACCTACCAAGCCCTGAAACGCAGACAGCAGCAAGGCGGATGGGCTCGCGCTCTGTCAGCCTTCGAGTCCCGTCTGCACTGGCATTGCCACTTCATCCAAAAATTTGAAATGGAGTGTCGAATGGAGTTTGAAGACCTCAACCGGGGCTACCGGTCGCATCCCCGCCGCCACGACCCTGATCGACTGGCCGCCTGGCGGGAAGGACGCACGGGTTATCCGTTGATCGACGCCTGTATGCGCTGTCTGCTACAAACCGGTTATCTCAACTTTCGTGCGCGGGCCATGGTGGTGTCGTTCCTGACCCACCATCTTTGGCAGGACTGGCGGCTCGGTGCCGAGTGGCTTGGCTCATTGTTTCTCGACTTTGAGCCCGGGATCCACTACCCGCAAATGCAGATGCAAGCCGGGGTCACGGGCATCAACACCATCCGTATCTATAACCCCGTAAAACAGTCGCTGGATCATGATCCAGATGGGACTTTTATTCTTCAGTGGGTACCAGAGCTGACGGGGCTGCCCACGCCGTTGGTGCATCAGCCCTGGCTACTGTCACCCATAGAGCGACAGCTCCATCCGATTGATTACCCGGAACCCATCGTGGACCTCAAGACCTCGTATCAGTTTGCCAAAGAGACGCTCTGGAAACTCAAGTCCAATGAAGGTGTGCGGGCCGAAAAAGAACGGATTCTCAACCAGCACGTAGAGCGGCGAAGCAGGCAATAGACACCCCCTGCACAATTCGCCTTTAATAGAGCCGTTAAGGCGTCATATCCGGGGGAGGTAAACGATGCTGGTAGTTTTGTGGATTGTGGGCGGTCTTATCGCCTTGATCGTGATTGCGATGTTCATGTTGCCCATGTTCATCGATGAGCAGGCCCTGCTCGATATGGCGCAGGAGCAAGTGAAAACCAACACCGGGGGCGATCTCGTGGTGGAAGGAGGCGCCGAGCTCAGCTTTTTTCCCCGTTTTGGGCTCAGGCTGGAGGACACGTTTCTCAACTTACCCGCGCACACGGATTACGACCAAACCATTCGAGCGTCGATCACCGAACTGAATGTTGGGCTTTCTCTGTTGCCCTTATTGGGCGGAAAGGTAGATGTCGGGACAATTGTGATCGCCGGCGTGGCCGCGGATATCACAGAGCCTCAGGCACTACCTCCTCCCCCAGAACCTGCGCCCGTCATGAGCGACCGGCAATGGGAGCAGCGCGGCGAGATGATCCGAAAAAATAAGGAAGCCGAAAGACAGCGCCAGATGCAAGCCGGCGGCGGCACCGCTGCCATTGCAGTACTTGCCGAGGCCGTGCAGGTAGAGGACATCACTATCAGGCAGCGAACGCGGGAAGGCACACTCAGTAACACGATTAAAGTCGCGTCCCTGAATCTGACTGCCGTTAATACGCGGAATGAGCCGATGCAACTCGAGGGAGCACTTACCGTATTGGGGGACGGCACAACACCGGCACTCGACATCGAATTAGAGGGCGCCATCCGGATTGCCAGCGATTTCAGCGCCATAGCGGTTGACGGTCTCGCCACAGAGGTACTGGGAGCGCTCACTCAACCGGTTACCAGCACCCTAAACGGCGTCTTCACCCCTTCACCTGCTAAGGCGGACTTCACCCTCGACGCCACCCTCACGGGCGGCGATATCAAAGGGCAACTCACCTGGTCAGCACTGGAGAGCCCGGAGATCAAACTCGACGTATCAACGGCGCGGCTTGACGTTGATCAGATCCAGCCCGCCGCGCTACCTGCTANCGACGCGANAGCGAGCNNCANTGANCCTGCGNCCCAACCAACCTCTGAGGGNTCCTCCGCCGGTGCGCCTGTGCCACTACCTGTNGGGCCTCTGCAGAATCTGGATCTTGAACTCAGTGTAGTAGCCGACGAACTNGTTGCGGCCGGCCAGTCGATTACNGACGCGCAGGTCTTGATGCGCGTGCGCGATGGCGTCGCCAATATTGACTACATTCGTGGCGTGCTTNACCANGGGCAACTTGACACCCGGGTNAGCCTGAATGCGCGGCGACCGGTGGTTGAGGCCGAGGTCGAGGGCAGTCTGAAGGGCGTCAATATAGGCCTGCTGCTGGCGAGTTTAGGNANTNATGATGCTGCCTCAGGTCGTATTGAGNTGAGCTGGGATGTCGAAAGCAAAGGCGTCACAGCGGAGGATCTCGTTGGCGGCCTTGATGGCGATATCAAGGCGGCAGGGCAAGATCTGGTAATGGAAAAGGTCTCGGTTCAGGGCCTCGTATGCAATGCGGTGGCAGTGGTCAACAAGATCCCTCCCATCTCGGGGCTACCCACCACTACGCCGATTACCGATCTCTCGTTGGGCATCGACTTCGACGAGGGCGTCGGTGACATTGAGCGACTGCGCCTCGCAACGCCCGGGATCGTCATGAAAGGCTCGGGAGACATTGATCTGGGCTCAATGGACTTCGGTTTTCGCATGGAAGGACAGGTCAACAACGATATTATGCAGGTCAGCCCACTGTGTGTTATCGATCAACGTTACGCTGGCGTAGACTGGCCGGTGGATTGTGCGGGCAACTTATCGTCTGNGGCNGGCGCCTCCTGNAAAGTTGACGTAGCGACTATTGCCGAGCAAATCCTGGCAAATGAAGCCAAGCAGCAGGTACAGGATGCAATTGAAGAGAAAGCGGGATCATTCATTAAAAANCTCTTTGGTGATTGAGGTCTTGCCTAGCTTGGCCGAGTGGATGTAATGCCGGGCTTCGATCACTCTTACGCTAATTTGGGAAAGGCTTTCAGCACACCCCAACCGCCTGATCCGGTATCTCAACCCAGCGTCATGTTGTGGAATGAAGATCTCGCCGCGTCGCTGGGGTGGGCGGGAGACCCCCGCTCGCAGCCCCATTTNTTACAGGCACTCGCCGGTAACCAGCCGCTACCGGACTCAAAGCCCATTGCGACAGTGTATGCAGGACACCAATTCGGTCAGTACAACCCACAGTTAGGTGACGGCCGAGCGACATTGCTNGGCGAATGGGTTGACCCNCAGGGCAATCGATTCGATATACAGCTCAAGGGAGCAGGCCCCACCGCCTACTCTCGCGGTGGTGACGGTCGATCACCCATTGGTCCTGTGATCCGCGAGTATGTGGTATCGGAGGCGATGCATGCCTTGGGGGTGCGCACTTCCCGAGCCCTCGCAGCCATCAGCACGGGAGAGCCGGTCATACGCAATCGGGTGGAGCCNGGCGGCATTCTGACACGAGTGGCAAGCAGCCATCTCCGAGTTGGGACCATTCAGTACTTTGCCATGACCCGAGGCGGAGACGAATTGGCGCCTNTGGTCGACTACATNGTATCGAGACACTTCAGTGAGACAGCCGGCGACCCCCAAGCGTCTCATCCAANGGCGGCGGTGACGCTGTTAGANGGCGTGTGTCAGCACTTCGCCAGACTNACCTCGCACTGGCAGGTATTGGGCTTTGTGCACGGTGTGCTCAATACCGACAACGCTTTGCTATGTGGCGAGACGATCGATTACGGCCCCTGTGCTTTCATGGACCACTTCGATCCTCAGGCCTGCTTTAGTTTCATCGATCGGCAGGGACGTTACGCCTGGCCCAACCAGCCCGGCATCATGCACTGGAATCTGGCGGTTCTCGCGGAGTGCCTTTTGCCGCTGCTTCACGATGACGACGAGACCGCAAAACACACGGCACAAGAGATCATCGATCAATACCCCACCCGGTTTCATGCCCATCATAAGCACTGGCTGGCGGCCAAACTCGGCCTTGATCGCCTCACTGAGCCAGACCATTCGCTCGTCCAGCGGTTCCACGACATCCTGGCCTCTCACGAGCTGGATTTCACGCTCGCCTTTCGTTGGTTGACTGAAGTCGCTAACGAGTCTCTGCAACATANCCCCCTNCCTGAGCTCTTCAGCGCACCCGAGGAGCTCTCTGATTGGGCAGANGATTGGCAACGCCGGCGACAACTGAATACCGCTGACACAGAGGACGTCACCCGGGCGATGCAATGGGTGAACCCCGCGATTATCCCGAGGAACCATCTGGTACAACGCGGCATCGATCTCGCCGAAAAAGGTGAACTCGACTGGGTAGAGAAGCTGGTTCAGCGCGGTCGCAAACCCTTTGAATGGCAGGCTGATGATCTAGAGTGGGCGAGGCCACCCCACGAGGATGAGCGGGTCACCCGGACTTTTTGCGGNACCTGAGGCGGAAAATCCGCGGTTTTTTTTGATCCTTCATGACGGGCCGAATCGAGGGCCTTATAATTCCCGCTCCTCGACGGAGATACTCCATTGAACACCGAGTTTCTCGGCAAGCAACTTTCAGGACCGTTCACTATTCCCTCGGGCATTGTAACGACCGCCCCAGCCATTATTCAGCGGGTGATCGATACCATGCCGGAGATCGGCGTGATCACCACTAAAAGTATTGGCATGCAACCTCGCACAGGTAATCGCGAGCCGGTCTACAGTCAGTTCGCGCCNGGTTGCTTCGTGAANGCCGTCGGCTTAACCAACCCGGGAATGGACGAAGCGCTNGAAGGTCTTGCNAGCTTGCGAGTGCCCGACGATCGGTTTTTGCTCGTNTCCATTTTCGGCGGCTCGGTTGAGGAATTTGTCTCGGTCGCGCAGAAGCTGGCCCCCGTTGCGGACGGACTGGAACTGAATCTTTCCTGTCCCCACGCGAAGGGCTATGGCATGGCGATGGGACAGGATCCCGAGATGGTCCGCGAAGTCGTTGCCGCGGTCTGCGCGGCTGTGGATGTCCCGGTGATTCCGAAGCTCACGCCAAACGTCGATGACATCGCAGTGATTGGTCGGGCTGCGCTGGAAGGGGGTGCCTCAGCGCTGTGCGCCATTAACACCACTGGTCCGGGGTATACGGAACACCACGGACACCCTGTACTGAGTAACGCGATGGGCGGCATGTCGGGTAAAGGGGTGCTACCGACTGCCCTGAAAGCGCTCAAGGCGCTGCGACAAGAGACAGACCTCCCACTGATTGGCTGTGGTGGATTATCTTCGGCCGCCGACTGCCGAGCCGCCGCACACTGTGGAGCGACGATTTTTGGCGTGGGNTCCGGGCTGACNGGCATGGATACCGAGGACATCGGTCGTTTTTTTGCCGATCTGTATCAAGACCTCGGAGCCGGCACTGATGAGGCAGGCAAGCAAGTGCGCTTTGACATCGACATGGGATTTAAACCCTACCGCGTCGTGGCCAATGACATTGTCTGCGAGGACATCAGCGTTGTCACACTCGACGGCGAACTCGATATCCGGGCGGGCGAGTACGTATTCGTGTGGATACCTGGCGTCGGGGAAAAGCCGTTCTCCTGCCTGACCCATGATCCCGTCCGTCTTGCGGTCATCAACGTCGGAGAATTTACGGCTCAGTGTTATAGCCTGTCGCCGGGAGATGTGATGTATTTGCGGGGACCCCATGGCGTGCCGGTCATGCCTCCGGAGGATGCGCATATTGTCTGTGTGGCGGGTGGTACCGGTCTGGCGGCGGTCTATCAGATCGCCGAGGACTTTGGCAGCAAGGCGCAACCGGTGGACTTGTTTGTCGGAGCGCGCACAGCAAACCGNCTCTACTTTCGGGANGAGTGTCACACCGTNGGCAGGGTCACGCTGGCAACAGATGACGGGAGTGCCGGNTTTTCTGGCCGCGTCAGTGNAGCCCTCGAGGAATTCCTCTCACAACAGCCCCCNGAGNCGCTGGCCAAGATGNTCTTTTACAACTGCGGGCCCGCGCCCATGATTCACGCCAGCGANGCTGTNCAACGNNAGTACGTGACCAGCGATCGCATCTTCAGTGCGATCGACTATCTGACCAANTGCGGTGTCGGCATTTGTGGGGCCTGCGCGGCCCCTGACGGNCGGCGGATTTGTGTGGACGGGCCCTTCATCGCCCAGCATGACGCACACTGAGTGCAAAAAAAAGGCCGCGCAAGCGGCCTTTCAGCTTTACTGGATATCAACGGCTGACGGTGTAGCCCATCTGCTCGAGAACGAATCGATCCTCCGACAGACTCGCAATCGCCTGCACCTGACCTGACTCGTTGAACATCATGCGCGTCACCTGATGCGCCTCAAATGGCAGGCCCGTTGCCTCATCGGTATTCCATGCCTGNGTCCACACATAGACTACGTCACCCTGCCCCACGGCCTCGTGAAGCTCCCACTTGTCAGGGCCCCAATCCTCATCGTCCAGAGTGGCCATCCACTTGAGCATTTGCGCTTTGGTCGTGGTGCTGCTGATAACGCCGCGACTGACCTCGATCGGCATCTCCTCGCCATCACGGGAAACGACTGCTGAGACGGATTCCCCGGGCTGGCCCCTGAAAGGCAAGTTCCACATAGTGTCGGCGCTGACTTCAACACCACCCACAGAAATAAACTCGTCACCCTCCTGCAGTACCCCTGCGACAGGGCTATCTGCGATGACATTGGTGACGATCATGCGACCCTCTTCGGCACCCTGGCTGTTATCCCACATGAAACCAAAACCGACGTAGCGGTCGCGATACAGCAAGCCATCCTCAGCCATATTGGTTTCAATCATCTCCATGGCCGCCGTGCGGCTAGTCGACGCCGCGGTAACCCATGCTTTTGCAAGCTCAACGTTAGGGTTGGCAGTGGGCGCCCGATTGCAGGCTGCCAAACTCGTTGCTAAAAAAACGATTGCCGTTGCTCGAATAAAAAGCGTCATGGTTTCCCCCTAGTTTTGGTTTTCGTTTGGTGTGGTGTGGCATTTCACGAGCCGGGCAACCTTAGGATTGCCGAGCGCTTTTGAGCTTAGGGGAACCGATAGTGATGTCAAACTTTTTGTCTTGCCGTCCGGCGCAAACAACCATTCGGACGACGAGTAGGATTTTGCCGGTGTTCCAAAAATCCTCCCAAAGCGACAGGTTTCACAGAAGCGCCACAAGTTACTTGACTGCCCAGTGTGCAGCGGCATGATGGGGAGATATTCCCCGACAGGACAGCACTGATGTCAGAAGCCATCAATCACAATCTGCTGGATATCGATTCTCTGAGCTGGGCTCATTTTCAGGAGACCGCGGACTACCCCTACCCGGTCAGTTATTGGGGGAACATCCTGAACATCGATTCCGCCGGGCATATCAGCGTCCTGTACCGGTGGGATCCGGGCACCTACTGCCATTTTCACCGCCACCTTTGTGAGACCACATCAGTGGTATTACAAGGTGAGTTGCACGTCCAGACTTTTGAGAACGGTAAGCCGGTCAAGTCAGGAATCAGGCGTGTCGGGGATTACGCCAAGAAGCCATCGAATGATGTGCACATGGAAAAAGGAGGCCCCGAGGGCGCATTGGTGCTCTTTGAACTCTATGCGCCCGATGGACAACTCACCGAGCAACTCGACCCCAACGGCAATGTCCTGCGAACGCTCACCACGAGAGACCTGCAAAGAGCGCTCGCAAAACAACAGATGCAAGCCGCGGCGTGATGGCATCGTGAATAACGAGGTTGATTGAATGTCTGCAGAAACCCACCCCCTTGCTCCACATGTTCTGCCCCCCTTCGTAGGCGGGGCAGATGGCAGTGACCCGCTATTCTCAGCCATTATTGTGATCGTTGTGATCGCCGTTCTGGGCATCGGTGTGTTTTACCTCAAGCTCCATGCCATCCCCGAGCAGTTGGCGCACAAGCACAGTAATACCCAGTCGCAGCTCATCATGGTGCTCGCCTTAATGGCGCTCTTCACCCACAACAACGTGTTCTGGGTCGCAGCGCTCATACTGGCACTCCTCAAGCTCCCTGACTTTCTGACCCCCATCAACAGTATCTCTGAGTCATTGAAAAAAATTGGCGCCGAAGCAAACGGGTGAAGAGTCGGCGGTAGCACCCACGGAGCAATCTGGGGAGGCCCGCTAACCATGTTGGAATTGATTCTGTGCTCACTGATTACCGTGCTTCCCGACTACCTGTTTCGTCGCCATGCGCAGGGCAAGCACTGGGGAGACCAAATTACCTTCTTCACGATGTGGTACGAATTGCGCTGGGGGATCACCGCCTGCCTGATCCTCACGGTCAGCCTGATTACGGTGGTCTTTTATTACCACCCCTCCACAACCAATGCGGGCCCTTACTTCAGGACAATCCCGCTACTACCCGAGGGCGGCGGCAGGGTTGAAGACGTGTTCGTCAAAAACGGGGAGAGCGTGGAGGCTGGCGACCCGCTGTTTAGTTTGCTGGACACCGCACAGGTTGCGGGCGTTAACATCACCGAGAGTCAACTGGACCAAATAGCCTCGGCATTTACGCAGGCAGAGGTGCAGCTGGAGGCAGCTAAAGCCACCCTCGTACAAGCTGAGAGTGCGCTGGCGCAATCAGAAAACGAGCTATCCAAAAAACGGGAGCTCTCTTCACGCGGGCAGCAGCTGGTCAGCAAAATCGAAATCGAGCGACTCGAAAATACGGTGGCTCAGCGCCAGGGTGGGGTGCAGGCCGCCAAAGCCAACATTACCGCCGTGCAGACCCAGATATCAGAGGTCTTACCTGCCCAGCGCAAAAGTGCGCAACGCCAGCTGGAACAGGCACAGGTCGCGCTTGATAAGACTGTGGTTTACGCAGGCGTCGATGGGCAGGTGGCGCAGTTTTATCTCCAGCGGGGGGATTACGTGAATCCCATATTACGCCCCGCGGGTGTGCTCATCCCCTCGGACGGCCCCGAATCCGGGCGTTTCCAGATCGCAGCGGGATTCGACCAGCTTTCTGCTCAGGTCATCAAACCCGGCACCATCAGCGAGGTCGTATGCCTGTCAAAGCCCTTCGCCGTCATCCCGATGGTCGTGACCCGCGTACAGCCTGTGGTCGCCGCGGGCCAGCTGAAACCGTCCGATGTGCTTATTGACGCGCAACAGCGCGCGCGGCCAGGTACTCTAACAGTCGTGATGGAGCCCTTGTATGAGGGTGGCTTGAGTGAGGTCATGCCCGGCAGTAAATGTATCGCCAATGCCTACACGAACAATCACGAACTGCTTGAATCCGGTGATCTGGGCCTCGGCGAAACGCTATTCCTGCATATGGTCGATACCGTGGGTGTACTGCATGCAGTGATTTTGCGCATGCAAGCGCTCCTGCTACCGGTGCAAATGTTGGTCTTCGCGGGTCACTGATTCCGCTGGATACATGGCCATTGAAGGCCTGCCGCGCTATGGACCGTCACGCTTGATTGGGTAAGTCGCACCGGCTACTCTAGTGCGGCTTGTTCGACATTGCCCGCCAGATGCGGCGAGCTGAGAACACCGTCCATCCCGCCACAATCAACCACCAGAGTAAAAAGAACCAGTCGTTCTTGGTAGTGCCATTCCACCATAACCACTCAAAGACCACTGCTTCGGCGAACACATCGATAATGAGCAGGAGCGCCGCTCCAAGACACCAGCGCAGGAGCTCTGTAGTGACGCGCATCGAATCCCTTCCAAGCCATGTCTAACCTGATAATCCAGAGTCTGAGGAGCATCGCCTTGAGATCCGCCTTATTTTGCTCGGCGTACATGGGTAACTCAACGATTCAAGACGCTCACAAGGGGGTGCCATGTCTGACAACGAGAGAGCCAACCGAGGGTTTCGCCGCCCTCCAAGCAGTTTGAGCCCAGGCAGAACGGCGTGGCTCTCCGCCAAAAACCTCGGCACGCTAGCCCTCGGCGCTATACTGCTTTCCTGTAGCGCCACCTCTATCGACGACTATCGTGGGGGGACACCGGCCTTTGAGCCCGAGGAATTCTTTGACGGCGCGCTGACTGCGCACGGCATCGTGAAGGACTTTTCGGGCACTGCCATTCGGCATTTTCGGGCCGATATCACGGCCTGCTGGCAGGGCGGCGTGGGTACCCTTGATGAGGATTTTGTCTTTGACGACGGGGAAGAACAAAAGCGAATCTGGACACTGACTCCAAATGGTGCGCAAACCTATATCGGCACTGCAGGCGATGTAGTTGGTGAAGGACAGGCGCGCTGGGAAGGAAACGCCATGTTCCTCGATTACACCCTGCAAATAGCGCTCGAGGTTGGCCCCATCGATGTGAAGATCGATGACCGTATGTATCGCGTCAGCGAGAACGTGGTGATGAATGAATCCA
Source organism: Halieaceae bacterium (assembly GCA_002705465.1). Classification (GTDB taxonomy): domain Bacteria; phylum Pseudomonadota; class Gammaproteobacteria; order Pseudomonadales; family Halieaceae; genus Luminiphilus. Next base: position 13,110 of record PAGS01000038.1, read on the forward strand.
AAATGAGGAAATTTGGGTTCGGTGTGGGCGAGATACTACTGACGATCATCCGCCACCCTGACGCCGAATTTTACTGCCCCAGCGCCTAGGGTGATGGCGCCGGGTCCGCAAACTCAAACTCACTAAGTTTGATGTCATCAAGTCCCATTTGACCAAACGGGTTTTCCAAGAGCGCTTGCAAGTTGTAGAGGAACATCAAGACGAAACCGTTGATCGCGCTCAACAGGTAAATCAACCAGCGCGGGTCGTCATGCAGGTTGTAAACCAGATTTGGGGTGAAGATAAACGGCAAAATGTAGAGAGACAGCAGAAGGTAAGCCCGTAAACTGATGGGAGTGCCATGTATCTTGATGCCGTTCAGACACTCGATGCTCTCTTGAATGTCCTGAATGAAGCGGCCGAGTTTCAGACTGGCGCTACTCGACACCGCACCCTCGCGAGGTGCCGAGACCGCATAGACATTAACGACAGTGCTGTGATCGTTGCGGATATCAGTGCAGCCAACGGCGTCATTCACATCATCGATACCGTGCTGAGTCCACCGGAAAGCTGAAAACGATCAGTTACTAAGGCGCTAATCCAGCGTTTGGGAGACAGCACCCTGCTAAGAGGGTGCTGTTTTTATGCTAGCCCCGCAGCCCCGGATCAAGTATCGCCTCGATCTTTCGCGCAAGATACCGCACATGGGCTCGGGTCTGAGTGTCAGGAGCCTCGCGCTCGCCGAGCATGGCGGCCACGCGGTCAAGCTCATAGATCGCGATCGCCTGTGCCGAGCTATCGAACGCGTCGCTTTCTCCACCAGCAATCATGCCACCCAACCGCTCAACGTATTCAGATTGAAGATTTCGCCTGAAAGCGTTGACCGAGGTGCTTTCATCGGCCTCAAAAACCGCAGCAGTGAGATCCGAAAGCATTTCATGAAGCGGATATTCATTGCCGTAGAGTTCCGTATCCACGATCCGCTCCAGCACAACAGGATGCATCAAGTGATCAAGCACCCGTTTTTGTCCTGCTAACACCGCCTGATGAATCTTTGGATCTTCTGTTGAACCACCATGATCGAAACCCCGCCGCTCAGGTGCTGTTAGCTGCCAGAGCTGGCCATTCACACTGAAAGCATCGGGCGCAAACAAGTGCTCAGATAACATTGCCATGGCGCGCTTTTGTTGGTCACGCTCAACAGGAATCAGCGGCTCACCGCCACCCTCCTGCCCCGCCATCGCGCGATCTACATACACGCCGCCAATCCATCGCGAGATAACGCCGGCACTGATACTCCACAGTCGGATAATGAGCGACGCGCCATCCACCACCTCTTGATAGGAACGACCGGTATCGGGCGTCCAAGAGGTCATTCTATTGAGCGTGGTCTGCATTAACGCCATCTGCGACGCCGCGTAGCCAATCGAATCAGAGCTGAGGTCGTAAATGTTGACGCGGGGGTCAAGCCCTGTCCCCGGATAACGCATGTCATCTGCATCATTGCCAAAGGCCAGCCCAGGCTCCGCGGATCTTGAAGCGATCGCATCACGCCTCACCGCTTCCTGCTCGGGGTCTGCCAATCCGGGGGAGTAAGCCCATTCAATATACCAATCGTCGTAGGGACCCGGCGCAATCGTATAAAACAGGGTTTGCTCTTCCTCGGTGGGCGCATAGTTCACGGCCGGGTAATCCATTACGGAGCCGGCGAGAATGCCACTNTGTAGCACCGCGGGATCTTGAACCTGCTCGCGGCTCAAAATCTGGGTGGCCTTCATGTTGTGATTCATACCAAGGGTGTGTCCAATCTCATGCAAAATCAGGTAATGCATGCGATCGCGGAGCAACTGCTCCTGAAGGCCGGTATCCGCACCGGAGAGCGTGAGGCCCGATTGCGCAAAGGCTGTGCCCATNCCAAGTACATTGTTCACCGCGCAGGTATGCATCTCCGGCCAGAGGAATTGATTGGTCCGGTCCGCGAATTCACCCTGAATCAACTCGCGCGTGAGGGTTGACCGATTCAGAAAGGAGTACTCGAGCATGATATCGGCCCCGAGCAATTGCCCGGTGCGAGGGTTGGCAAAGCTGGGGCCATACCCGCCGAACGGCGGATTCGGAGACGAAGTCCACCTCAAGACGTTATAGCGGAGATCACCCGCATCCCAGTCGGCGTCATCCGGCTGAATTTTTACGGCTACGGCATTGCTGAACCCGGCTTTCTCGAAAGCCTTGTTCCACTCCAGTGCCGCCGACTGAATCACCGACCGCCACTTTACTGGCGTCGTATTTTCAATCCACCAGGTGATCGGCTCCACCGGATCAGACAGCGCTGCAGAGGGGTCCTTTTTGACCAAATGCCAGCGATTGATGACATCACGAAATGGCGCAGACTCCGCCGAGGTCAAGTCAGTCACGCGCTGATTGAATGAGCCGAGTCGGGGGTCGGCGAAACGAGGCTGATAATCGTTCTCGGGCATTTCGATCAGGCTGTGCAGCACCTTCACTGAAATATTTCTTGGGTCGGTCACGGCATCCGACCCATAAACGAGAGGCTTGGGATTATGAAAAACGTATTCCACCTCGATGTCAGTATTGAGCGGATAACTTCTTACACCGAGTATCTGGCTTTTCTCCGCGTCGAACTCGCCCACCGTGAACTCACGACTGGGGTCGGCGTCAGGGTCGCGGCTGGGCGATAGCTGGGTCCAGGATTCCGATAGAAAGAGGCTATCGGCTTCTATCAGGATCGCGCCCGTTTCCTGATCCTCGGCAACAACCTTCTGCACGGCCAGCACGGCCCGCGCAATGTTGGCCTCAGAGGCACGCGAGATCGCATTGTCGGGATCAAAATAGAAGGCCGTGTTCTCTCGCACGATAGCGACCTTGTCGAACCGACGCTCGAGGGTGAAGACAAACCGGGGACCATATGCGCCACGGAAGCTCCCCGCATCCACCACGCCATCTTCAATGTGTACAAAATAAATGTATTCGTTCTCGAACTGTTTGGGCTCTATGCGGAGCGTGGTCTCACCGGTCTCTCGGTCACGATAAAAAGTAAACAACCCCTCAAATACAGCGTCACCCTGAATGACTTCAGCATATGTCTCGGCTTCGTCTTCAGTGTCCTCCTGGGCGATAGAATCAGCACCGGTCTTGTCAGCCACTGCCAACATGGCAGACGTCAATAAGGCTAGCGCAGCCGCCAGCCAGTTCAGTCGATAAAACATGATGTGTCTTCCTTTTCTGAGATATCCATTCCGTTGTTTCTTGCCTTTCCATGGCAGGATGCGGCGTTAATATGATGCCGGAGGCATGCGCCCCATGATTGCCTGATGAACGCTTAGATACTTCGCCTGCGGCATTACGCTCCGCTCTAAATATGGGCTTTGAATGTGGCGAACATGTCCCCGCACCATTTCAGTGCGAGGCAGTATAGCTACTTCGATTCCCCAAACAATCCCCATTACGGGTTATCAAATCGCAGACGAATCACCCACCCCGGGGGGGGCTCGCCTCCTTACCGTCTGCGCAAGGGTAACGGCCCGACTTGCAACGGCAGCACTGAGCGCCTTACCGTTGTCTTCGATTCGTAGAGATTGAGAGTTAGTTATGAGGATGTCCCAGCCTTGGCAGTCCATGACGAATTTATCGTTCCCGTCGATATGGTCGAGGCAGTTCATGAGGTTAGGTATACGACAGCCTTTATTGATCTCTGGTGATCTTGCGCAAGTTGGCAGACTAGTTGGACAGCGGTGGAATGGAGGGCTGCCGGTTCAACTTCCTCGTCGACCCTACGAGCCTGCATTGGCTCCTTTTTTAGTTTCGGAGGTGCCATTTCGGTCTTAAGTCCAAATGAGCCAACTTCGACATGGAACTCAAAGTTTTCTTGACGGTATTCACAGCAGTATTCATCGCAGAACTGGGAGACAAAACTCAACTTGCGACGATGCTGTTTGCTGCTGATAGAGAAGTCAGCAAGTGGACTGTATTTTGGGGCGCCGCCGCCGCACTAGTGGTTGCCACCGTTATAGGAGTCATTGCCGGCGCTGTGCTTTCAGAGTTCATCAACGAGAGGTATCTCAATTACATCGCTGGATTAGGATTCATCCTCATCGGAGCGCTCACATTGGTGCGTGCCTGAAGCAGCGCTGCGCTTAACCCAAGAATCTGCATCCTTTACCTCCCCTCGGGGCCTGCAAAAACGTCAGCATTAAATTGGTAACAAGAGCGGTGTCCGGGGAGCATGTGAAAACTTTAGATGTCACCACTCGTTTAAAAACACAGTTTTAGCCGCTCGTTGATTTTCGTGAAAAAGAATTGCAATCAGAGCGAACAGACACGCAAGTAATATGATGTCTTGCGACTGCAACTGTGAGTAGACGAAAATATATATAGGCGCGAAAACAAAGCACCAAAAACAAAAATAAAGTAAGGGGGCTATTGATGACAGCGGCCTTCTGCGACGGAAGTGCAAAAAAGAAAATGTCGCCAAGGTGCTGAAAGTGGCTGAGTTCACAACGAATAGGTACAAATTATCTGCGTTGACGTTCGCCTCCGCCAGCCTGCCCTGACTCATTGCAGTGAAGTCTAAATTAAACAGTGGCAAAACAGCTATCGAAAACAGCACTGGCACGAATATGAGTACGCCGGATTTTGTGTAACCCTTGATTCTCACTATTCAAAATCTCCGACCGGCCATGACTGCACTTGCCGGGCAGGAAAAGGAACGCGGGGCAGGCATTCTGTCTGCAACTAGACAGAAACACTTACCATCAATAAACCCACAACCCAGAGAATAACAACAGCAAAGAGAACAACCGCGCCAGCTTCGGTCTTTAACATAACGAGTCTCCTATGGGTGCACGACGCTACTTTGACGATCTTTAAAAAATCTAAAGTCGAAAAACTACGGTTGGGTGACGGCGCAGTTACAAAATGATGACCTGTGCAATATTTCCATGAGTCCAGCGAAGGATGGCCAGGGCCTACCCGCAATCCCTGACTGAAAACAATTATGAAGACATGGCCTTAACACTGGGTTTAGCAGGGTAGGACGGAAAATCTTGACCTGCTGGCACTTCCTTCTGGACTAAAGAGACATTAGTTGCGAGGTTGAGAGACCCATTCACTCTCAGGGAAATGGGTTACCACTCCACAAACATTGACTGATTTCACAAATTCGTCTTTACCGCGTCATCGTACCTCCACAATCGCGAACTAGGCTCTTTGGTCCCATGGAGAAGTTTCAGGAGATCTCAGTCGCAGCTCTTGAGCGCCGCCTCAATCGGAAGCTAATCAGAGATGGTCTGGTGCTTAAAAAGTGTCGCTACGATTCTGACCGGTTCAGTGACAACGGCAGATACTACTTGATTGGGCTTCGGCGAAATTCGATCGTTTACACCCATGTCGATATTTTAATATGGAGCCGGTCCTACGGTGTGCTGGCGGACAACGAGTTCGTGGTTATAGGTTCATAGGCATATATACTGATTAGCCATTTGTCAGTAGCCGATGCTTACCTTAGTCGCCAGTGAGCGGAGTCCTACTTTCTCATTTGGCCCCCTGCCTTGTTAAGATCCGTTCAGGTCTGATATTTAAGATGGTTGAAATCGAGGCCACATTAACCAACAACTGTGACGCGGGTGATTGATTGTGTTTGATCCTGAGCATCAACCATTGCTCATCCAAACGCGCTGAAATAATCGTTGCGGCCTTCTGAGCAGATGACCGCGAAGTCGTCCTAAGCGACTGCACAAAGACAGGTCGTTTGTAGTGACAACGCAGATCACTTGGGATTTTTCGTCTGAAGTAGAGGATGCGACCCTTGCGATACGTAAAGGTCGGATGAGTATTTTGGTGCGACTGTTTGTGCATCACCCCCTCCTGAAATTCAAAAGCCGTCTGAGATTTCAGAGGTCTTTCAGGAGGTTGGATGTTTTAAATATCTTTAAATGGTGCCGGAGATAGGAGTCGAACCTACGACCTTCGCATTACGAATGCGCTGCTCTACCAACTGAGCTACACCGGCACGGGTCGCGGATGTTAGAGAAAAGCCCCGCTGGGCTCAATACCCTATCCGGGCGTCAGGGCTCGCTAGACTCACCGACTTGATAGACGAGAATCGCGTGCCCGCCCGGGCTGGTGATCATGGCCTCACTGAATGGCGCACCCTCGGGCGTCACGTCTGTCACTGTCTCACTGACCGGCGCCCCAAAAGCCTGTGCCCGTGCCAAAGTCTGCTCTATGTGGCTTACCTGTAACACGGTCACCACCGCGGTCGGCAGGCGATCATCCACCCGGGGCGATCTCGGGTGCTCGATCAAAAACAAGCCGCGCGGCTCGGTTTCGGTTGACAGCAATGCTCGGCGGATCGGCCGCGACACATCGATATTAAAAACCGGGCCCAGAAACGGCTCCCCGCCAGGCGGCAGTGTGCCCTCAAAGTCGAGGGAGAAACCGACCACCTCAGTGAAAAACGCAATAGAACGGTCCAGATCAGGGGTCATCAGGGAGATCCGTTTGATCCTTGCGGTTTGCGCCTGCGCTGCTGTCGTCACCACGGCACACAAGAAACACACCGATACCCGTCGCCAAAATAGCCTTCGACGCGTCTCATGAGCAGCCCCGTTATGATTCATTGCCAACATGCTGCATCCTTACCCCTCATCTCTAGTGCCCCCTCGGTTCCAAGTACCACCTTGCGTGTGGTCTAGGGCGCGAAAAACTGCATGATGGCGCCGTCAGGCGTTTTCACCGAAAACAGTGAGACCTCGCCCATATCACCGATGACAACCTGACTGACATCTCGCCACAACTGACCACCGCGGCGGAGCACTGTTGCTCTGGCTTGATCAATGTCCTCCACCGGATAGCGCACGGCGAGAATACCGAGGTTGGGAGCCTCGCACTGATCAGAATAATCGAAGCCATCGAGACCCATGACCTCAATCATCTCCATCCGGCCAAATTCACCAGCAACGGGGTACACGATGCCGGCACGATAAGGCACGGACGTGGTAAGACTGAGCGGGATGCCAATCGGCGTGGGCGTCGGGGTTTTGGCGGTGTATGGCTTACCCTTATAAAACGTTTCAAATCCCAAGACCCCGGTGAAGAAGTCATAGGCCATATCCCGATCGGCAACCATTTGCATCATATTGAAAGGCGCTGTCATCCGCTCAAAATCGGGGATCGCCTTGGGAAGCGGCGGGCTCAATCGGTCATATGTCTGTACTTGAACCCCATCAGGT
>PAGS01000039.1 GCA_002705465.1 Halieaceae bacterium
GTGAGTCGGTTGGCTTCCTTGGTTTCGAGCGCGCGACGCTTGGCCAGCCAATCGAGATAGCCCTGCCAATCTTCTTCCAACAAGGCGACAGTGCCCAGTACGGCGTAAAACCCCTGAATTGTATTGTCATCGCGAATATCATAGGTGGCGAGGTCATTTTCGATATCTGCCTGAATCGCTTTTGCCAGAGTGAGTAACTGGTCTCGCGTCTCCGTTGTATACAATGCCGTCGCCTGCCCTGTTACGGTGTAGGTGTGGCGGGGAAGATCGTCTTGTCTGTCTATAACAGGTCGCGTGGTGTCAGCGCCGACCGCGGCAGCGCTCACCCACAGCATGGCAGGTGATAGAACGGCCACCATTAAAGACCGAAGCGAATAAAATGGACAAAGGGTTGCGCGTGACATGGCCACCACCGTTTCAGATTGCAGTAACTGGGGGCGACATCATGCCAAAAATAAAAATGTGTGACAAAAGCGCGAGGACTGGTTGCACTCGTAATTGTAGTCGCAGTCTCGCCATGAATCGGTGGATCATGATGCTGGGTATCAATGTCGCACTAACGTTTAGTCACGGGGTGTTGGCGGCGGAGGATGAGGTCGCTAGCTTTGCGCGGCTCGCGCTCTCATGTGTTCACAAGGAGTATCCCAACCATATCTCGCATAACCTGCAGAGCGATACGGATGTCGCGCCGCCCCGCGAACTCACACCGGCATTCTACGGCTGTTTGGATTGGCACAGTTCGGTCCATGGTCATTGGTTGCTTGCCCGGTTGGTGCGCCTGTATCCCGAGAGTACTTTTGCGGAGGCGGCGAGAGCCGCGCTGGTGCAGAGTCTGACCGAGGCAAACCTTCTCGCCGAGACCCAGTATGTGTCTGCCAAAGGTCGACGCTCCTTTGAGCGCCCTTACGGCATTGCATGGTTACTGCAGCTGGCGGCAGAGCTTGAAGAGTGGGATGACCCTCAGGCCAGCACATGGCGCGAAGCGATCCGGCCCCTCGAAATAGCGCTGGTCAAGCGGTTGACCGCCTGGTTGCCCAATCTGACTTACCCCGTGCGCAGCGGGACTCACTCGCAAACCGCATTCGCGCTGGGCTTGGCACTCGATTGGGCTCGCGTGACAGGCGATCAGGGCTTAGAATCGCTGATCGTGGAGCGAGCTGTCGCGCTTTACGCTGCCGATACGACCTGCCCCATTCACTATGAGCCGTCCGGCGCAGACTTTTTGTCACCCTGCTTGGCTGAGGCTGATTTGATGCGTCGCGTTTGCCCCGCTGCAGAATTTGCAGATTGGCTGGATCAGTTCCTGTCTATCTTGGGTCAGGGCGACTGGCTGTCTCCCGCTATTGTGAGCGACCGGTCAGACCCACACATCGTGCATCTCGATGGACTCAATTTAAGTCGTGCCTGGATGCTTGAAGGGATAGCCAGTGCCTTACCACCGACGGACCCGCGCCTCACCGTGGTGTTGAACGCCGCAAAGTCCCATCGCCGCGCGGGCCTTACGGGCGTCAATCCCGAGCACTACACAGGTAGCCATTGGTTGGGGAGCTTTGCGACCTATCTCGTCACCGGGCGCGGCTTGCCGGCGGATTGACCCGAGGGGTATCGCCCGGGACTATCTCCACGGGCTACCCCTTTACCTTTTGGTTTGCTAGTGCCTCTTTGACCAGAGGGAGTTGATCATTGCCGAAGTAAAGAGCGTCCCCGACAAATAAGGTCGGTGACCCATAGGCGCCGCGCGCTATGGCCTCTTCGGTGTTGGCGCGCAGGTGATCTTTAATGGCCTGCTCCGCTGCCAAGCTAATCAGTTCATCACCTTGCAGACCGCAGCCGTTGGCGACGGCAATGAGTACATCGGGCGTGTCTATGTTTTCGCCGCGGGCAAAATAGGCGTCAAAAGCGGCTCGAGAGAATGCCTCGAGCGCCGACTGATCATGCTCCAACGCGCAACAGACCCGCATCGCCAAGACCGATTTCACAGGGTGGTGCTCGGTAGGAAAGGTAAGGGGTAGGCCGGCCAAGCGCGCCCANTCGTGTAACCAGCGAAAATTATGAACCACCTTGGGNTCCATNGGCTCGGCGCGCGCTGCATAAACGCNCGGGTTNACGGCATTGAAAACGCCGCCCACCAAAAAGGGCCGCCACNTGACGCTGGCGNCTGTCTCCTTNAGCANTGGCTGCACGTTATTAAACGCCAGATACGTCCAGGGCGAGGAGAGGTCATAAAAGAACTGAAGGTTTGCCACGCTTTGCGCTCCTGATTCCAGAGCGCCTCATGCTGTGACTTTCCATCGACTCATGCAAGCGTGGAATGCTGATTAACCGGCCACACGTCTGCTTAAGTCGAGGCGTGCGGTGTATTAACCCGTCGAGGCGTCTGCCGTCTCGGTGTAGCCCGCCATCATGGGATCGTTTGGGCCGGGTTCCATCAGCATCGCCGACGTAATCAGTGCGATTGAGGCGATAGCCCAAAAGATGTTGGATTTCAGATCCACAGTGACCTCCTGTCTGGTGCCTGTTTGGCAGATGTGGTGTGACCTCCTGTCGCAGACGCACGCTAGCGCCATCTCCTGGTCGGCTCAAGGGAAACAATAACAAACCGCTGGGCCGGTTTCTGTGCGTGGGCAAGACGCCGATCAGAGATTCAAGGTGAAGATGTGCCGCTCTGATTGGGTAATAAAAGCGTTTACAGCTTTGGGAAAATCACCTATTTTCGGCATTTGCAACGTTTTTATGATCTATTAGTGGGCGACTAGATATGTCTGACAGTCGAACCTGTGTGAGACACGGATGCAGGAAACCGGCATTACGCCGCTTCTGCAGCGATGGCTGTCGCATCGCCCATCACAACGCGCGGCGCCAACCCACTCCCAAGGTCAGGATCACCTGTCAGGGGTGCGGTTCCGTTTTTCAGGGCCGGCCCGACCAGAAGACCTGCGGCGCAACCTGTCGTTCCCGGCTTTTCCGGGCCAAACATCTCGCATTAGCGAGCCAGTCACCCGAACCGGCTGATGCAACCGTCGATTGGAATATCTCGACGCCGTTTTCACCAGCGGAATTGCGTCAGAAGGTACAGACGCAGCAACTTGAATCCGGTGTGGAGTACAGCTGGCTCCCCACTTCGCCTAAGCGCATTCGGGTGAAAAAGCCCCGCCAGCATGACGATCAGTTGAATTTCGATTTCGAGCCCGGTGGTTCGCTACCAGAGCAGTGAGCTGTCAGTGGCGAAAGGCCGCGAAGCTGCGATCATCATCAAGCCAGAGCCCGTGGTTGTTCAGAGAAACCACGAACCACCGTCAACCATATGGGTTTGTCCCGTCACGAAGCGGCTGGCATCGGATGCCAGATAGATAATGGTCCCCGTGAGATCGGCGGTCTCCAGATTACGGGGGATCAACTGGTTCGTAGCGATCACTGCCTTGGCTTTTTCGAACTTTTCGCCGAAGAACTCCGCGGTGCCTTCGGTCATCACAGCGGAGGGTGCGACGGCGTTGACTCGAATGTGATCCGGACCCAGCTCGCGCGCCATACCCCGGGTCATACCGATCACCGCCGCTTTTGAGGCGACATAATCCAGCCCATAGGGCAAGCCGAAAACCGCGGCGAGGGAGGCAATATTGATAATAGAGCCGCCGTCGCCGCTCTCCCGCATGCAGCCCACCACCGCACGGGTGGTAAGCCAGGTACCTTTGATGTTGACCTGCATCACCTGATCCCACTGGTGCTCATCGAGATTCTCAAACCGGGCACCTCGCAAGCCCGCGTAAAGCGCCGCATTGTTGATCAGAATGTCAATCCGTCCGAACGTCTGGGCAGCGAGAGCGGCCATGGCCGCGCAGCTGTCGCTATCTGATACATCCAGCACGCTTGCAACCACTCGCCCACCTGCAGCCTCGATGGGGGCAACGGTTTCAGCACAGTCATTGATGTCCGCAACCACTACAGCGGCGCCTTCTGAGGCCAACGCCTCGGCATACGCCCGGCCCAGTCCGCGCGCAGCGCCCGTGACAATCGCCACTTTGCCCTCTAATTGCATCGTGATTCCTCGAGGAGTCCGCCCAATTGTTCCGCGCTTTTCTGATGGGGCGAGCAGGGGTCCAGTAAGCCCGAAAAGATTTGCCCGTCTTTCATCACTGCAAGAATGGTGTCGGCAGTTTGCAGCACTTTGATGTCTTCAAGCGGGTTTCCTTTTCCGATCACTAGATCGGCGAGGCTGCCCGGCTCCAGAGTCCCGAGGCCTCCCTCGGGCATGAAAGCCTCACCGCCATGTTTGGTGGCTGCTTGGAGCGCCTCGCCCGTTGAGAAGCCAAAATATTCCGTGAAGTACTCGAGCTCTTTGGCATAGGTACCGTGGGGGGTGATGTTGAGCCCATAATCACCACCCACCAAGACTCTGACGCCCGCGTCGCGCAGTCGTTTTACCGATTCTTGTGTGGCCGCAAGCTCCGCGGCGTAGCCCTCGTGTTCCCGGCCGCCGGTCTCGAAACCAAAGCTCTGGTAATTTTCCAGAAAGGTAATCTCCCAGGCGACGGCAGGCCCGACGAAAACCGAGTCACGATGCGCTTCCAGTAGTTCAAGCGCCTCGTCATCCAAATAGTTTGCGTGCCCGATGAAGTCCACACCAGCACGCACTGCCTGTTTCACTGCAGCTGCAGACCGCGCATGGGAGGCGACTCGCATACCGCGGTGGTGCGCCTCGGTCACCAACACCTCGAGTTCTTCATCAGTAAATCCAAGCACGCCGGGTTTAATCCCGCCGCCTGAGGAGAGTAACTCGCCGTCAATCATGACCTTGACGACGTCCACGCCGTTTTTAGAGAGCGTGCGCACTGCTTTGCGGACTTCCCAGGGGCCGTCGGTAATCATGCCCAATCCATCAATTTTCAATTGCGCATAGTCAGGGTGCAGATCGGCATTGCTACCCGTCGAGCCAATGTCCCGCCCCCCGGCGAGTAATCGGGGCCCCAAAACCTCGCCAGATTCGATGCCACGCTTGAGAAAGGCATCGACTCGATGCACCGAACCAAAACTGATGGCCGAGGTGAATCCAGAGCCCAACATGACGCGAGCGTTGTGGATGGTTTTAATCATCACCTCCTCTACGGGAGATTTGTCGAGCTCCAGTGGGCCGTTATTGGTGTAGGAGAGGTGCGCATGTGACTCCACCATACCTGGCATCACGAAGTGACCCCGGCCGTCGATCACCCGCGTCTGCGGCTCCAGCGCCGGGGTCGCCGCAGAGGGGCCTGCGTAGTGAACGGCATTGCCCTTGACGATGACCGTGGCGTCGTTGCAAAAATAATCGGCGTGGCCGTTAAATAACTTTACGTTTTGCAGTGCTATCACGCTAACCTCAGCAGTGTTTCGGCATTGTGGGAAAGCCGCTCGGCGTCGGGGGGGAGCGCATCAGGCGTATCAAAGCCACCCAGATTCGTGCCCAATACCAACCGGTCTGGATGTGCGCAGTGACGCAACGCCTCACCGGCAACGGCTCCTTTGACATGGGTATCAAACCATAATTTTTTCAGCTCATGCAGGAATCCATTTTGTCTCACACCCTCGGAGACCCCAGGGTCGATGCGGGCTAGCTGATCCATTTTTTCAGCGAGAAAAGCGACGGTGCCGCCGCCGTGTGACACACAGATATCGAGCCTTGGGTGACGGTCAAGGACGCCCCCAAGGAGCACATGAGCGACGGCCAGCGTTTCCTCCTGCGCGTAACCCAGACTGAGCGACAGATGATGCTTATCGAGTCTGGGGTCGGGTAATTCCCCCGCGCCGTCAGTGGAGCTGGCATGGATGAATAACGGGACATCCAACGCGACTAACTTCGCGTAGAGGGGGTCCAGTGATTGACAGGCCAAGCTCTGGGGTAAATCCGTCCCGACCATCGCGCCTTTTAGGCCTAACGTGCCGATAGCGTGATCCAGCTCATCGCAGGCTGCAGGTATATCCTGCAGAGGTAGCGCGGCCAGCCCAATGAAGCGGTCTGGGCGGAGCGCGACGAAGTCAGCCATCAATTGGTTGTGCGCGTGGCAGAAGGTGGCCGCGGTCGTTGCGTCGATACCGTGAAAGAATGTCAGTGGATTGGGAGAGAGCACTTGTCGCTCGATCCCCAGTCGATCGAGCTGTTCCAGTCGTAGCTCGTGGTCAGTAAACACCGAGTTTTCGTAGGAGATCGGCTTCATCGTGTAGTTACCGATCCGAAAGAAGGGTTCGCCCTCTGGATTGACGCCCGCCTCGGGCCCATAGCGGCCGGCGGTGCTATTAAGCGCCATAAACACGAGGTGGGCATGCACATCGATCACACCGATTGTCATGCAGGCCCGACTGGCAAAGACCTGTTCATAGATGCACCTTAGCAGTGCTGCACCGCGTCGCAACAGTCTCTTCGGTACCCAGCCGCACGGTTTACCTTCACGAGACGCCACATTACCCTGCAGGACATTCAGAAAAACTGCCGAGTGATACAGCGCATGAGTGAGACGACCAACTTGCCAATCGATAAGGTGCGAGCGAATTTTCCTTCGCTCTCGACCACCGATGAGGGTCAACGTCGCATTTATTTTGACAATGCTGCAGGCACCCAGGTGCCCAAGCAGACGATCGACCGAATCGTCGACTTCTTTCACCGATTCAACAGCAATACGGGCGTCTTTAATCCGACATCCGTTGAGGTTGATGCGTTGTATGCCGATGCCACCAAGGCCATGGCAGATTTTCTGGGCACGGATGACCCCGGCGAGGTCTTGATCGGCGCCAACATGACCACGCTGACCTATCAGCTGTCGCGCAGCCTGGCGCACCGGTTTGAACCCGGCGACGAGATCATCATCTCCAGGATGGAACACGAGGGTAACGTCACGCCCTGGTTGCAGATGGCTGAGGACAACGGCCTCACAGTGAAGTGGCTGGAATTTGATCGCGACAGCTGGCGGGTCGAGCCGGCACTGCTGGAGCCGCTATTAAATGATCGCACTCGACTGCTCGCGTTGAACTACGCCAGTAATCTCACGGGTGGTGTCAACGACGTAAAGACCCTCACTGGGATGGCGCAGGCAGCAGGGGCTATCGTCTACGTTGATGCCGTGCAGTTCGCTTCGCACCGATTGATTGACGTGGTGGATCTTGGCTGTGACTTTCTGGCTTGCTCGCCCTATAAATTTTACGGGCCTCATATCGGCGTTGTGTTTGGCAAACGCGCGATACTCGAAGCACTGCACGCCTACAAGCTCCGCTGCGCGACGGACGAATTGCCGTTGCGTTTCAGTCTGGGAACACCGGCTTTCGAGCTGATAGCGGGTCTGATGGGAACGCTCGAGTACTTTCAGTGGGTGGCTGCAGAAGTCGGCATCAGCGGTGATCGCCGGCAACAGTTTGAGGGCGCCTATGCCGCGATGGGCGCTCACGAGGATGCCTTGTCTGAGCGATTACTGGCAGGCTTGCTGGCCATGCCGGGGCTGTCACTGCAAGGCGCCCGCACTCTGAAAGACCGGGTGGCGACGTTCTCCTTCACCCATGATCGACACCCCGCCAGTGAGATTGCGCAGCAGCTCTCCGCTGAGGGGGTCTACTGTCACTGGGGTGATAATTACGCCTTTGAGGTAGCGCGAGCACTCGCACTGGATCCACATGAGGGCGTATTGCGCCTGGGCTTGGGCCACTACAACACGCTGAGAGAGGTTGACGAGGCGCTGGCGAGCATTGAGCAGGTGCTAGCAGGGTAAAGCGCCGCTTGAGCCGCGGCAGGGTTAGCGTCGTTGAGCGCAAATGTCCCGCGAGCTGGGTTGGGGCATGCTTTGCCGCCGGCGCGACGCCCAACGCAGAATGACTGACCGCGAGCGCGGATGAAGACTCAGTCAGTAACGCTTGCGGCAACTGACCAGATCGCTTCCACCCACTCTCTGATTTGCAGGCCTTCCAGCCAGCGGTCGGACAGCTCGCGTTGATCTGGTCCGGTAATGGCGTAAGCAGGTGGCCCCAGCTCTACCAGAAAGTTGAGCGTGGCGTCTGCGTGCTGGCGACGGGCCCAGCCCTCGATACCCTGCGCCCACCACTGTCGATACTGCATGACCCAGTCGCGATGCTGCGGGAAGTCGAGCGCGATTTGGATCTGCTGATTACTCGAGATCCTGCCCTGAAATGAATCCGAGCGGTCGAGGATAGTGGCGAAGTAACCTTGGTCGGTTTCCCCCAGCGGCAGTTGCAGTTCACGGTCGACGACAAAGTGCGACAGGTCTGCGCACAGCCGCAATTCCGGGACCAGCTCCAGCACCTCCAAGGTGTAGAAGAGATCGTTCAGGGTGCCATTGCGATGGGTCTCCAGTAACAAGGGGAAGTCATAAGCACGTGCTATCGAAAGCCAGGTGCTGACCACCGGTACCGCCTCCTCGGCAGTCAAAGGCATGACCCCGCCAATCACATTGACCTGCGTGGCGTTCATCTCCGCCGCCATGTCCAGCAGGGGTTCCAGTGATGCGACGTCATGAGGGAAGGCATTCACCATGCATTTCAATCCATGCTGCTCGAAGGCGGGTTTCAGCCTTAGGCAATCGTCGATTTCAGACACATTGGGATCAACACAAGCCCCCGCGTAACGGGCCTGAGCGATTTGAGCCAAGTGGGTTTCCACGGGGTCCTCGGCGTGCCCGGGAATCCGCTGTTCCATCGCCCACAACGATTGGTAGATATCCAGCGTCAGGGTCATCAGCGCATTAGAACGAAGTCAGAAACGATGCGGCGTTGCCGCCCGTTAGCCTTGCGGCTTGCGCGGCGTGCAGAAAATCCTTGCCCGACGCGGGCTCCAATCCGGGCGCGTCATGGAAAATGCGGTACCGTCGATATCGGCAGTACATGACGAGCTGTGGCCAGAGTCGAATCACCGTGGCAGGGTCGTCACCGAAGAGTTTGCGATGCAGTGCCGGTAACTCGAACCAGGGCGTGGTGGGCTTGGCGTGATGCGCATTGTGATAGCCAAAGTTCAGAATCAACCAGTTGACCCACTCATAACGCCAGGAAAGGATGGGGCTGAACGTGTGCTCCTGTTCCCATTCGAGATCCCCTTTGTGCTCGGAGACCTCGTCGGTGTACAGGTTGGTCCGATAGGGGTAATCGTGCTCCAGCCCATCGACAAACCGCAGCACAATAATCATCAGCATGTAGGCGATGAGATAGCCGATGAATGCAGCGGGCGCATACCACGCCAGGGCGGCGAGTAAGCCGAAGCGAACCGCGATCACGCCCACATTCCGCGGCAGTTGGTTGCGTCGTTGCGGGATGATGAACGCCGTAAACACCATGATGGTGTGCATCAGGATGCAGTGAGCGGGAATGAAGCACCATTCGAGAAAAATTGTCACCCGATACACCAAGGGGTGCTTCTTAAAAAAACCCTCATAGTCAAACCACACCACGTCGTCGTTTTCCACGTGGTGTCGGAAATGTTTGGTGCGGATATCCTCTACCGTGCCGTAGCAGGACCCGCAGATCCAACCCAGCCATCCCGCCAGCTGATTGTTATGCCGATTAACGGTAAAGATCGTGTTGTGGGCGCACTCGTGTATCAGGTACGCGGCAATGATCATGCCGTGGCCGAGCAGCAAAATACCGGGCAGGAAGGCGATCCCGCTTTGGCTGAGTAAGAGCCACCATCCCGCACCATAGGTTATCAGCGAATAAAGCATTGCGCCGATATGCCAGCGGCGGCCTTTATTGGTTTTGAAGGTCCAGGTGCTCATCGTTGCTGACTCTTGCGTGAGCGGCACATTATCGGCACGCATTATCTGTACAAGGGATCTGCACATCGGTCGGTGGGCTGATCCCGGTCTACGGTAACTGCCCGTCGGGGCAGGCCGCAGTATACGGAGGGCAGTGGAGAGAAAAAACTGTCTCAGAACAGTCTGCCCCGACTTATTCGCACCATACTGGTTTTAAGCGTCACCTGCCGGACGATAATCCTCAACTGGTTGCCCGAGAATTCTGAGACCCAGCGCCGTCACAATCGCTGCCAGCAACATGCCCACCCACCAGGGGAGCCCCAGACTAGCCGGTATGGTCCCAAACAGGAGCGCCGCAGCGCCCGCCAGAACGGCGTAGGGCAGCTGGGTGCGGACATGCTCTATGTGGTCGCAGCCGGCCGAAAGCGATGACATCACGGTGGTATCGGATATCGGCGAGCAATGGTCGCCCCATACGGCGCCGGCCAATACACCCGAGACTGATGCATAAAGAATAGCGTAGTCGCCGCCGCTCGCGAGACCCTGACTACCCATGATCGCCCAGCATAGTGGTAGCACCAGGGGTAACAAAATGCCCATGGCGCCCCAGCTGCTGCCCGTTGAGAAGGCGGTGAACGCCGCCAGTACAAAAATGGCCGCGGGTAACACGGAGGCGGGAATGGTTTGTCCGAGGCTGGCGATCAAAAAGTCTGCCGTGTGCAGTTCGCGGCTGATCTCTGACATCGACCAAGCGAGCACCAGAATAATCATCGCAATGAAGGTAAAGCGGGCACCCGACACCCAGGCGTCGACAATTTCATCCAGCGAGAGAAGCCGCTGCGCAGCAGTCATGAGGATGGCGGTCAGTGCAGAGGCCAGCGAGGCCCACATGAGTGCCCGGTACGAGTTGGCACTACCCACAATCTCGTTGATGGTGTCGCCCTCACCGGTCAGGTAAAGCCCCACCAGTATGCCAACGATCATGACAGCCACGGGCAGTAATGCATTGGTCGCCCGAGGCGGCACACCCTCCTTCATGGCCAATGCAGCCTCGTCATCTTGACCCACGGTGGATTTAACCGGGGGTGCTGTCACCCCGGTGGATCGCGCACGTCGCTCCGCAGACAGCATGGGCCCGAATTCGCGCCCGGTGGTAATCACCAAAAACACCAGCAATATAGCCATAAAAGGATAAAAGCTGAACAGAATCGAATTGAGAAAGATGCTGTAAGCACTCATCTCTAACCCCTCAAGCGGCTCGATGGCATCACCGATCAAGCTCACCTGATAACCGATCCAGGTGGTCACGAGGGCTACGGTCGCCAGCGGTGCGGCGGTGGAATCCACCAGGTAGGCAAGTTTTTCCCGCGAGATTCTGAGCCGATCGGTGATGGAGCGGCTGGTATTGCCGACTACCAATGTATTGGAGTAATCGTCGAAGAAAATCAGCAGCCCTAATGACCAAACGGCAAGCTGCCCGCGCTTTGCGCTATTGGCGCCGGTGATAATCCACTCGACGATGCCTCGCATCCCGCCGTTTCGCGAAATGACACCCACCATGCCCGCAATCATGAAGGTGAAGAGCATGATGGTGGCGTGATCGGCATCTGCAACGGCGTTGGCCACATAGACCTCAAAACTTGTGAACAGACCGACGAACAGTCCCTTCAGACTCAGCCCTTCAAGCGCCCAGGCGCCCAGCCACAAGCCAAGCATCAGGGCAGGCAGCACGCTGCGTATCAGCAGAGCCATGCCAATGGCGACCAGTGGTGGTAGAACAGAAACCCAGGCAGGGATGGTCTGTACCTCGGCGACATAGACGGGTTCGCCGCGCACCTCCAGTACGATCTGACTGACAGGCCTCTGATCAATAACAACGTCAGAAAAAACCCAGCCAGTTGTGGATTCGCTCGGTGTGTAAAGGACATCATCGATTCTGAGCAAAGGAGTTAGCTGGCCATGGTCTATCGCATTGAGGTCAGGGTCGATGACCGCGAGGTCATAGGCGATTCCGCTGAGGAAGACCTGGGGCAGGTCCAACTCAAGATCAGATGCATTGGCGGTGGTCACACCCAGAAACGTCAGAGTGATAAAAACCCGTTTCGCCCAGCTGACTAAGCGATGCCGCATGGTGTGCCCCCCGTTATTTTCCCGATTATTACAGCAATCGGCGCTGTTGTGCCGGTCGATAATCGATAACCCGAGACAGGGCGCCTGATCGCATGATGCAATGTTGGCGTGGGCAGGGTAAGGCCACTACGAGGAGATAGGTGATGGAAGAGGTGGGGCTGCTTCTGGCGGGGCTGATCGGGGGGATGGTGAACTCGATCGCAGAGGGCGGCAGCTTCATTACGTTCCCAGCGCTGCTGGCAGCCGGCGTGCCGCCGATCGCAGCCAACGCGACCAATACCTTTGCCTCCTGTGCAGGTTACCTGAGTGGCACCGCTGGATACCGTCACGCGCTGTGGACACACCGATCTCAACTGCCCCGATTGGCCCTGTTGGCCATGACTCCATTAATTACAAAGACAGCGACGAATTTACGCCCATGTCTGAAGCCGCCGGTGCTGACGACACCGACAAGGGCCTGACCTTTTGGGGGTTCCGCTACCGGATGCCGGATCAATCAGTGTACGGGTTGATTCACCAGAGAACCCCGGATCTCTTCCACACGACCTTCGCTAAAGCTGAAAAACGTCTGGAGTTCTCTGACGATCTGAGCCTGTGGGCAGATGTCTCCTACACACAACAAAAAAGCATTGGCGAAGAGATGATCGGGGATTTCGAAACACATCTGATCTCGACCCGTTTAGAGCTGGTGGCAGGACATAACAAGTTTCGCGTCGGAGCGAGCAGAACGGACGATGGGGGCAACATTCAAAAGCCCTATGGCAACCCTGCCAATTACCTCTCCATCATCATCAACGATTTCGATCGAGCGGAGGAAGATGCCTTCAGCTTGGGTTATTCCCGAGACTTGGGCCAGGTTGGCCTGGGGGCATTAAGCTTCTTTGCCAACGTGGTGTGGGGTGACACACCCGATACCGGACCCAATGCTTCTGCCGATGCCTCTGAATTCGACCTAACCGTGGATTGGCGGCTAAATGAGGGCTGGTCCGACAAAACATGGGTTCGATTCCGTGGCGCTTGGGTACGATACGACAGCGATTACCCCGGCGCGGACGATCTGTTCGATTTTCGGATTATCGTGAATTATGACTTCGATCTGCTCTGACACCTGGAGCCCTCAGCGCTAAGATTTAGGCTCCGCCATTTCCTGAGCTAATCGCTCTCCGGCTGCTGCGCGGGCGCTGGCAAAACGCGCGATGCCGAGGTAGGCCAGTGGGGTGAGGTAGAGCGTGAAGACCGTGGCCAGCCCCATGCCACCAAAGACCACCCAACCCACGGCAGCGCGGGCTTCCGAGCCCGGGCCAGAGGCCAGAATAAGGGGTAGGGCGCCCAAGATTGTCGAGATGAGTGTCATCACAATGGGGCGCAGTCTGATGCGGGCGGCTTCCTCGATAGCGGCGCGCACCGCGTATCCCTGATCACGGAGCTGATCGGCGAACTCAACCAACAGAATGCCGTTTTTGGCAATCAGGCCAATCAGCATCACCAATCCGACTTGAGAGTAGATATTGAGCGACGTGCCGGTCATGTACAGGGCGCAGATCGCTGCCGCCAAACCAAAAGGTATGGTGGTCATGATCACCAGCGCCGAAGTGACTCCCTCAAACTGTGCCACCAGCACCAGAAAGACAATGAGCAGTGCAAAGCCGTAAGTGATGAGCGTTTCGCGATTCGTTTCGGCCAGGGCAGCCGCCTCACCGCGGGTCACCAGTGTGATGTTGCTGGGCAATACTTCCGCCGCAATTTCAAAGAGATCATCGACCGCGCGCTGCATTGCGAATCCCGGCTGAATCTCCACATCGATCTCGATGGCGCGCCGCTGCTCCCTTCGGTCTAGCTGACCCGCAACGCCGCGCTCGTCCAATCGCACAATGCTTGAGAGCGGCACCAAAGCGCTGTTTCGGGTGCGTACATAGAGGTTGACCAGATCGCTGGGGTCGCGGATTTTATCCGAGCCCGCCTCGAGGATAATGGGGATCGTTTGATCGTCGACGTTGAGGTCAACGATTCGGGACCCGTCCACCATGACTCGCAAAGTCTGCGCGACGTCTTCGAGGGGTATGTTGAGATCCGAGGCGCGCTCCCGATCGATCTCAACGGAAAGCTGTGGCTGCGATGGGTCATAGCCAATGCGAGGGCGGCTCACGGAGTCGAGCCGCGACCGGATTGCCTCGCTGTACGTCCGCGCTGCCGTGTACAGCTCATCATAGTCGGTGCCCAACAGCGCAACGCTGAGTCCGCCGTTGGAGGCGCCGCGGAGGTTCAGCGAGTTGGCGCTGAAAATGCGGGTGGTCATGCCGGGGAACTCGGCAAACAGGGGCTTGAGCTCTGCTGATATCTCCTGCTGAGTCCGGTCTCGCTCAGACCAATCAGCCAATTTGGCCACTATAAAGACGATATTGGGATCCCACCTGCCCACCACTGAATACAGCGCTACGATCTCGCCCCGGTCCAGCAGTGGCATCAGGATGTTCTCCATGCGATCGGCCTGCCGTTCGGTGTAATTGAGTCCGACCCCATCCGGGCCTTTGCCGAAAATGAAGATCTTGCCGCGATCTTCCCTTGGCAGTAGCTCCTGGTCCAAAGACGTATAAAGGGCAGCCGCTGCACCCCCGGCAACGACAAAGACGAGGAAGGTGCGCCGCGGGATGTTAAGCACTCTCCTCAGAGAATGATGGTAGAGCGCTGCCAGCTGATCGCCCCACTGGCTCACCCGTCTGTCGCGTGGTGAGGTTGCGGCGAGACGAGACATGACGGCCGGCACAAGACTCAGTGCGACGAAAGAAGAGATCACCACTGCCACCGCCAGCACTAGCCCAAATTCCTGAAATAAACGCCCGGCAGTGCCCGGTAGAAAGGCAATGGGAATAAACACCGCCACCAGCACAGCCGTGGTCGCAATGACGGCAAAGAATACGCGCCGGGTGCCCACCACCGCGGCATTACTCGGGCCCACACCTTCGGCGCGTTTGCGCTGCACGCTCTCAAGCACCACGATGGCATCGTCAACGATCAATCCGGCTGCCAGTACGAGCGCGAGCAGAGTCAGGATATTGATGGAAAACCCAAGCGTCCAGCTGGCGGCCAATGTACCCAATAGCGAGATAGGTATGGCGACCGCGGGCACCAGTGTGAGACGCATCGAGCCGGTGAAGAGGCGGATGGTGCCGATCACCACCGCAATGGAAATCAGCAGTGTGGTGATGACTTCGCGCACCGACCCTTGAATAAAAATCGCATCATCAGAGCTGATCTCTAACTGGATGCCCTCCAAGCTCTCGTTCAGTTCGCGCACCGCTGCACGGACACCTTCGGCGATACGGATGGTATTCGAGCCCGCCTGCCGCACGACGCTGATACCCACAACGCGCTCACCGTTGAGCCGGACAAAGCTGGTCGAATCCTCAGGTGAGAAGGCGACCTTCGCTACCTGGCCCACGCGGATCTCGTCTCGAATGATGAGCGAGGCGATGTCCTCTTCCTTCGTCACTGCCGCATCAGCCCGGACCAGCAGCTGTTGCTCCCCCGCACGGAAGCTGCCGGCAGGTACGTCGAGGGGCGCCGCCTGTAACACTGCTGCGACATCCGCCACCGTCAGTCCATAGCTGGTCAACCGCAAGGGGTCGAGAATGACCCTCAGCACGCGTTTGCGCGAGCCAAACAGGGGCGCATCCGCCACGCCGGGTAACGAGATAAATCGCGGCACAATGTCTTGCTCGATAATGCGGTTCAGCTCTTCCTCGGAATAAACCTGTGAACGGATGGCCACTCTGATGATTTCTTCCGCCTGCTCATCCGCCTTGAAAACCGAGAGTCTTTCCAGCGCTTCAGGCAGATCGCGCTCGATGCGGCTGACTGCCTCGCGCACATCGTTAGCCGCTTGGTCGGTCTCGATGTCGGGGCGAAATTCAATGCGGATGCGAGAGCTGTTCTCTTCGCTTGACGAGTTGATGTTGATCACGCCGGCGACCCGCGCAGCAGCGCCCTCCAGAAGTCGCGTCACCTCGGCATCCATGGTCTCCGGTGAGGCGCCTGGTAAAAACGCATTGACGGAAACCACGGGTCGGTCAACGTCGGGTAGCTCACGCACCTCAATCGCCATCAATGCGGCCATCCCGCAGATCGCGATTAACAGGTTCATCACAAGCACCAGCCACGGCCGGCGGACACCGAGTTCAGGCAAACCGTTCTTCAGCTCGCTCTCCTGCTCAGTCATTGCGATCAGCCCCGGGTCGCGTCGGGCTTGGTGTCAGTACTCAAGGGCTTGAGCAGAGCGCCGGCTCGCACCGCCTGAATACCTTCCATGACCACCGACTCGCCCTCGCTGACGTCGCCCTCGATCAAAATCTCGCCAGCAAGTCGTTTGACGAGCCGCACCTCTCGCCGCGACGCACGCCCCTCATCTGCGACCCAAACGTAGGCGCCGTCCGCGCCCCACTGCACAGCGACATCCGGGACGGAGAGGAAGGCACCCCGAGAGGCATTGACGCTGATTTCGAAGGCCATGCCGGGACGAAATTTATCTGCCTCATTATTGATCGCAGCGCGGGCGACAAAAGCACGGGAGCTGACATCTATTCGCGAGTCCACGGCGACCACTTCGCCCAACACAGCTTCATCCGAGGCATCCCACAGCCTCACGCTGACGTCGGTGCCTCTTGCAACGCGGTCGACGTACACCTCGGGTACAGAGAAGTTGATAAGCAGCGTGCTACGGTCATCGATGGTTGTTACCAGTGTGTTGGTGTCGATGCGATCACCCTCATCGATTTCGGTAATTCCCACTCTGCCGTCGAAAGGCGCCGTAATGCGGCGCCGATCAAGGTCAACCCGCGCCTGTTCCAACGCGATGCGGGCACTGTCTACCGCCGCACGCGCGTCGTCGAGTTGGCTCTCGGGGATGTTGGCATCCCTCGCATTAATCGTAGTGTAGCGTTTTGCCAGTCGCTCGGCGTCAGCCAGTTTGACACCGGCCAGCTCTGCTGCGAGCCGCTCATCGCGATCATCGAGCTGCAGTAGCAGGTCGCCGGCATCGACCGCAGCGTCAGCATCAATCAGTACTGACGTGACTCGCCCCGAGGTTTCGGCATAAACCGAGACACTCCTCAAAGCGCGTGCGGTGCCGACGGAGGTGAGTGTTTCGCGGAGGTCAGACAGGCGCGCCGGTTCGGTCATCACAGACACCGCGACCTCTCTGGCTGAATACGGAGTCGCGCTGTTGCCGGTCCTATCATTGCAACCCGTCAGGACTGAACTGAGGAGCAGAGCAGCCAAGGCGGGCAATGATTTCAACAAGCGCAACACATTCATAAAACACAGCTTTTTGAAGAAGAGATCGTTTAAAACGTGCCGCACAGCGGGGGTTTTGGCCGTAAAGCCGCTAAGTACGCTTCCGGGCAGCAGTCTATGCCGGATCTTACTGCAGATCCCACCATTTGGATGCGTATTTTGATCCATGAAGGTTCTGATGGATCGGCGAGATACCCCGGGTTGCTGCCGGCTATTGTCAGGTCGCGGGCGCGCCAGACATTGTCTAAAGTACCCGGGTCATTAGGAGCCGAGCCAATGTATATGGCCAACCAGTCGCCCATCCCCGAGAAGTTGCCCTGCCGGGGCTGCACCGCCAATTGCCCCAACCGGGACCGCTGCGACGGCAAGCCATGGCGACTCCCCCGCAGCCGGGCACTTGAAAACGGTGCCCGCAGTCATCTCAGTCCGGGTGCTGAATCCGATCCGTTGAGATGATCGCTCTGACCTTGGGCGCGAAATGCTCAAGGGTCGGAGTGGGGTAGTCAGGGTCGAAGGAGGGCTGATCCCAGCGTTCGCAGAACCGGACGCAACTGTCGTAGTAAGGGTGGTCGCGGTAGCGCTCTCGGGCGTTCGGGCTTTTGCCCAGATGGTGAGCGTAATAGACCATCTGAAACACGCCGTGATGTGCCACGACCCAATGGACCTCGTCCCGGACATAGGGCTTGAGAATCGCCGCCGCGAAATCTGAATGGTTCATTGGGGCCAGATCGTCACCAATGTCGTGTAGCAGCGCGGCTACGACCCACTCGTCGTCTGCACCGTCTGCCTCGGCCCGGGCCGAGGATTGTAGCGAGTGCGTCAAGCGGTCGATCTGGTAGCCGGCAAGTCCGTGTTTTAGCTGCGACAGCGCGCTGAGCACCCGGTCCGCGACCGATGCCGCATTCTCTTGCTCATAGCGATCCAGAAGCACATAGTCTTGTTGCGTGCCGTGCTTCATTTCGGTGAACGAGACGGTTTCCATGGCGTCCTCTGGAGTGGTTAAGCCGGATGAGTGTATAACCAGGTTAACCTTTATGGGAGCTCACGCGGTCTTAAAAACGGTGTTCATCCACATTGAGTGAGGGTGGGGGTATGAATCGATCTCTTTTCACGGCTGGCTTGATGGGCCTGACGGCGGTGGCCGCTGGCGCCTTTGGTGCCCATGCGTTGCAGGCATCAGTCCCCCCCGAGCGCATTCAGGTCTGGGAAACCGCGGCCCAGTATCACCTGATTCACTCGGTGGTGATTTTATTGCTCGCGCTTCAGTCGTCGGATGGGGCGCCCCGCTGGCGATTACCCGTGATGGGCTTTACGGTGGGCGTATTACTGTTTTCCTTTTCGCTGTATGCCTTGGTGCTGACTGATATCACCACTTTAGCCAAGGTGACCCCACTGGGCGGTTTGGTACTGATGGCAAGCTGGTGCGCTCTGGCGGTAATCGCCTTGAAGTCGGTGCCGGGAAAATAGCGCAGCGGGGCGGGTCTGGCAGGCCAGCTATCTCTCAAAATCGTTGGCGCTCTCGTGCCTGCACGCCATCCACTCTTGTCTCAGGAGTGATCCCTTGCTTTAGGCGCTCTGAGGAACAAATGGCCTGTCGGCGCGGATGAATAGCCAGAGTGCGGCGCCAACAAAAGCCATGATCGAGCCCGTGGAGAGCGCGGCGACCCAGCCGATGTGTCCGGCCAAATAGGGCATGAGCGGCGCGACCACGATCCCGGCAAGATTCCCACCGGTATTCATGACGCCACTCGCTGGGGCGGTATAAGGGCCGGCCACATAGGTCTGCGCCGACCAGTAAGCTCCCTCGGTGAACTGCGTGCTGGCAAAACAGAGTGAGAGCAGCGCGACCGCCGTATAGGGGGAGTCAGCATAGAGGCCGATGTAAAGAAATCCCCCGGCGGCGATCAGCCCGGTGATTGCCGGAATGCGGCACCCTAGCAGTGGTCCGAGACGGGCACAAAGCGTATCGCAGGTAAAACCGCCAACCGACGCCATCACCGCGCCACACAGCCAGGGGAGGGAGGCGAGAAAGCCGGTTTCGAGAATACTGAAGCCGAGCTCTGTGACCAAGTAGTGGAAGAACCAAGTGAAAAACAGATAGAAAATACAGTTCTCAGCGAAATACGCGCAGGTGAGTAGCAAGGTGTCCCGGTTGCGAATTAACTGTCGCCATGCGCCGAATCCCGCATCGGGCGTCAGTTGCTGCCGGTCGGCCTGAATGTCTGCGAGCTCCGCTTGGGTCATGCTCGCGTGGTCAGCGGGGTCATCGGTAGCGTAGCGCCACCAAAGCCAAAACAGCGCCATGCCGAGGGGTATGAAAATGTAGAAGGACGCGCGCCAGCCCCAATAGACCATGACAAACGCGACCAATGGCTGCGCCAGCGCGGCGCCCAGCGTGAGGCCTGTGCTGCCCACCGCGTTGGGCAGTGCCCAGTGACCCACGGGGAACCAGCGCTCTACGACCGCGGCTTGAATGGGATAGATCGGCGCATGTGCGACGCCCACGAAAAATCGCACCACAACCAAACAGGTGATGACGCCCGCGCCCGTGACAAACACCTCCCCGGGCAGCCACCCGGTCAGCCCGGTGGTGATCACCCAGACGACGCCCGCACAGCTGAGCGCTAGCCGGGGCCCCAGCAGCTTGCCAAAGACGCCGCCCGGCAATTGACAGAGGGCATATCCCCAGATGAAGGCCGCATAAATCCACCCCATCTCGATTTCACTGATGCCCAGCTCGGGCATCATGAACTCTCCAGCCACATGAATGTTCTGGCGCATCAGATACGAAAGGAAGCTCAGTAGAAAGAGCAGGCTGAAAAGGCGCCAGCGCGTTGGCACCAAAAAACGTGACACTAGACGTCTGCCTCGCCGAGTCTTCCCCGAACATAGCGGCGGATATCCAGACTGTAGTCTTCCATTGGCGCGTAGTACCCGTGCTCGAAAACCCGATTGTGCATGCCGCGCTGCACGCTCTCGCAGACCCCCCAGTCTTGCCGATTGACGACGTCCCAGAATTGAACGGCATCTGAGCTATCGAAGTCGTCCTTTGCCAGTTCATCGGGGTGGAACAGGAAGTCACATTGAATGCGGGTGTGGCCCGCGGCTTGAGGCCAGAGATAGAACGCGGCAACGTGATCCATTGACAGGCTCAGCATCAGGTTGGGATAGAAGAGCTCGCCTTTGTGATGGGTCTTCTCGGTCTCATTGAGACCGGGGAAGGCTGCGCGGTTGGTGGTACCAGACCCGGTAAAGGTGTTGGCGCCTTCGCGATGGGGCACGCCGTCATCCCAATCGAGCTGATTGCCACCCCCTTGCCTGAATACGGGCACAATCTGACAAAGCTCAGGGTGGACGGGGCCGCAGTGGTAGCACTCGTTGTAATTCTCGACGATGACCTTCCAGTTCGCGTCAACGGCGTAGGTAATGGAGTGACCCACTCGCAGGTCTGCCATCGGGTAGCGGCACAACCGATCGGTCCCGGGGCCCAGAGCTAAATCGAGAGGCTGATGTTCGTCAAGGTTGAGGCAGACAAAAATAAACCCCCCCCACTCGGCCAGATCGATGGCGTGTAGTGCAACCCCTTCCGTATCAACCGACAGATGCGGCGTGCCGCGCAGGCGCCCGTCCAGATGGTAGCTCCAGGCGTGGTAGGGACAGACAATGCGGCGAGTGAACTGCCCGCTGACAGGGCCCGGGTCCGGTAGCGGGACCAGTTCGGTGCCGCGATGCCGGCAAACGTTGTAAAAGGCGCCCAGCACGCCGTCATCGCCTCTCACGATCAACAGCGATTGAGACTGCAGTCGTATCGCCAAATAGTGCCCCGCCTCGGTCAACGCATCGCTCCGACCTACGCACACCCAGCCTGACTCGAAGATGGCTCGATACTCGCGCTCGAATTCGCCCTCATCGAGGTAGCTCTCTCGCGGCAG
>PAGS01000040.1 GCA_002705465.1 Halieaceae bacterium
ATCCGCGAGACCAATGATGAATTGGTGGAAGACCCCCTCGCGAGGGCAGATGCCGATTTTTTGATTCTTTGCGAGATTCTTCAGGGGCTTCAGAGTGATTTAATGCAGGCTTTTGGCGGCATCGCCGAATGAGTCACGTACGGCCCGGCCGTTATCGACATTACAAGGGCGGCGAATACACTGTTATTGGCGTTGCACGCCACTCGGAGACCGAGGAGCTGTTGGTGATATACCGCCCGGAGTACGGCGAGCGCGAACTCTGGGTCAGACCTCAGACGATGTTCAGTGAATCCGTAGAAACCCAAAAGGGGCGCGAGCCGCGCTTTGCGCTCATTGAGACTGAGGAGTAGCTTTCAGTCCTCCACGCCCCAGGTCCGGCTCATTTCGATAAAGAGATACGAAGCGGTCCACGTAATCAGGACAAAGCCGGTAAGTGCCTCCATCCCCGCCAATAAGCGCAAGGGCCCCAGCGGCACAATGTCGCCAAACCCCACGGTGGTGAACGCGGCGAAAGAAAAATAAAGGTAGTCAGCGATCGAGCCCGAAAAACTGCCCTCCAGATGACCAAATTCCGACACCGTTGACAGCCCATAGGCGGCAGCAAATATCGCGATTTCAACGACGTGCGCAATCACAGACATGACAACACCATAGAGCAGCCGCCAACGGGGGTACCGCACTATGAATTGTACCCCGGCGTTGAGGCGCTTGAGCACCGCATAATGCACGACGGTGGCCAGAATCACCGCCAGACAAATGACACTGAAGTTGCCGACGTGCTCGATGAATGTGTGCTCATACATGCTTTGATGACCTCATTGTGCTGTTCGCTTGCACTTGCCCATTACCTGTGCATCCCGAGAGAACGCTGGCCTAATGCGCTCGCGTTTCAAGATGCTTCGCAGGATACGACAGATTCGTCTATGCTGAATGTTCAATGATTGAGGAACTGTTGTCATGTTGTGGCGAAAATTTATTGTTGCCTTGCCCATACTGTTCATCTCGCCCATGGCTACCCAAGCTCAGGAGGCTTTGCCCCCGGGGCCTAACGCCTTCGTACTGATAGCGCGGTTGCATGCTTTGCCGGGCCAGGCAGAACAGGTGATTGCCTTGTCAGGCGCGGTGGATAAGAAGGTAGAGGCCGGTGAGCCGGGCATGCTGCTGCACACATTCGATCGCGACCCGGGTGATTCGCAGGGTTTTATTTGGACAGAGGTATACGAGAATAGCGGAGCGTTGATCTTTCATTTGAATAATACGGATCTTGGGGCCTATTTAGCCGCCGTCTCGCCGCTGTTAGATGAATTCACGGTAGAACTGTACGGTGCGGTCTCTGAGGGGGCGGTGGCAGCGTTGAGAGCCACCGGGACACCGACAACGCACTACCCCAACGTGCTGGGCTATGTTCGGGACCTCACCCCGTGAGCGAGGCGTCGCCTGAAGCCTCAGGTGGTATTGATTGGGGTGCACTCGCCCATGCTCTAGCAGGTATCTCAGCGGTCATACTCGGTGGCCTGATGTATACCCGGCCTTGGGCGCAGGATGTGTTCGCGCTACTGATGATCGTCGCTGCGGTGAGTGCGGTGTATTTTTCNTGGAAGCATNCCGCTTGGGTGACGGGCCACTGGNTGGCCATGGTGCCGGTGNCGGGNGTGGCCGCNNGTTATTTGGGATGGCAATGGGGNTTCACCCTTGCCTACGTGACACTGTGGCTGGCGTTTATCCACTTCGTGATTCGCGGTCTGCNGTCGTTACGGGGTGAGACGCCTGCTGGTCCCAGCTGATACACGGTCTAGCAATCGCCAGCGCAGCTGATGCAAGAGGAACGCAGAATGAGAGAAATCGTTGATCAATTTTATGATGCGGTGCGAACGGGTCATGTCCCGGCATTGGAGGCCCTGATTGCTGAAGATTTTTGTCTGATTTGCCCTGCCCAGAATAACGTTCTGTCGGGGGTCTATCGTGGCAAANGCCGATTCTTNGAAGCNGTNNTCCCGCANGTATTCGGNTGCGTGANCCCCGATGAAATCAGCTTTTGCGCCGACCATCAGATCGTTGCTGAGGCGGNNGAAGTGGTCGTCGCCNTCGCGCAGAACGATGGCGTGGCGCTTACTGGTAACCGGTATGATCAGATCTACCTACACATCTTCAAGATCCGCGGGGGGCAGATTGTCGCGCTCATTGAGGGGTTTGATACGGCGCTGGCAAACCATGCGCTGTGGGGAGAGTGCGAGCCGCTGATACCGGATGAGGCCGCATCACTCCCTAACATGAGTTACTTCACGGGCGCTTGACGTGGCGTCAGAACGTTTTCTCTTCGTGCACACAGTCGTGTTGGTTTTTGTAGCGCTGGCCGCTGGGTGCTCTATCCAACTGACGGAACAAGCGCCAGCGGTCTCTCCGAGCGAGGAGACGTGGTTGGTGCACTGCGAGACAGCAGCGTCGCATCGACCCAGCGACACAGCAGTGAATAAGGGTGTATCAAAGCCGCAATGGTTGGTTGCCCTAGACAGTTCTGGCGATCCCATCCGCCTGCGGGGACGTCTCGAAGATGGTTTTCTGATCCTCACGGAGGGGCAGCCGACAGTAGATGCTTTGCGGTTGGGGTGCATTGCGGCCGTTGAAGCAAGCGCCAAGCCCGACGATAACGAGGTGGCACGAATTTTGGCATTCAGAGAGCAGGAGCGGGTCAATGTCGCGATAGCATTTGCGGCGGTCGCCGATGAAAGTCAGGTTCAGCGGTTGATTGTTTTTGGGGACAGCTTGTCGGATACCGGAGTTATGAAGTCGCGTTTGCGGGTCTTTCCCGCGTCGCCATACTGGATTGGGCGATTTTCAAATGGCCCGATGTGGCCTGACTACATTGACGCGCTGCGCAAACTGAGTGTGCAGAATCATGCAGTGGGCGGCGCCTCCGTTACGGGTAAAGACACCGTGCCAAAGGGCACCTTGATGGAACACTTGCAAGACGGCGGCCAGTTTTTTGTCAGCGGAACTACCACACAACAAATTGCCACCTTCGCGACAGGGTTTTTGTTCGATGGGGCGCTGGTATCGCCTGATAACACCGCAGCGGTTATCTGGGCGGGTGCAAATGACTACATCTCTAAGGAGCCATTTACGGGCGCCATTGAGACCCTACTTGACCGGCCCCAGTCAGAGGACGGGTATCTTGAGGTTGTACAAGCGGTCATCGCGCGAACAGAGCAACAGTTGCGCACGTTAATCGAAGTCGGTTTCGACAAGATTTTAGTGGGTAACCTTCCAAATCTGGGTTTGTCTCCCATCGTCGTCGAAAACAGAAGCTATGGCGTGAATGCGAATCTCTCGGAAGACGAACGCCGCTCGCTGCTCAGCCTTCGTTTAGGTGAATTAACGAGCTACCACAATGAACAGCTTGCCATCATGGTTGAACGGCTCAACCTGGAACAAACGGACGTTACCGTTGCGCTGTTCGATGCTTACACGTTGTTTGATGAAGTACTGGGTGATACCTCTCGCTCACACTCGGCATTGATCGCCACTGCAGACTTTGACCTTGATCAAAACGCACAAAAAATCGAATCTGATCTATATAGCGTGATCGCTCAGCAGCGATGCTATTGAGGGGGATATTTGGGTAGTCGCGACCCCACAGAAATTTGCGCCAACTCCAATCGCGCTATCTTTTGGGATGTTGTGCACCCCACCACGTATGTTCACTGTTGGATCGCCTACGCAATCAATCAGCGGCTAACTTCACTAGGCTGGGCGAGCGATACGCCTGCTGTATCTGACGTGGGCCGCTGGTGCGCGGGGGTTTCTGATGTCCTTGTTGGCCATGAAGATCTGCGCTTGCTGCGGTATACCACGGTGGAGCATTCGCCCATAGCCGTTCAATAGCTGCCCCCACCTTTGACCTTAGCGATGCAGCTATTCAGCCTGGGAGCTCTCCAGTTTCTTGCTAAGCCATTCGGCTGCCAGGGTTTTGTCACCGTCGCAGATCATCCAGTAGGGCTCTCCACTCCATGAGCTCCCGGTGGCCAGGCGTTCAATAAACGCCTCCGCAGAGTCAGCGTAACGCTTATCCCGGGCATACTTGAGCTCTAGGTGCTCGGCTGCCCTCCCAGCCTTGTACAGCGTGCCATTGCGATCAAAATCGCAGCCGCTTTTGCGAACGGCGTGAATCAGCAACTGGATCTCTGTCTCGACGTTGGTCTCTCCCATCGTCTGAGAAATGGGCGCGGTGAGTAATATCAGCGACAACATCATGCGGCTCATGGATCTTCGCGCCTCAAAGTCGCGAACAGTGGATTGTGATCTGAGGTGCTGACTTCTATGGTTTTGGTGGACTGCCATGCCAAGCCCCGCATAAAGAGATGATCCAGTGGCTTGCCGAACTGCGTGGTGCGGTGATCTGGTGAGAAAGGCACCGGAATCAGCTCCAGCTCATCGGCGAGCGAATCGAGCACGCCTTGCCGCCTGTCACTCCAGGTATTCAAGTCGCCACCAAAGATAACGGGTCCTTCATGGCCGCGAATCAGCGCGGCAGCTCTGTCTAACTGTCCTTGATAGGCCTTCACTCCGAAGCTGAAGTTCACAGCATGGAGGTTGACAGTGAGCAAGGTGTCATCGCTGTCTGCCAGTGGATAAAGGGTGACGCTGGTGGCCTTGGGTGTTCTCAGCCAGGGTTCTGTCGCCAGTAGCTGGCAGTGTACGAGATGGGGAGTTCGGGCCAGGGTGAGGACGCCTGTCTCGACCTCGTTTTGAACGTAGCCGCGCACAAACGCCTCGAAAAGTGACTGCTCAATAACCGTCCGGGTTTTTTTCAGCGGCACGGCTTCCTGAAGAAAAATCAGATCTGACAGTCTGGCGAGCTCTGCAAACTCGCTGACTAAGCTGGGGTCTTTGGCTTTCTCGACATTCCAGTTGAGTAGGGAGAACGTTGCCGCGAGCCCGCCGTCTTGTTGCGCCTGCTGACCAAGCGCGAGGGCCTGCCCGCACTCATCAGAGTGATCCGCGGTGACGATCAATGGCCACTCGTTATCAACCCTCTCCGCTCTGTCCGCTGGATTTTCCGCCTGAGCGACAAAGATACCGTATGTAGCCAGTATCGTGGCCAGCATTGCCATGATGACGCGCCCGGGATGGCGCGTGAAAGATACGGAGGCGATTGACACGTCAGGGATCTCTACGCGGTTTGCTGTGTGCCCCGGATAACCAGTTCGTGGCGGCTGATTTTCCAGCCTTTTTCCGCGCGCACAAAGTCAGTCAGGTAAGTCGCCCAGAGAGTGAACATCGCGCCATCGCTGTCCTTCAGAACATGCAGTGCTTGCACATCAGTGCGCGCGGCGGCGGTATCCCCAGAGATGGTGGCCAGCTGCGGACTCATGAGGTGCTGGGTAGAGGAAAAAGCCTCGAGCTGGCTTTCTACCGAGGTGGTCCAGACATCAGCGCCTCTGATAGTTGCCTCTCCGAATCCCACGATTTCTGCATCATCCATAAAGCAAGCGCGGTATCGCGCCATGTCGCGGTCGTCGACGGCGGCGGCGTAGGACAGCATCACGTCTTGAAGTTGTCTTCGGTCTTCAGCCTCGCTCATCATTTACTGCCCTGTTGCTGCTAGCGTGCACCATCGATGTAGTCATCGATGCGCTCGTGATAGCGCGCGATACGCTTCTCCTGTCCCGAGAGATAGGCGCCTTTGAAGCCCCGCGAGCGAACGCCACGCTGTTGGGTAATGAAAACTGCCACGTCGTCCTCGATAGCTGGACCAATAGAGTCCTTGCCGCAGGTCAACCATTTGACGGGGACTTCACCGGCCCCGTCGCCCGTCAGTGATTCCGTGGCACTGGTACCGTCATCGAGCTCGGCCGCCACGCTGGCGGGGCTTGCGTACCACCAGTTATCGAATAGGCACTGCTCCGGGTCGGTAGGGTGGGGCCGCGCGCGTAAAAAATGAAAGCCATCCGCCCACAGAGACACGGCAAAATTGGGGAACAGCGTGTAGTGAAAAGCGTCAGTGAGCTGCTCGTCGGGCACTGCAGCGTAGTGGCTGTGGCCCTTCTCCGGACCCAGCCTTCGTTTGGCCTGCTGAAGGGCTTTGCGAGTGTCCTCGGGCTTCCCTTGAAAGTCGGTGGGGTCGAGGTCCCAATAGCTGAGTAGCGAGGCCAGTGGTTCGACGATGTTACCGTCGTTATCGGTTACCCCCGCACCGTAGCCGCCCTTCATGATCATCCGTGCGTGCCCTTCATTGGCAAGATCAAACTGGGTCTCTTTGAAGTAGGTGTTAATGCCGCCGGCTATCGCGGTGCGGTCGGTAGACGGGGTCGCACCCATGTGCACGGTGGGAACGTGGTAAGACTCGTTGAAATTATCGAGCACCACCTTCCAGTTGCAGGGTAGCCACATGGTATTGGCCATGGTGCGCTGCCAGGTATCGACCTCTCTGGCCTGCCACTCGTCCCAGATCGGTCCCAGGTAGTCCCGTAACGAGCCGCAGTCAGGATCCATGTTCACCCAGATAAAGCCGGCGAACGTCTCGCACTTGAGCTCAGCGAGGCGCAACTTGCCGCAGGGGTTGCCTTCTGGGAAGTCCTCTTTGTCAGGTGCAAACTGTAGTCCGCCGTCGGGCAGAAAGGCCCAGCTGTGGTAACGACAGACGAACCGACGCGGGTTGCTGCCTTTTGGCTCGTCGACAAGCGGATTACCGCGATGTTGGCAGACGTTAAAGAACGCTTTGATGCTGTGGTCCTGCTGTCGCACTATCAGGATTTCTTCCCGCCCGACAGGCTCCATTTGCCAGTCCCCGGGCTCAGGAAGTTCCGCCTCCCGGCCCAACAGTAGCCAAACCCGCGTCCACATGCTCTCCCATTCTTTTTCCATAAAGTCGCGGCAGGTGTAACGGGATCCCGGGATGCTGTGTCCGCGGATAACTTGCTCCGGCCAGATATCCAGAGTGGGTACAGGCGCGTTCATCGATGACGGCTCCGTAAACGTGCTTCAGATGATTGACGTGTCAGTTTACTGCTATCGGAAGCAAACAAAAGGGTGTTGCCGATGGATTATTGGCTTATGAGGCCAGTGTAGTGGCGGGCGCTGGCCTGGGTTTTACCAGCCAAACATCGATGTGGCATGACCGAAGTGGCACATGCCCATGAAAGCAATGATGGCACTGATCAGGGGCAGCCACTGTAGGCCTTCTGCAACCTCGGGGTTGCGGGCGAGGCCAACATCCCCTGCGAGGCTAATCAACCACATAAGCGCGCAGCCCCAGAAACCGATGGTCAGCCAGCTCACTGCAGGAACCTCGGAATACTGCTCAGGGCTCTGTCGTTTGGTCCAGCAGTAGCAGCGGCGCTTTCCTGTGCAGCGCGTCAAAGATGACCAACATCCACAGCCCGGCAGCAAGGGCCCATATCCAATAGTCCATGACGAGCACTCCACGTGATTACCGCTCTTATCAAGTTTGCATACGTGGGCAGCGCCGGGTCAGATCCAAAATCGCGCCCCCGTAGCGCATCTTGACTCGGGGCGTCTCAGGCGTTGCTGCCACGCGCCTGAGACGCCAGAAAGAACGGGGCAGACTTGCGGCGTATTCCCCAACTACTGAATCAATTAATCGTTGCAAGTGGTCATTTTTACGGGAAAAGTTACTGAAACGCTTTATTGATCTGTTTGTGTTGGCCTCATATCTTGAGGGTTCCTCAATGAGGAACCACTAGATATTGATGTTGAATCGTAAACTAAAGGCAGGGCTGCCTGGCTTAGATCGAGGTCGGCCCAGGGCGCGGAAAACGCTGGTTGTGATTGGGCTGCTGCTGTCCGCAGTGATGGTCAGCATATCGGGGTGTGCGCCGAGGGATGGCAACAGTTTCCTCGCCCAGATCCGTTGCACTCAGTTGGGTGATACCACGTTAGCCAGTGGAGGGGAGCTCTTGACGGTGGTCAACCATGTCAGGGCCAGGCTGGGGCTACCCGATTTTATTGGCACCTGGGAGTTCGCCCGCGACGCACTCTATCTCGGTATGTGTCTTGACCTGCTGACCTCGGACGCCATCGCATTCATTGAGCGGTATGAGCGAGAGCTGGTGAGTTCAATCGACGAAAACATCAGCGATATGAAAGGCTTGAGCGTATCCATCGACCCAACTGTTGCCCCCCTCAATGCGCCGAGCCGGGCCTTTGAGGCGCTCATGGAAGATGACCAGCCCATGGCGTTGGAAATGGTGATCTCAATGGTCGTCGGTGCGGCTTTGCTGGCGATCCTCTTTGCGTTACCTTATACCCTGCCTCGGGTAGAGCAGGCCAACGAACGCAAGAGGATTCTGGCGAGGATGAAGGACCGGGCGTTTACTCCACGTGAGCATGGCGAGAGCGGTGAGCATACGTTTATGAATCTCGGGCGCCCAGTAGGGTGCCTCTGGGAGCATGCCACCAGAACATCGCTCATCATCGGATTCGCTATCCTGTTTTTATGGTGGAGTGACAACGCCAGCGCTGAGTCTGACGTAATTTTCTTTTGTTGCGTGGTGTATCCACTCCTTGCTCTGGGCTACGCCACGGTTGAGTTCGTCAGCAGTTCCGACCGTTTCATTACCAACCAGCGGGTCGTTCAGGGCACGACTTACTTCTTTCCCAGAGAAGATCTCTACGCTGACACCGTCAAGGGCGTTGAAGTCCGACGCTCCCTCTTTGGCATGCTCTTCGGCTATGGCACCTTGAAAATCTTTATGGGCGATCAAGTCTACAACATGCCCTATGTCAAAGACGCGAGAGAGGTCAAATCAACCTGGGATAAGCTGAACGGATAGAGTCGCCTGTTAGGCAGCCCCGCTAGAGCTGATCCTCCGACGAGACGTAGGGCATTTCGACCACCTCCCCTTTATGCAGACTCAGTCGAGGTCGCCCATATCCATCTTTCACCATGGATTCGAGCAGCAGATTGTTGCGAACGGTCGTCTGCAACATGCCCAGAGGGATAACGCCGGCAAGGAACCCAATAAGCGCGCCCAACGCGGCCGATAACACTGGAGACCCGAGATAATTCTCTCCGTAACCCAGCGCTGCGCCTGCGATGACAGTCAGCCAGAGCCCTATCTCAATGATCCATGGCAATAATTTGCGCAGCAAGTAAGACAAGATCATCGGTTTACAGTCCTTACAGGCTTTAGGCTCCGTCGCGAGGCGTGGTAAACATAACTAACCATTGCGCTCACTGCCAGAGTATTTGTGCCGCCGATACTACCAACAAAAGCGATTGCCACATCGCTCAGTCTTTCTGCCGCGATGGGAGCGATTGCGTTCGCGGGCATCCAGCACAAGACAATTCAAGGCCATCCACTTAGAGTAGAGCGCTCTAGTTGGTTTAGGTTGCCACGCTATGTCTGACGTCTCTAGGCGCTCCTTTGCCGGTCTGCTGGGCGCCAGTATCACAGCATCCCAACTGCCACTCGTGATCAGCGGGTGCAGCTCGGCCTCCACCGCGACAGGTCCTGACCCGGCGCAGGGTTGGTACATCGATGGTCTGTCTTTTCTGCCTGCCGATTTGAACGACATCCGCGCATCTAAAATTGATGCTTTTATCTGTGACATCTCCGCCATAGAGCAGATAGAACAAGCCGACGGAACCGTCAATTATCGGCGTACGTATCGCGCCTGCATGGAATCTATCAGAGCGGCTCGCGCCAGAGTGGCCGCGCACCCGGATTTGCTCAGGCTAGCCTTGGCCGGCGCTGATGCGCGCCTCGCGAAAAAAGACGCGCAAACCGCATTGTTTTTCCAGATTCAGGGTGCGGATTGCGTTGAGGAGAGTCTCTCTCAGGTGGATGAATTCTATCTAGAGGGGTTGCGGGTACTTCAGCTTACGCATCATTACGGGAACGTTTACGCGGGTGGAGCGCTGGACAGCGACGACCGTGGCGGCGTTAACCTGCCGCTCTCGGGGAGAGGCTATGAATTGATCGAAAAACTGAACCAGCGAGGTATTTTGATCGACCTGAGTCACGCAAGCGCCCGATCTGCGCAGGCCGCCATCGCCGCTTCTTCTCAACCCGTTGTGCTCAGCCACGGTGCGGCCAGAGCTATTGTGAATCATGCGAGATGCTCGCCGGATAGCGTGATTCGAGCTATCGCCGACGGCGGAGGGGTATTTGGTGTATTCATGATGAGCTTCTGG
>PAGS01000041.1 GCA_002705465.1 Halieaceae bacterium
TCGATCTTGAGAGCACCACGCTCGAGCACTTGGGTAATGCCAAGCGCATCACCATGGACAAGGACAACACGACTATCGTTGATGGCTCTGGTGACGCCGAGGCAATCAAAGGTCGCGTCAGCGAAATCCGCGTTCAGATCGAGAACACGTCTTCTGACTATGACCGCGAAAAGCTGCAGGAGCGCGTGGCCAAGTTGGCTGGTGGTGTTGCCGTGATCAAAGTGGGCGCAGCGACTGAAATCGAGATGAAAGAGAAGAAAGCGCGCGTTGAGGATGCGCTGCACGCGACCCGTGCGGCGGTTGAAGAAGGCGTCGTGGCCGGCGGTGGCGTGGCGTTGGTCCGCGCAATCAGCCAGATCACCGGGCTCGAGGGCGACAACGAAGATCAAAACATCGGTATTGCCGCAGCCCTGCGGGCGATGGAAGGCCCTCTGCGTCAGATCGTCGATAACGCCGGCGACGAGGCTTCTGTTGTGCTCGATAAGGTGCGGCAGGGTGAAGGTAACTTCGGTTATAACGCCGCCACCGGAGAGTATGGCGACATGATCGAGATGGGCATCCTTGACCCTGCGAAAGTCACCCGTACTGCGCTGCAGGCGGCGGGTTCGGTGGCAGGTCTCATGATCACCACTGAGGTGATGATTGCAGAAGCGCCCAAGGATGATGCGCCAGCACCGGCGATGCCCGACATGGGCGGCATGGGCGGCATGATGTAATCGCTCTCCCCGAGTACGAGAACCCGGCCTTTGGCCGGGTTTTTTTTACCTTCGATTCCGCCCTTGCGATATACTGTTGTCTGGGTAGGGCCTTTGCGCCGTCGTTACAAAAACCGGGAGACGCACGCATGACTTATATAGAATTTTTCTTTCGCTACTTTCATGTACTGGCCGGCATAGTCTGGATCGGCATGCTTTACTACTTCAACTTCGTCCAGACCGAGTACTTCAAGGAAGCCGAAGCCAGCGCCAAGTCTGACGCCATGGCCAAGCTGGCTCCACGCGCGCTGTGGTGGTTCCGGTGGGGCGCGATGCTCACCTTCTTGACTGGTGCGTATCTGTTCCACAAAGTTGGTGCGCTCGGTATGGCCATGCCGGCAATTTGGGTAGGCTCGCTAGCGGGTACCTTTATGTTCCTAAACGTCTGGTTGGTCATCTGGCCCAATCAGCAAATTGTTTTGGGTATGAAAGAGGGCGATGGCCCGGCCGCTGCGGCAAAAGCCGGCTTGGCAAGCCGCACCAACACACTGTTTTCGGGCCCCATGTTGCTGGGCATGCTGGGCTCCAAGCATTTGGCGGCGATTTCTACGCAGGTCGGTGGGTCGGTTTCTGATACTGGCCTGTTCACTGCCATGGGCATTATCATCGCGCTGGAGGTCAACGCGCTCTTCGGTGGTATGGGCCCCATGAAGTCCGTGATGGGTGTGATCCACTGCTCGTTGGCTCTGATGCTCGCCATTCTCGGGATCCTGCTGTTCCTTTAATGAGACCGAATTGCATAGGAAGCGGCCTCCGGGCCGCTTTTTCGTGGCGCATAGGTGTGTGCGTGCTCGCCGGGCCTATTTGACTTATGCGTCGCGTTTGCTGTCTCTGGATCCTCCTAGTCGCTGTCTTTTGGTCAGCGAACCTTTTCGCGAACACGTTGGTGTTGGTATCCATCGACGGCTTTCGGTGGGATTTTCTGGACCGTCCCGAGGCCTCCAATATGAGCGCAATTGCCTCGCGTGGGACTCGCGTGACCAAGTTACGGACGGTCTATCCATCCAAGACCTTCCCGGCACACTTATCGATTGCAACGGGTCTGTATCCAACGGGCCACGGCGTGGTGGATAACCGTTTTTGTCGCAGTGACAGGCCTGATTGCTATCGCATGGGCCGTGGCCGGGAGGACCCTAGTTGGTTGGCGGGCACGCCACTCTGGACGCTTGTTGAGCAACAAGGCGGGCGCGCCTCGACGTTTTTCTGGCCTGAATCCGACGCGTCCGTTGCCGGAACATTGCCCACGGACTACCACCTTTACGACGGCCGCGTCCCGCACGGCAAGAGAGTAGCGCAGGTGGTTGAGTGGCTAAGCTTGCCCGAGGGGACGCGACCTAACTTGGTGACGCTCTACTTCTCGGCAGTTGATTCAGCGGGGCACACCTTCGGGCCTGAGTCGAGGGAGACGCGGGCTGCGATCGCGGAGATCGATGAGCAGATTGCGAGGCTGTGGCGGTCGATTGAATCGTTAAACGCCAATGATGACGCGCAGATCAGTCTCTTGCTGCTGTCAGATCACGGTATGGCAGAGGTGGACCCCGAGACCTTTATCGACACCAATGACCTTCCCCGCCCCAAAGGCTTCAAGCCAATGAACGGCAGCACCCGAGTGACCTATTATCAGCGCGATCCAGAGGCAGATCTCGCGGCACTGGCGAGGGATTTGGATGAACTCGCTGATGGTCGGTTTTGGCGTGTGAAGCCCGACACCCTCGCAGAGCGTCACTTTGTTGATCATCCGGCGGTGGGTCAGATCATTATTGAGACGGCTCCGCCCAGGGTATTCCGACGCGGTGGCGGCACGCGGGCGGACCTGCGCGGCATGCACGGGTATCCTGATGACGTGGAGGACATGGCGGCGTTTCTGGTGGCCGTTGGCCCCGGGTTCCAGTCAGGACTGGTGATACCTGAGGCGCATCAGCTAGACGTCTACCCAGTCGCTGCCAGACTGCTGGCTCTAGAGGCACCAGACAATTTAGCCAGTGACGGCGGGCAACTGATCCGCGCATTACGGCCGCATTAACGCCATGCAGTGCGGTGCGCACTTTTTTGAGTGATTGAGAGCATTGTGAGCGGGAATAATGCCTCTGCCGGGCGCTGGGCTTGCGCGCCGCGATATACTCTATGCAACCCATGATTGAGTGATCGGTATGTCGCGGGACGACCTCAACGAAATCCCTTCTTTTACTGCCAACCGTGATGAGGCGGTCAGTTCAGCCCCTCGCGGAGCCATTCCGCCCAGACCACCGCGTTCTCAGGCGGTCATGGGTCTCACCGCAAGATTGGTCTTGACCCTCGCACTCGCCGCGGCAGGTATTGCCTGCGGCTGGGCGTGGCAACTCCAGACCGCTCTTGATGAATCAGAGCGCCAGCAAAAAGCCACTCAGGGTCGGGTCGCCGACCTGGAGGCATTGCTCTCTGACACGGATGAGACGGTCAATAAATCCGCCGCGGCGATGGGGGCGCAGTTACGCCTGCTTGATACCGAGGTGCGCAAACTCTGGGACGCGCGCAAAATCAGCAATGGCAAGCTCACCAGACTGGAAAAAGGTGCAGTCACGCAGGAAAAAAAAATCACTGGTTTGAACACCAAAGCCGCCACGCAAGCCGAGCAACTGACAGTGATGCAAAGCGAGCTGGCGTCTCTGACGAGGGTGGCGGGCGATTTAGAGCGCCTCGCCGCGAGCGCGCAGCGCGCGCAAACGGACGTTGAGCGCTTGGCGGATGGCCTGAACAAATCAAATCTCGAGCGAGCCGCGCTACGCAAGCAGGTTGAGAGCAATGCCGAGTGGATTGAATCTATCAATGCCTTCAGGCGTCAGGTTAACGCGAGCATTACCCAGCTCGAGGCGGATGTGGCGGCGCTGAATGCGCCCGTCATGCAGTAGAGAATTGGAGGATTCAGTGGGCAAGATGCCGGTGATCAAACAGCAGGATCTGGTTGATAGCGTCGCTGACGCCTTGCAGTTCATTTCCTACTACCACCCGCTTGATTTTGTTCAGGCTGTCCATCGCGCCTGGGAGATGGAGCAAAACCCTGCCGCGAAAGATGCAATGGCGCAAATTCTCGTCAACTCGCGAATGTGTGCCATGGGCCATCGCCCGATTTGTCAGGATACGGGGATCGTTACCGTTTTCATCGAGATCGGGATGGAAGTGCAATGGGAAGCCTCGGTCTCACTTGATGACATGATCAACGAGGGTGTCCGTCTGGCCTATACCCACCCGGATAACACCCTGCGGGCATCGATACTCGAGGACCCTGCCGGGCGTCGCCAGAACACGAAGGACAATACGCCCGCCGTGATCCACACCCGGCTGGTACCCGGTAATACGGTGAACGTACATGTGGCCGCCAAGGGCGGGGGCTCCGAAAACAAATCAAAACTGGCCATGTTGAACCCCTCCGACAGCATCGTTGACTGGGTGGCTTACACGCTACCCACTATGGGGGCGGGCTGGTGCCCTCCCG
Organism: Halieaceae bacterium; assembly: GCA_002705465.1. GTDB lineage: Bacteria > Pseudomonadota > Gammaproteobacteria > Pseudomonadales > Halieaceae > Luminiphilus. Next base: position 4,228 of record PAGS01000041.1, read on the forward strand.
GCATTTTGGGCATTGGTATTGGGGGCACCGCCGAGAAAGCCATGGTGCTGGCCAAGGAGTCCCTCATGGCGCCGGTTGATATCCACGAACTGCGGGCGCGAGGGCCGCAGAGCCGGATTGAGGAATTGCGCCTTGAGATTATGGATGCGGCTAATCGCACCGGCATTGGGGCTCAGGGTCTGGGTGGCCTGACCACCGTGCTCGACGTCAAAATTAAGGATTACCCAACCCATGCGGCGTCATTGCCTGTTGCAATGATCCCCAACTGTGCCGCCACGCGGCATACCCATTTTACGCTCACTGGAGACGGACCTGCCCTGCAGACGCCACCTGACGTGGAACAGTGGCCGGACATCAGTTGGGAGCCCGGGGAATCTGTGCGACGAGTAGATCTTGATGCAGTGACGCGGGAAGAGATCCACACCTGGAAGCCGGGTGAGACGATTTTGCTGTCTGGCACTATGTTGACTGGACGAGACGCCGCGCACAAACGCATGACGCAGATGCTCGAACAGGGCGAAACGTTGCCCGTCGATCTGGCAGGTAAGTTTATTTACTACGTGGGTCCCGTGGATCCGGTGCGTGACGAGGCAGTAGGTCCTGCTGGTCCGACCACGGCGACGCGCATGGATAAGTTCACCGATTATATTCTCGAGCAAACCGGTTTGGCTGGCATGATCGGCAAGGCTGAGCGAGGCCCCGTTGCGATGGACGCGATCAAGAAGCACGGTGCGGTTTACCTCATGGCGGTAGGTGGTGCCGCCTACCTCGTCTCCCAAGCGGTGACCAAGGCCGAGGTTGTCGCCTTTGAGGACTTGGGTATGGAGGCGATCTATGCGTTCACCGTCAAAGATATGCCGGTCAGCGTTGCCGTCGACAGTCAGGGTGAATCGGTTCATGTGACCGGGCCGCAGGTCTGGAAAGCGCAGATCGAAGAGCAGGCGCTTGAGCTCATCTGAGACCTTCTACTGGCACGACTATGAAACCTCCGGTGCCGATGTGGCAGAGGATCGGCCCTGGCAGTTTGCAGGGGTCCGCACCAACGCTGATCTCGAAATCATCGCTGAGCCGCTGACGCTCTATGCGCGACCCGCTCCGGATCGGCTTCCGCACCCGGCAGCAGTGCGGGTGACGGGCATTACACCGCAAGAGGCCGAGTCGAAGGGTTACCCCGAGGTCGAGTTCATCCGGCGGATTCACGCTGAGCTCGCGTTGCCCAACACCTGCGGCATTGGTTACAACTCGATTTGGTTTGACGATGAGATTACGCGCTTTGCCCTGTGGCGTAATTTTTTCGATGTCTACGCGCGGGAGTGGCAGAACGGCAACTCTCGTTGGGATCTGCTTGATGTGACCCGCACCTATCGCGCGTTGCGGCCTGANGGTATCGANTGGCCGTNGCGTGAGGATGGTCAAACCAGTTTTCGACTTGANCACCTGACCGCTGCCAATGGGATTGAGCACGGNGCCGCGCACGACGCCNTNGCGGATGTTGTGGCGACGATCGAGATGGCGAAGTTNNTGCGACAAAGTGATGCNGAGTTGTTTACGACTTTGTTCCGNCAGCGCAGCAAGCGTGCGGTCGGNGCGTTATTGAATCTTGAGCAGTTGACGCCACTGGTTCATGTCTCAGGTATGTTTGGTGGCGCGAGGTANAATCTGGCGGTGGTCGCGCCCGTGGCCTGGCACCCACGCCGTCAAAGTGAAGTGATCTGCGTGGATCTCGCCCGGGCGCCGGATTTTCTGGCGCTGGCGCCCGANAGAGTGCGAGAGCTACTTTTCGCAACGCAGGACGAGCTGCCAGAGGGTGCNGANAGACCACCTATCAAGACGGTCCGNCTTAACCGNGCGCCGGTGNTGTTACCNGCAAGTTGGGTGGCGGGAGACACGGCAGAAAGATTGGGGNTGCAAGGTGANGTGCATCGCCGTCATCTCGCGGCACTCAGAGAGGCGCGAGCNGCTGACCCTGCNAAATTNGTGGCGCGTTTTCAGGACATTTGGGAGGAGCGGGCGTTNACCGATCGTTGCGACCCNGATGTCATGCTTTACGACGGGTTTATCGGTAATGGAGATCGCGCCCTCTGCGAGCGGGTGTTGTCGAGCGCCCCGGAGGCACTGGCGACACAGGCCTTTCCCTTTGAGGACCGGCGCTTGCCAGAACTGTTGTTTCGCTTCAGGGCGCGCAACTTTCCGGGCACTTTGAGCGAAAGCGAAACTGCTCAGTGGCATGAACACTGTCGTGAGCAGATAGAGCGTGGCCCTTTCACTTTGCAGCAATTTGAGATCGAACTGGCGGAAGANCGCGCCCGACCNGNGGTGACCNGTGCGACGCTTGCGGCGCTGAATGAACTGGAGACCTGGGTGATGGCGCTGTCGGCACGGGGATGAACGGCGCTACAATACTCGTCAGTTAAGGTGGGTGAGCGCCTGCGGCGAAAGCGAGCCTCGCTCCCGCTCGTCACTGGATGAAGCCCAAGTGCAGTGAGCACTGGTTTACCGCGAGTGTGGGTAATGGCGGGCGAGGGGACAACTGCGAGACTTGTCTCTTTATGATTCAGAAGTGGGGTGAAATGCATGGAATTTGCCGGTAGCCACATCTTGACGGTCAGCCAGTTCGAACGCGCCGATGTTGAGCGCTTGTTTGCCGTTGCCGATGCCATGCGACCCTATGCACATCGAGAGCGGCGCACCAGGGTGCTCGATGGCGCGATTCTCGGGTCGATGTTCTTCGAACCCTCGACGCGGACCCGCATAAGCTTTGGTAGCGCATTTAACNTGTTGGGCGGCGAGGTGCGTGAAACCACGGGNTTCGAGCACTCGGCGATCGCGAAGGGTGAATCACTCTGCGATACCGCTCGAGTACTGAGCGGTTACTCGGACATCATTGTCATGCGGCATCCCGAGAACGGATCGGTAGCCGAGTTCGCTGCCGCAAGTCGTGTGCCTGTTATCAATGGCGGTGACGGCGCCAATGAGCACCCAAGTCAGGCATTACTTGATCTCTATACGATTCGATCTGAGTTGGAGGGCCGTGATCGCGGCTTGGACGGGTTGCGCATCGCGATGGTGGGGGATTTGCGTTACGGCAGAACCGTACACTCGTTGTCCAGGTTGCTCTCATTGTTTGACAGCCTGCAGGTGAGCCTGGTCTCTCCCGAGGCACTATGTATGCCCGCAGAGGTCGTTGACAGTCTTCGTGAGGCGGGCCATCAGGTGCTCGAGACCGACTCGCTCGAGACGGGCATCGCTGATGTCGATATCGTTTACAGCACGCGCATTCAGGAGGAGCGGTTTGCGAGCCGCGAAGAGGCTGATGTATACCGGGGTCGTTTTCGGCTCAACCAAAGCGTGTACACCGCGAATTGCGAGCCCAATACTGTGATCATGCACCCATTGCCAAGGGATTCCCGAGAAGGAGCCCAAGAGCTGGATATTGATCTCAACGATAATCCGAATTTGGCAATTTTCCGGCAGAGTGACAATGGTGTGCTGGTGAGGATGGCGATGTTCGCGCTGATTCTCGATGTCGCCGATCAGGTCTCGCAGCACGACGAGCCCGTGAACTGGTACACGGAGCGACGGTTTTGACGGATTACCGGCCTCGCTACGGCGCTAGCGACGTTGAGGTGATGCGCCGCGAACAGAGTTTCAACGGCTATTTTTCAGTCGAGACTCTCACCATTCGGCACCGGCTTTTTGAGGGCGGCTGGACGCTGCCGATTCGTCGGGAACTTTTTCAGCGCGGGGATGCAGTGGGTGTATTACCGTGGGACCTTTTTTCCGACGAACTGGTACTGATCGAACAGTTTCGAGTAGGCGCGCTACGTGAGCAGGAAAGTCCCTGGATGCTTGAGCTGGTGGCGGGCATTGTCGAGCCCGGTGAGTCTGATACGTCGGTGGTGCACCGTGAGGCAGACGAAGAAGCAGGATGTACCTTGGGGAGGTTAGCGCCGATCGCGACGTTTTACCCCAGTGCAGGGGCGTGCTCCGAACAGATCCGCCTTTTTATCGGTGAGGCGATGAGTGCGCGACCGGGCACGGTGCAGGGTCTGGAGACTGAACACGAGGATATTCTGGTGCATCAGTTACCTCGCCGTCAGGCGCTGCGGATGCTCGATCAGAATGAGATCAAAAACGGACATACGCTGATTGCACTCCAGTGGTTGGCCCGGCACGGTGATCGCTTGAGAGCTGAATGGGTAGCGTCCAGTGATGTCTGACCGGGTTCGGTTAGCGGTTAAGAAGCGTGTCTGATACGGTCGCTGAAGATCCCGAGCTAGCGAGGTCAACCGCGGTTGTCGGCGGCGCGACGATGATCTCGCGGGTGTTGGGATTGGTGCGCGATGTGGTACTGGCTAATCTGATTGGCGCCAATGGCAATGCCGATGCATTCTTTGTCGCGTTTAAAATCCCTAATTTTCTTCGACGCCTGTTCGCTGAGGGTGCTTTTGCACAGGCCTTCGTGCCGGTACTGGCCGACACTCGGGAGCGAGGTGGGTTGTCAGCGGTTCGTGAACTGGTTGATCGGGTCGCCGGCGTGCTGGGTGGCGTGTTGCTGGGGCTGACCTTATTGACCGTCATGGCGTCACCGCTGGTGGCCACACTCTTCGCACCGGGCTTTTTGCGCGACCCGGCAAAACTCGCACTGACCGGCGACCTGATAAAGCTCACCTTCCCGTATCTGCTTTTGATTTCTCTAACGGGCTTTGCCGGAGCGATCCTCAACAGCTACCAGCGCTTTGCCCTACCGGCCCTCACCCCCGTGCTGTTGAACCTCTGTTTGATCGCCGCGGCACTGTGGCTTGCGCCACAGTTTGAAGAGCCTGTGGTGGCATTAGCGCTGGGGGTGCTGGTGGCGGGTTTCGCGCAACTGCTTCTGCAAGTGCCGGCCTTGGCCGGCATAGGCCTGGTGCCCAGACCGAGGTGGGCACCTCGGCATGATGGGGTGCGCAGGATCATGGCACTCATGGTGCCAGCGCTTTTTGGTGTATCGGTGAGCCAGATCAATCTGCTCCTCGATACCGTGCTGGCATCACTGCTACCCACTGGCAGTGTGTCATGGCTGTACTACTCCGATCGGTTGACTGAGCTACCGTTGGGGGTGTTTGCCATTGCGATCGCGACGGTGATTCTGCCTACCTTATCCGGCCAACGAGCCAGAGCTGATGATCCGGCGTTTTCCGCGACCTTGACGTGGGCTATTCGCATTGTGCTGTTGATCGCTGTGCCCGCCACACTGGCCCTCATCATGTTAGCGGAGCCAGTGTTGGCCACACTGTTTCAGTATGGGGCCTTTTCTGCCGACGATCGGATGATGGCTGCAGCGAGCCTGCGGGCTTATGCTGTGGGACTGGGCGCTTTTATGCTCGTCAAGGTATTGGCACCGGGTTTTTATGCTCGCGAGGATATGCGAACCCCGGTGCGTATTGGCATTGTCGCGATGGTGGTCAATATGGTGCTCAATGTGGCCTTGGTTTTCCCACTGATGTGGGAGTTCAATCTTGGCCACGTCGGTCTGGCACTCGCGACGGCGATCGCGGCGTGGGCGAATGCGGGGATGCTCTACCGAGGTCTGCGGCGAGACGCCATCTTGTCACTGAATGCCCTATCGATCAGGTGGCTCACGCAGATTGCCTTCGGGACCCTCGCCATGATGCTGGTGATCTGGTGGATGCTTCCTGAGCAGAGTCTGTGGACAGTATGGCCCTGGTGGCAACGTGCTCTGCAACTCGGTCTGCTGTGCGCGAGCGGGTTTGCCGTTTTTGTTCTGGGTTTGTGGTTGTCGGGCGTGCGCCTGGCTGATCTACGCCACTAGAGTGCGCAAGACCTGGCTGCTCCCTTGACGTATCTCGGCTGATCTCGATTGGGCGGGGCGGTATACTACGCGTTTGATCGACTAGGAAGACGGGCGGGGATGGAGCTCATCCGCGGCAGGCATAATTTGCGGCCACATCATCGCGGCTGCGCGGTGACGATTGGCGCTTTTGATGGGGTTCATTTGGGCCATCAGTCAGTGCTGACGCACCTGCGGCAGCAGGCCGTGTCGTTGGAGGTACCGACGACGGTTGTGACCTTCGAACCGCTCCCACGCGAATATCTTCGGCCCTTGGAAGCGCCCCCCAGAATCACCACACTCCGTGACAAATGGCCCCTGCTTGCAGAATGCGGTGTCGATCGTGTGTTGTGTTTGCCCTTCAACGAGTCGCTCAGGCAGTTGAGTGCCCGAGAGTTTGTTGAGGAAGTTTTCGTCAGCGGTCTCGGAGTGCGATACCTTGCCTTTGGCGACGATTTTCGGTTCGGTAATCGACGCGAAGGTGATCTGGATTATGTCCGCGCGTTAGCAGATGAATTTGGCTATGCTGTGGCCCCCACGCCGACCCTGGAGTTAGGCGGCGATCGCGTCAGTAGCACCCGGATCCGCGCAGCCCTGGCTGAGGCAGACTTCGAACTCGCAGCGCAGCTATTGGGCAGGCCTTTCGAGTTGGCTGGTCGTGTGTTGCATGGACAAAAACTGGGTCGGCAGCTTGACGCACCTACGGCGAACATCGCGCTTCATCGCATTCGTTCGCCCCTGCAGGGCGTTTATGCGGTCCGTGTATGCGGGGGCGGGCTCGAGGAAGCACCAGGGGTCGCCAATGTCGGCGTAAAACCGACGATCGGCGAGAGTCTGGAAGCGACGCTCGAGGTGCATGTATTGGAGGGGTCGCCTGATTTGTATGGCGAACGATTAACGGTGCGGTTTCGGCATAAACTGCGCGATGAGCAGAAGTTTCCGTCTTTGGACGCCCTAAAGGTGGGTATTGCGGCGGACAAGGTCAATGCCAGAACATGGCTTGCGAACCACGGATGAGTTATGAGTGATTACAAAGCCACGTTGAATCTGCCTCAGACGGATTTCCCAATGAAGGCCAATTTAACGCAGCGAGAGCCAGAGCGTCTCAAGGCCTGGGCCGACATGGACCTCTACGGTTTGATGCGCGCCGAGGGGGAGGGAAGACCGACGTTTATCCTCCACGACGGCCCTCCCTACGCAAACGGTGAGCTCCATGTGGGTCACGCCATTAACAAGATTCTGAAAGACATCATCATTAAATCAAAGACCCTGTCGGGTTTTGACGCG
>PAGS01000086.1 GCA_002705465.1 Halieaceae bacterium
CTCGTTTGCCGTTGATGGTGACGGCGAGATCTGCGTGCAAGCCGAGAGCTTCGAGGAGTCTTGCGTAGAGGTTGTGGTAGACGCAGCTCGTCAGGGGCTTTTGGCGCCGGGTCATGTGATCGAGGCCAAAACCGACCTTGCCGCGGTTTGGGATGCGCTGGTGCTCGGGCTTCGTGACTACGTCGATAAAAATGGCTTCCCGGGGGTCGTGCTTGGCCTATCGGGCGGTATTGACTCTGCCGTCACTCTCGCCGTGGCCACAGATGCGCTGGGGCCGGATCGTGTAGAGGCCGTGATGATGCCCTTTCGTTACACGGCCTCGATGAGCGTAGAGGATGCGGCGGCAGAAGCATCGGAGTTGGGCGTTCGGTTCAGCAACATCTCCATTGAGCCCATGTATGAGGCCTTTATGGATGCACTGGCAGGTGAGTTTGCCGATTTGCCCGCCAACATCACTGAAGAGAACCTTCAGGCGCGATGTCGCGGTGTGGTGCTGATGTCCATTTCCAATAAAAAAAATCTGTTGGTGCTGACGACTGGCAACAAAAGCGAATTAGCAGTGGGGTATTCCACATTGTACGGAGACATGGCCGGTGGATTTGATGTGCTGAAGGACTGCCCGAAAATGCTGGTATATGCCTTGGCTCGCTATCGGAATATGCTCAGTCAGTGCATCCCGGAGCGTGTCATTACGCGGCCACCCTCGGCGGAGCTCGCGCCGGATCAAAAGGATGAGGATAGCCTGCCGCCGTACGAAGTGCTCGATGAGATCGTTGAGTTATATGTTGAGGGAGACGCGTCCAGAGAGGAGATTATCGCTGCAGGATTCTCGTCAGAGGACGTGCAGCGAGTGATCAAATTGATCGACCTAAACGAGTACAAGCGCCGACAGGCGCCGGTCGGCGTCAGGATCTCGCGGCGGGGTTTTGGTCGCGACCGGCGTTACCCGATCACCTGGGCGTGGCGGTCAGGCCAACTATAACTTCAGCTCTTAGGTCGGTAGTTGAATTGAGGCGGATCTGGAGGATCAATTAGCCCAAAGCTAATCTCATTGAGCCAGGATCGTTGCAGTCCATCGACGGTATACACGCTGTCAAAAACACATCCTGGTTTGAGATTGGGATGATCAGGAAAATTTTCACACAGCACGCCGATCGAGTCTTCAGCGAGATCATTGAGATCCAAAAGAAGGTAAGCCTGCGCCATGATGGCCAACCCGTCCGCCACGCTTGGGGTCTGCTGCATATGCTCAACAACATATTTGCCCCTGTTCAGTGCCGCCATGTAGGCTCCGCGCCGGAAGTAGTAGTTGGCAACATGAATTTCATGGCGGGCCAGCATGTTGCGCATGTGGATCATGCGTTGACGCGCATCCGGTGCATAGGCGCTGTCCGGATAGCGAGACAGTAGCTGAGAAAATTCTCCGAAGGCGATCTGAATGTGGCTGATATCTCGTTTCGTATCGTCTGACGGGATGAATCGCGAAAAAAAGCCAGGCTCGATGTCATAGGCTGCTAAGCCTTTCATGTAAAAGGCATAGTCGACGTTTGGATGACGCGGATGCAAACGAATAAATCGATCAGCAGATTCGGTGGCCGCAGCAAACTCGAAGGCGCCGTAGTGGGCGTAAATTAACTCGAGTTGGGCTTGTTCCGCATAACGCCCGAACGGATAGCGGCTTTCGAGCATCTGAAGGCTGCGCACCGCCAGACCAAAGTTCTCGTTTTTAAGGTGGCGCTGAGCCTCCCGGTACAGCTGTTGCTCGCCTGAATCAGCAACGAGGTCGTCGTCATCGCCGCCAAACCAGGAACAGCCTGATGTACACACCACCAGCAGCCACAATAAGGCGCCCGCGAGAAACCTTTTAGAAACCAAGACCAACTGTCCACCGTGGTACATTTGGCCCGGTAGTGTAAACGCAAGCGAGCCGGAGTCACAGCTATTGGACGACGAAGTTTTGGGGGATCAGGAGACACTCACTGCTCGCATCCCGGAAGCCCTTCATGGTGTGCGCCTCGATGCTGCAGCAGCGACCTTGTTTTCCGAGTTTTCCAGAAGCCGCCTTGCTGAGTGGATCAAGGTAGAGAGACTCAAGCGCAATGGTTGTGCTGCCAAGCCCCGCGACAAGGTGGCACTGGGTGACGAGTTAGTACTGACCCCCGAGCACGAGGATCGCGTTGAGTGGGCGGCCGAGGCTTTACCGCTCGAAATTTTATTCGAGGACGAGCACGTTATCGTCCTGAATAAACCTGCGGGGCTGGTTGTGCACCCCGCCGCAGGTCACCCGCATGGCACGCTCGTCAATCGACTGTTGGCACACGCACCCGAGATGGCTGCCTTACCCCGGGGTGGTATCGTTCATAGACTCGACAAAGACACCTCGGGCGTCATGTTGGCAGCCCGCTCGTCGCTGTCGCACCAATCTTTGGTTCGGCAGCTGTCAGGTCGATCGGTTAGTCGCCGCTATTGCGCAGTCTGTCGCGGCAGCTTTACCGGTGGCGGCTCGATTACCGAGCCTATTGGCAGACATCCAACATCACGCATCAAGATGGCAGTCGTGCCCGATGGTAAGCCAGCGGTAACGCATTATCGTATCGCCCAGCGGTTTGGCGCCCACACCCAACTCGATGTCAGTCTCGAGTCGGGCAGGACTCATCAGATACGCGTTCATTTTGCTTGGTGCAAGCGTCCACTGGTGGGTGATCCCGTCTATGGTGGGCGGGCCACCCGGCCTGCGGGAGCGAGTCAGCGGCTGTTGGCAGCCCTGGCGGGATTCACCCGGCAGGCATTGCACGCGCAAGAGCTCGCGTTTATCCACCCTGAATCTGGCGAGCGCTTGACGTTTTCCGCGCCAATTCCCGGGGACTTGGCTGAGCTTTTGCAATGCCTCGCCGACGAGGACCCCGATTGAATACTGACCCGCCACTGTTGGCGCCCGAGACTGGCATTGAGGGGGTGATGATCAGAGTCAGCACTCGTTGCGGTGGCGTAAGCGCAGCGCCGTGGGATTCCCTGAATTTGGGTGATCATGTCGGTGACCAACCAGCGCATGTGGCGGAGAACCGCCGGCGCTTGCAACACGCACTCTCCGTGCCAGCTATCAGCTGGCTCCGTCAGGTTCACGGTACCCGTGTCATGAAGGCGGTAGATGAGACAAGGCATGAGGCAGATGCGCAATGGACTGATCAACGCGGGCGCGCTCTGGCCATTCTGACAGCGGACTGCCTCCCCGTGGTCCTGATCGCCCAGGATGCTCGATGCGTTGGCATAGCGCATGCGGGGTGGCGGGGTCTTGCTGGCGGCGTCATCGAAGCACTGATTTCAGAGATGCCCGTGGCGCCGGACAACCTTGTTGCTTGGCTGGGCCCATCAATAGGTCGCCATGTCTATGAGGTAGGCCCTGAGGTCAGGGCCGGATTCGACCACCTCAATGAAAGCGAGCTAGATTCTGCATTCACACCCTCCGATGCACTTGAAGGACACTGGTTGGCCGACCTGCCTGATTTGGCTAGAGGAGCTCTTTGCCGCGCTGGCGTCACGCGTATTATGGGAGAACAAAACTGCAGCTATATGCAAGTCGACCAGTATTTCTCTCATCGGCGCGACGGTTACCCGACCGGTCGAATGGCGACGCTGGTTTGGCGGACTTGATTTCAAATCGGGGTCCACTGGCCTGCTGTGAGTCCGCCCAAGCTGACTGGGGATCATCGTGGCGGCGCTTGAAAACGCCGTGTTCGCCCCCACCTCTTCTAGCATGAAGCTGACCCGCTTAGCGGGTGCAAGGAGAGAGCAATGCGCATGGACAAGCTGACACATTCATTACAGGCAGCCCTCGGGGATGCTCAATCATTGGCCGTTGGCCGTGACCACCCCTTCATCGAGCCACTACACCTTTTGAAGGCGATGTTGGATCCGCCTGCCTCCCCCACTCGGGCATTACTCCGGGCAACGGGTATTCAGATCGACCCGCTGGCTGCCTCGTTGGAGGCCGCATTGGCGGCCAGTCCGACTGTGTCAGGGAGCGAGGATGTTCATATCAGCCAGGAGACCCAACGGCTCCTGAATCGCTCCGATAAGTTGTCTCAGCAGGCAGGTGACAGCTATATCTCCACGGATTCCGTTTTGCTCGCGATGATGGACAGCAAGTCGACGTCTGGACTGTTGTCAGATGCAGGCGTGTCGGCTGCTGCGCTGTCGAGTGCGATCGCGTCTGCGCGGGGCGGTGAAGCCGTCGACTCGGCGGAGTCTGAAGAGACGCGTCAGGCCTTGGAAAAATACACCACTGACCTGACGGCGCTGGCGGGCGCGGGCAAGTTAGACCCTGTGATTGGTCGTGACGACGAGATTCGCCGCACCATACAAGTGTTGCAAAGGAGAACGAAAAATAATCCGGTATTGATCGGTGAGCCTGGCGTTGGCAAGACCGCCATTATTGAAGGCTTGGCGCAGCGGGTGGTAAATGGTGAGGTGCCTGAAGGTTTGAAGGATAAGCGGATACTCTCGCTGGATCTTGGCGCTTTACTGGCCGGCGCCAAATTTCGGGGTGATTTTGAGGAACGGTTGAAGTCGGTACTCAAAGCGCTCACGAAGGAAGAGGGCCGAATCATCTTGTTCGTTGATGAACTGCATACCATGGTGGGCGCTGGCAAGGCTGAGGGGTCCATGGATGCGGGCAACATGCTAAAGCCGGCGCTTGCGCGGGGTGAGCTCCATTGCGTCGGTGCGACCACACTGAACGAATACCGGCAGCATGTTGAAAAAGACGCGGCGCTTGAGCGTCGCTTTCAAAAAGTCTTGGTAGAGGAGCCCAATGAGGAGGATACGGTGGCCATTCTGCGTGGCCTCAAAGAGCGTTACGAAGTGCACCACAGTGTGGACATCACTGACAGCGCCATCATTTCCGCAGCGCGACTTAGCCAGCGGTACATCACCGACCGGCAACTACCCGATAAGGCCATCGATTTGATTGATGAGGCGGCCAGTCGCATCAGAATGGAGATCGATTCCAAGCCGGAGTCGATGGACCGGCTTGAGCGACGGTTGATTCAGTTGAAAATTGAGCGTGAAGCGGTCAAGAAAGACGAATCGCCAGCAGCCGAGAAGGAGCTCGTTCAACTGGATGAGCAGATACAGACGATCGAGCGGGACTATGCGGGCCTCGAGGAGATTTGGTTGGCAGAAAAGGCGGCGGTGCAGAGCGTCACGCAGATCAAAAGTGACATTGAGCAGGCGAAGCTTGATCTGGAGGTGGCGCGCCGAGCTGGCGATTTGACCGTCATGTCTGAAATCCAACATGGCCGGTTGCCCGAGCTTGAGCAAAGGCTAAAGGCCGCCGCAGAAGCAGATCAATCAGAACCGACTCTGCTCCGCTCTCGCGTCACCGATGAGGAAGTTGCTGAGGTGGTGTCGCGCTGGACAGGGATCCCGATAGCCAAAATGCTGGAGAGCGATCGCGAGAAGCTGTTGCAGATGGAAGAAACTCTGCATGGACGCGTTATCGGTCAGGACGAGGCGGTGACGGTTGTTTCGCACGCAGTGCGGCGGGCAAGAGCGGGTCTTGCAGATCCGCAAAGACCTAATGGTTCTTTTTTGTTCCTCGGGCCTACAGGGGTGGGTAAAACCGAGTTATGTAAGGCGCTGGCAGACTACTTGTTCGATAGCGAGCAAGCCATGGTCCGCATCGACATGTCGGAATTTATGGAGCAGCACTCCGTCGCGAGATTGATAGGTGCGCCCCCTGGTTATGTAGGCTATGAAGAGGGCGGTTACCTCACTGAGGCAGTGCGAAGGAGACCTTACTCCCTATTATTGCTCGATGAGATCGAGAAGGCGCACCCAGATGTGTTCAACGTCTTGCTTCAGGTCCTCGAGGATGGGCGATTGACTGACGGGCAGGGCCGCACAGTCGACTTTCGGAATACGGTTATTGTGATGACCTCCAATTTGGGTTCCGAGCACATTCGGGAAGCACTCTCTGAAGGCTCGAATGAGGCCGACTCTGGGGCGATGAAGGCGACTTTGCAGGCTAAGGTGATGGCAGACGTGGCCATGCACTTTCGGCCGGAATTCCTCAACCGGATCGACGAGTCAGTGATTTTTCACGCGCTGGAACAAAAGCATATTCGCGAGATTGCGGGTCTACAGCTGGAGGCATTGAAGTCGAGGCTCGCAGAGCGATCTCTGGCCTTGTCGGTTGATGCGGAAGTGATGTCACATCTCGCTTATCAAGGCTTTGACCCGGTCTACGGCGCCAGGCCGCTAAAGCGAACGATCCAGCGATTGATCGAGAATCCGCTAGCGGAGGCTTTGCTCGCTGGGAAGTTCACCGCTGGTGATGTCATACAGGCGGCGCGGGCCGGGGAGGTTATTCGCTTCACCAAGGCCTCCAGCGTCTCGCAGGTAGCGTAGCATCGAGACGAACGAACCCTGTCAGCAAAAGGGCATCGACAGCGGTCGATGATCTCCTTTTATCGGCCGCCAGCTCGCACTATTCACCCATTCCTGAGTTAAATGATAGGAGTGCGTAGTCATGCGCCCACCGTGCTCAAGTGCTTTCACACTGCTCGAGATGGTTGTGATCTTGGCCATCATCGGTGTGATGGCGTCTCTTGCACTGCCGTCCTGGCGATCAGCACAGCTACGCGGGACTTCAAATGACGCTCGCATTGTATTGGAGCGGCTCGATCTGCAGCAAAAGCGACATTGGCAGCGTTACGCTCGCTACGCCTCGGCAGCAGAGCTACCCGCTTTGGTCGCCCTGTCGGACACGGTGGCTATGCACTATGAGCTGAGCGTTGAATTGACGCCTGGTGGCTATCTTCTGAGCCTGCTAAGCCACAATGCCGATCTGTCTTCTTTGGGGCTCACCCACTTGGGGCTGTGGTCTCAGTCCCCTGCGGCAGGTTCACAGTAATGTTGCTGGATTACGCTATGGCAACAGCGCTCGGTTGCGCGGGAATGGCTGGGCTATTCCACCTCGCCGGTGAGGTACTGACACTACAGAATCAGGTTTTTCAACATGGAGCCGCGGAATTGGTGCTGAGGGAGTTGAAGATGCTGGCCCACCTCACTCATGGTGCCGAAAACTTCTCGGGAATATGCGGTGAACCCAGCCTGACGGACCTGACATTCTATTGTGAAGTACTAGAAGGTTGGCTGATGCATCTGCCGAATCATCGGTTTGGGACGCTCGGTGACGGCAGTATTGAGCTGTCATGGCAGTTACCTGATGGCGCGCGCTGGTCGTTAACCACCGGACCCGGAGAGGCCAAGCGTTATCCATGACACATCACATTACCGCAAGCACCGGATATGACCTATGTGGCCGAGCGCGCCGCAGGCAGAAGTCTCCAGCATGGGGCGAGCTCGCGACGTCTGTGAGCGGTTTTTCGATTGTGGCGTGTTTGATCGCCAACACCCTTGCGCTGTCGATGTTGAGCGCACTTTTTGCGGCCAGCGCGGAGCTGGTCGCGACGATCCATTTCGCGGGCGAGCGCATGGATCAAGGGATTCGCTTGCGGCAAGTCAACCGGTATCTCGACTCGGTGCTAGCAATGGCGCAAATGCCCAGGGAATGGCGGCAACCTAAGGCGGCCTCGCCTGCACCATCGCAGTGGCGAGCGCCTTCTGCTCCTTGCTCACTGCCAGAGTCTTTAGGTGATGTTGGCGAATGGGGGGGAGTGAGTGTCATTCGGCTGGACGAGGCCCCCTGCCTGCCCGGTAAGGCCCAAGGGTCAGGGCTCTTCATAGAAACGATTTATCCGTGCCCGAATGCCTGTGAGCGAGGAGCTGGCTATGCGTTGGCACCAGATGATTGCACAGTCTCGACGACTGATGATGGTGCGATGCCGGTGCGGTGGCGTGCCCAATGGCAGCAAAGCCTCACGTCCCTGGAGGGTTGCCCACCTGGCACTCCGTGGGCGCGACTGGAGCGGATTGTGCTGAGTCATCGCAGCACCGGGCCTGCTGGGAGTTCGAATCAGCTCCGCGAACAACGTCTGGCAGGCGAGACCGGGACACGCTGGACCCCCGGGGAAGTATTGGTCAGCGACGTGGTCGCGTGGCGTCTCGTGATGCTGAGCGTCTAACCTGACAATGAAATGACGGTATTGGCTGAACATCGACAGTTTAAAGCCGCCAACGTGCCACCGCCCGCAGTCCAGTACCCACAACTCTCATTTGGCGTCGCGTCAGCAGCGGGGTCATCACAACCTGAAAGGAACGCTGTCCGACTTTTGGTGCCCCCGCAATGACCGTCAAGCCTCCTCATGCGCACCTGCCAGCAGGTGTGAAAACGATGCGATTCCTCCGTGGCCGGGGCTTCTTTGTGATGACACAGGTCTTGATCTGCTTATGTTTGACCGGGCTCGCCTTAGTTGGGCCCCTGCAATTGGTGCTCACAGAATGGGCCCTCACGTCACAGGAGGTCGAAATGTCCTCGAAATCGTGAAAATTTTGTGCTGTTTGGTCTGCTTAACGCGCCGCATTGCGATGATGTTCAATCCCTCTCTCTGGGTAACGAAGCTTTTGCAGAAATTAAATTCACTGCGCTACGCTCGCGCTATCACGGCAAAGTNGANNNTGGTCATTTGTCGGCATCCCTTGACTTTGTNACCNCAGCGCCCAGACAATCCGCGCTGTCACGCGAGCGGCAACGGTTATCGGTGAGTACCCTCATCCTCTGGCCTACCTCTGAAACGGGATAGTTTCACAGGCTGNTTGCGGGNTCCGTCAGGGGGGGCAAGGGCCCTGCCCCCCCAGCCGCACATTCTCCTGCGCGGTGAACTGCGGGAAGATCGTGGTTTTCTGATACGAGCGACCCAGACCCGCGCGGGCACGGCGATCCGGCGCAAGTCGCGTAATGTCATCCTGACCCAGCATGATCTCGCCGGCGCTGACGGACAGATCGCCGGACAACAGATTGATCAGCGTCGATTTGCCCGCACCGTTCGGCCCAATCACCGCGTGGATCTCGCCGGTGTGAACATCAACCGAGACATCGGACACGGCGGTGAGACCGCCGAAATGTTTCTTCAGGCCGACGGCCCGCAGCGCAACGTCGGGACTAGCCATGACGCCCTCCCACCACATCGTCATTGCGAGCGGAGCGAAGCAATCCAGAAGCGTCCGGTAAAGAGCTGGATTGCTTCGTCGCGATGCTCCTCGCAATGACGGTTGATGACTCCACCCCAGATTGCGCATCTGAAGCAGGAAGGATCATCTTCAATAGATCGCGGACGCCATTGGGCAGCATCAGCACGATCAGAATGACGATCAGTCCTTCGGCGAGTTTCCAGTGCTCGGTGGTCGCCTTGAGAACTTCCTCAAGCCCGATCAGCACCAGCGCGCCGGCCAGCGGACCCGCCACCGAACGCTGGCCGCCGATCAGCACCATCACCAGCACCGTGGCCGACAGATGCCAGCCCAGCATCTGCGGCGCGACAAAGCCGAACTGTGCGGCGGCGAAATATCCGGCGATGCCTGCAATCGCGCCCGAGATCACGAACGCGGTCAGCCGCACGCGAAACACCGGAAAGCCGAGCGCGCGGGCACGGCGCTCGTTGTCGCGGGCCGCCGCCAGAGCATGACCAAACGGCGAGCGCACGATCATGGTCAGGAGCGCAATCACCGCCACCAGCACGGCAAGGACGACGAAGTAGTAGGTCAGCGGCTTTTCGAGATCGAGCAGCGTGAGATTGCCCAGCATGATCGACGGCTTGTTGTAGATGAAGGCGCCGTCCGAGCCGCCCGCGAATTTGCTGTCATGAAACAGAAAGAACAGCATTTCGCCGAACGCCAGCGTCACCATGATGAAGTAGATGCCGCGCGTGCGCAGCGCCAGCGAGCCGATCACAGCGGCGGCGGCCGCGGATGCGGCCACCGCAAGCGGCAGCGTCCACCACAGCGAGGCCGGATCGTATTTCGGCGAGGCCAGCGCCAGCACATAGCCCGCAATGCCGAAGAACGCCGCATGACACAGGCTCACCAGCCCGCCATAGCCAACCACGAGGTTGAGCGACATCGCCAGGATGCCCATGATCAGCGCCTTGCTGACGAACTGCACGTAATAGGTCGGTGCGACGAACGGCAGCGCAATCGCCAGCGCCAGAAGCACGCCGGGCACCAGCCATACGCGCGGATCGCGATGCGTGCCCATGCTAGACTTCCCGCCGCCCGAGAATGCCGTTCGGACGCCAGAGCAGCACCGCCGCCATCAGCACATAGATCAGCACGCTCGAGACACTGGGAAAGAACACTTTTCCGAACGTGTCGGTCAGGCCGATCAGCAGCGCGCCGATCGCGGCGCCGCCAATCGAGCCGATGCCGCCGAGCACCACGACAACGAATGAGAGAATGAGCATGCTGTCGCCCATGCCGGGATAGACCGTCGAGATGGGTGCGACAATGATGCCGCCGAGTGCCGCCAGCGCGATGCCGACCGCGAACACGTAACGGTTCACGGTGTCGAAGCTGATGCCGAGCGTGCGCGTCATCTCGCGGTTCTCCGCGCCGGCGCGCACGATCATGCCGATCCTGGTGCGTGTGATGACGAAATAGATGATCGCGGCCGCGACGAGACAGAATGCGCAGATCGCGAGGCGATAGACCGGATAGGAGAGATTGTCGGTGAGCTGGATCGCGCCGCGCAGTCCTTCCGGCGGCAGCACCGAATGGACATCCTTGCCGAACAGCAGTTGCCTGATTTCATCGATGACAAGGATCAGGCCGAACGAGAGCAGCACCTGCGCCAGATGATCGCGGCCGTAGAGCCTGCGGATGAAAACATTTTCCAGCAGCAGTCCGACAACGAAGGCGATGCCCACACCCGCCCCGACGGCGACCCAGAAGCTGCCGGTATAGGCTGCGATCCAGTACGCCAGATAGGCGCCCAGCATGTAGAACGCGCCGTGGGCGAGGTTGATGACGCCGAGAATGCCGAACACCAGCGTCAGTCCGCTGGCGACCAGAAACAGGACCATCCCGTACTGAATGGCATTCAGAAGCTGAACGCCGAGGGTTACGAGGTCCATCTGTTAAATCCCGGCATAATCGTCATCGGGGCATGTAGCCTTCAACAATAACGGGTTGTCATTGCCGGGCCTGACCCGGCAATCCATCCCTGAAACTTTTTTCTTTAGATGGATGGCCGGGGCAAGCCCGGCCATGACACATCGTGTGCGGATCGCCTTTCGGTGATCCGCATCGAAGATCACATCACGCCAACTTGCAGCCGCGGGCCGGATCGTCGACGGCGGCCTGCGCGATCGACACCAGTTCGTTGCGGCCGTTGCGCACCTCTCGCAGATAGATATTCTGGATCGGGTTGTGCGCCTTGTTGAACGAGAGCGGACCGCGCGGTGAATCGATCTTCGCCGCTCCCATCGCCGCGATCATCTTGTCCTGCGCCTTGGCATCGCCGCCGACGGCGTTAAGGCCGATATCGAACAGCGCCGCCGCGTCATAGCCCTGCACGGCATAGATGTCGCCGTCGAGGCCGGTCTTGGCCTTGAACGCCTTCAGGAACGCGAGGTTGGCCGGGTTGTCGAGATTGTCGGCATAATGCAGCGTTGTCTTGATCCCGTTGGCAGCCTCGCCCTGCGCTGGAATGGTGCCGTCGGTGAGGAAGCCCGCACCATACAGCGGAATGGTCTTGTTCAGGCCCGCCGCTGCGTAGTCCTTGACGAACTTCACCGCGCCGCCGCCCGCGAAGAACGAGAACACCGCGTCGGGTTTCAAGGTGGCGATGCGGGTGATGAGCGCCTGGAATTCGACTTCCGGGAACGGCAGCGTCAGGTCCTCGACGATCTTGCCGCCGGACTTGGTGAAGTTCTCCGAGAACGCGCTGATCATTTCCGCGCCGGCCGTATAACGCCAAGTGATGGTGACGACATTCTTGATGCCGGCATCGAACATCACCTTTCCGGCGGGATAGGTCGACTGCCAGTTCGAGAACGAGGTACGGAACACGTTGGGCGCACACAGCGCGCCGGTGGCGTCATTCGCGCCCGCATTCGGAATGATGAGCATCGTCTTGGTGTCGCGCGCCACTTTCACCATCGCCATGGCGACGCCGGAATGTACGGTGCCGACCACAACATCGACCTTCTCGCGCCCGACCAGCCGGTTCATGTTGTCGGTCGCGGCTTCCGGCTTGGATTCGTCGTCCACCTTGATGAACTGCACTTCGCGGCCGCCAAGCTTGAGGCCCTTCTGCTGATAGTAAAGCTCGAAGCCGTTATCGATGAACTGGCCGAGCTTTGCGAATGTGCCGGTATAGGGCAGCATCAGGCCGACCTTCAGCGGCGCGTTCTGCGCGATCGCGGGACTGAACAGGCGCGGCGTCACGGCGAGCGGCGCGGGTCCCCCCCGCCCCGGCCGCCGGC
>PAGS01000042.1 GCA_002705465.1 Halieaceae bacterium
CCTCAAAATGACCATGGGGAGTGGGAAGCGCGAGGCGAAGCGGCGTCGCCTCTGAGTTTGCATGGGCTGCGATTAACGCATTAAGGGCAATTCGATCAACCTTGAGCTCTCGTCGAGCCCCAGCTAAACGCTCTAACCTAAAAGCAGCCCCGCCTTGAGTCGATACATCTCGCCAAATTTGCTCGTCAGCTTCTGAGTGTGCGGCCAACAGCAGTGCGCAGCTGGCTGCAACAAAGCTGCCTGTATGAGTTTTCGGCAACCTACCGGCAATTTTTTTCTTGTTATCTCTCACGGCTGATAATCCAAGGTTAGGGTCTTTAGGCAGACTGGTGTCAGAAGCATCCCAGAGATCGAATCGGCTGCCAAGGCTTGGACACCTCCTGACAATCGATCAATTCGCTGCTCTCCGATGATCGTGGCTCGAGGAAGAGTTCGCGCCATGGCTGGCACTGGTAAGGAGAATAATGAGAAAGAAAATGGGTGAGACAGAAATTCAAATATCAGACGAACTGCTTGCGCTCTGTCTGCTTACAGGGCTCGACACCCATGGTATTCACCTCGAATTCTTCCAGAAGCCGAGAGCGGAGCAAGACTGAACGGAGATATCCCAGCTTTGTCCGTCTGTGTGAGAATTATTTGCCCGTCGCAGGTTTCGAATGAAGATAATACCGCCTCAGGGAGAGAGTCTTTGAGCTGTTGATAACCTCGCTGATATTCACGCACTTATCTGATATCGTAAAAAATGAAGCGGTCGACCGTTATTCATGTCGACCTCGGTTAAAAAAAGGGGGAGGGAATGCTGGGATCCACTGAGTTATTTTCAGGGCTCGGCAGGTGCTTGTGATTGAACCTCTAGGGTACCTATGTATGGTTGTTGACGGCGCTTTGAGTCGCATGAAGCAGTGGTTGCACTTGGCGCCGATTCTGCTTTTTTTGGCTGTTGGAAGTGCCCCCAGAAATCCTCAACGCCGCCTATCCAGTGAGGCTTGAGCAACTTCCCTAGTTACTCCTTTTTTCGAAATCCAGCTTTTAAGTGTGCCAGCAGAACCATCTGTATCAGCGACAGGCGTTTACGGCCCCCGGGCCTATGAATTTGGGGGTGGCCATGAAGAAACCAAAGTGACCACAAATGTGACCACATTTTTTCCCGTATTAATAAAAATCGCCCTGATAAGGTTGGTATATATGGCTTAAATAAAGGGCTTTATATTTAGTCTAGTGCTTCTCCTGGGCACCAACCATCTGCACCCAGCCATCACCCCCAACCCACTGGGCGGTTTATTCCGAAAACGCTGACTCGAATAGGCAGTTGGAGCAATACGAACGCATGTGATGCGTCGGTAGAGCCAGCCTGCGCGCCCGAAGATTAGTCAGTGGCTCGTGACAGGATTACCATTCTGCAGAGCGCCTTGATGAAGTAACCATAGACAACCGTAAGCGCCATCACCGCGCAAGCGGGGCCCATCCACTCATGGAGTGGTCGTTCATCGATGTTGCCCAGAATCATCACGCTCCCGTAGAGCGCGCCAAGCCAGCCAGCGATCACAGCGCCCTCCGCTGCGTTGCTCAACCGACTGTCTGAAGACCAGCCACCGCTGCCACATAACGCGAAAGAAATTGCACCACCCAGGACAACAAGCAGTGAGGCCGCATCGATAAAATTCGGCAAGCTCTCGGATACGGCCATGTAGTTGAGGAACAAAAATACGGGTAGTGCTATCAGAATGCCTGTGTTCATGCTTTTACCTCATTGAGGCATGCTGGACGCATGCTGGATGCATGCTAGCTTTCAGGATACACCGTGAAGGACGCCTTGCCCTCTATGATGTCGATGGTGCCAATGGCCATCACGATATCGCCGTTTGAGTGGGTATCAAATGAATGGATGTGCATCTTGCCTTCCTTCATCCGATAGACCCCATTCAGGGTACCAAACATCACACCCTCTCGGGTGACCGCCCTGATCTGCCCCGAGAAATGCCCGAGATCAGACAACCCGTGTACCCCCTCCAGATTGTAGGTCAAAAAAACGCGGCCATAATCGGCTATGTCACCCTCAGCTGTGAGCACGGAGCCTGTCGCAGTGCTCGTTACGGAAGTCACCTCAAATTCAGCAGGAAATGACTCGCCGGTCACTTTAAAAGCATGGGTAACAGGCGCCAGCATCAAAATAAAAGCGCTGGTGAGTGAAAGCAGGATATTTCTCATCGGTTTCTCCTAAAAAGGCGAAGTCAGGTTGGCGTTGGCTTCAAGTTAACACGACTTGATCAACTGACCACCTTTTAGATTCTGAGGCACGACGTTCGCTGCGACGCAACGAGTTGTTCAGACCGTAAAACCCGCCTTACTGAACGGTAGTTGACGCACACGTTCCCCGCAGGCGGCGAACACCGCATTGCCCACTGCCGGCGCCAATGGCGGCAGCGCGGGCTCCCCCGCTCCTGTTGGCGAGTACCCCGAAGCCATCATCTGCACATGCACNCTNGGTGCCTTNGGCATTCTCAGNAGCGGGTAGGTATCGAAGTTNGTTTCCTGAATGCGCCCNTCNCGAATNGTGATGCGCTGATTGGCCAAGGTGCTTAANCCGTCAACNACNGAGCCCTCGATCTGATTCTCNACACCACTNAGGTTGATNACCTGACCCACATCNGCGGCCACCCANACATCGTGAACCNTGAGTTTCTTATCCGCATCAACACTCACCTCGGCCACTTCGGCNACGTGGCCCGCATGGCTGAAGAAAAATGCGAGCCCNAGACCTCGACCCNCGGGCATATCCCGACCCCATCCNGCACTGGNGCAGGCAGCATTGATNACACCTTTTGCTCGGGCGGTATTCAGCGAGTTGCGATCTCCGTCNTTAAACCACTGATCCTCNCCCAATAANTCGAGCAGGAAATCGCGGTAATCCTGGCCGGAAGCCGCAGCCANCTCNCACANNAACGACTGCTCGGCNAACGCATAAACGTTGGAGAAAGGCGCCCGCCACGCGCCGGTCGGTGTCTTTGAGGNAAGTAACGTTGTGGCAATGTCATAGTGCGGNACCCGGGCTTCCGGNAANTCCCGCGTCCGGTATGTCCCACCATAATTGGCACTCTCACCATCGGCAGATCCCGCGATAACGTGAAGTTTCCATGCCAAGAGGTGACCGTCGTTTGATACGCCTCCCTCCATATCCAGATAGAGTGCCGAGCGAAAGTAATCAAAGGCCATGTCATCTTCCCGGGACCATTGTAGCTTCACCGGTAATCCCACGCGCTGAGCAATGAGCGCCGCCTCGTAAACATACTCATTGGACAACCGGCGCCCGAAACCTCCACCACCGCGAACCGAGTGCACGGTTACCGCCTCCGCTGGCAGAGATAACAAGCTGGGTAACAGCTGGCTGACAGCGGACGGAGTTTGGCTTGAGGTCCAGACCTCTGCTGATTGCGCCGTCACATGAGCGACACAGCTTTGAGGCTCAAGCTGCGCATGAGACACAAAGTCTGCGCTGTAAAAAGCCTTCATACGCGCACGGGCCTCAGCCAGCGCCTGATTGGCATCACCGGCTGAGCCAATTATCTGGGCCTCCTTAAGGAGACCTGCGGCCGCTTTTGCCGCCTTCGCGATCTGTTCGCTGTCGTCGGCAGAGGCGGNNNGGGTATCCCACTGCACCTCGAGTGCTTTTCTGGCTCGCATCGCCGCCCAGGTATCGCGAGCGACGATTGCCACGCCCGGTGATACTTGCGTCGAGTTACGGATATCAAATTGGTAAGGCCCAGCCTGACCTTCAATGATGAAAACATCAATCACACCCGCTAAGGCCTTGACCTCGTCAAGGTTCGCCGAGACCGGTCGCCCCCCAATGTGAGGGCACTTCGCGTAACTGGCATAAACCATGTCGGGAACTTGAACGTCGATACCAAAAAGCGGCCTGCCTTGTGCGATGGCGCTGGCTGAGGCGTTGGTGATCCGAGAGCCTAACAATCGATANTGCTCAGCGCTTTTGAGCGTCAAGCTCTCCGACTCAGGCAGCGGCAAGTCGGAGGCGCCCGCGGCCAGCTCGGCGTAAGGCAGACTCCTGCCAGATGCTTCGTGAATCACCGTTGAGTCTCGCGTGCTGAGCGTTGCCGTTGGCACCCCCAACTCTCCCGACGCCGCTTGAAGCAACATGGCCCGGGCCGTCGCTCCTACTTTTCGCAGTTCGTCCCACCGCATCGGCACCGACAGGGAGCCACCTGCAAACTGGGCGCCAAAACGCGCAGCATCAATGGGGGTGGTCACCACTTTGACATCATCCCAGTTGGCATCCAGCTCTTCGGCAATNATCATGGGTAACGCGGTGTTAACGCCTTGGCCGACCTCTGGATTGGGAGCCCCGATAGTAATCACACCATCTTGCCCCACGGTGATATAGGCACTCAGCNTCGACGCATCTGACTGNTCTGCNGCCNCCACCNGCANCACGCGGCCGCTTGCCGTGAGGGCCAGCCCCAGTCCGGAGAACTGCAGGAACTGACGTCTGNTCAATTGATCGGCGCTCATGATCTCANNCNCTCTNCATTNNNGGGNTTGACTGCCGATGCCGCGTCGCCGGNGTCGAAAAATGCGACACCGCTCTCGAGTGNACTCGAGGCNCTTTTNATGGCTTTTCTGATGCGCAGATAGGTGCCGCAGCGGCAAATGTTACCCGCCATCGCCGCGTCAATCTCTGCATCAGAAGGCGTTAGATTGCGCGCCAGTAACGCGGCCGCCGACATAATCTGACCCGCCTGACAGTAGCCGCANTGGGCCACGTCGTGCTCGACCCACGCCTGCTGAACCGGATGCAACGTATCACCCGCGAGGCTCTCAACCGTCGTCACAGACCGACCTTCAAGTTGCCCTACTGGCAGTTGACAGGCTCTCATGGGATCACCGTCCAGCCACACCGTACAGGCGCCGCACTGCGCGATACCGCAACCATATTTGGTGCCCACCAAACCCAGGTGGTCCCGCAGGGCCCAGAGCAGAGGCGTGTCGGGGTCGATGTGACTGACGTCTGTCAGCTCACCGTTAATGGTCACATGAAAAGGCATAACATCTTCCTTACTGACTAATTGGACTGGGCCCGGTGAGTGTCGCGTCAACGTGACGGCCGTCAATCATCGCGCTGCTGTTCGACACTCTCGAGCCGATTACGGTGTTTGTCGCGCGCCAGCGCCTGCATATCTGTTACGGCGTCGCTCTCGTCTACAATCTCTCTACCCAGCAGGGTCTCTACGGCGTCCTCGAGGGTCACAATACCTGCGGTTTGACCGAACTCGTCCTCGACTAAAAACAGATGCGCCTGCTCACGAATGAAGCGATCCAGTAACCGGTAAACTGGCAACTCCTCCGGCACTCGGATAATCGGATGCACGTAGCTTGCGACGCTGCTCTCACCGCGACCGTCCCGTTCACCTTCAAACAGATCGGCTCTGATGATCATGCCGGTCACATTATCGGGTGAGTCACGATAAACGGGCATGCGCGTAAACCGCCGAGTGGCCTCCTGATCGAGCGCGTCGGAGAGGGTGATCGTCTCGTCCAACATATGCACCACTGTGCGAGGGGTGAGAATCTTGGCTGTTTGGGTATCCCGCAAATTCAATAAATTCACCAGATACTGATTTTCCTGGTCTTTCAGCGCGCCNTCCTTGCGGCCGAGGGAAGCCAGCGCGAGGATTTCGTCGCGGGTGATCGCATCCCTGTCGTTTTTACCGAGCAGCTGCGTCAAGCGGGTCGATATCCAAACCAGGGGGTACACCAGCCGCACAAGCCAGGTGATCGTGAAGGCCGATGGCACGGCCAGTTGCCGCCAGTAGGTCGCCCCCAGCGTCTTGGGAATAATTTCAGAGAAATACAGAATGGCCAGCGTCAACAGCACGGCGATGAGCGTCTCTGCCTCGGGACCAAAAACCCGCAAGGCCTGTGCACCCACCCCGGCCGCACCCATGGTGTGCGCAAAGGTATTGAGGATGAGGATGCTCGACAGTGATTCATCCAGACGATCCTTAANAGCCTGAATCGCCCTGCCGGATTTGGGGTTTGCCTGAGTCAGTTGCGCCAGATAGCTCGGTGTAATCGACAGGAGCACCGCCTCNAGNATCGAGCAGAGAAACGANACGCCAATNGCAATCGCCAAATAGACNAGNAANAGCGTCATCGNGAACCCCATCGNGCGNTATTCATCGTGAACGTNTAGCCACTNTGNCTAGGGCTCCTCGAAGGGGGTCAGTCGCGGGTCCACATCGCACCAGCGNGGCGCACTGCNNNCAAAATAGACNATTTGCGGTGAAAATTGATCCTGNTCNTCAAGCGTCATGGCATTGACCGATGCCACACCCANCTCATCAGACTGCGCCTTGATCTGGGTGCCACAGCCNCCACAAAAATAGCGGGTCACTTGCCTTCCGGATCCGGGATCGTAGGTATAGGAGGCTAACTCTCCTTTGGTCAAACGGAAATCGGGTATCGCGATGGCATAAGACGCCCAATGCGAACTGCCACCCAGTACCTGACAATCGGTGCAGTAACACAGGCCCTGCATCTGCGACTCGGCAAGCAACTCGTAGCGGACGGCTTTGCAAAAACAGGTTCCGGTCACCATGTCCAGTAACTCCCCAACTCCTTCTGTTTATTTCCAGTCAGCGTAACAATTAGCGACGCGGTTTTAGACACCCAGCAGCACCCGATTCATGACACGACCCGGCCAAAGCGTGAACAGTCCGGTCACCAACAACGCCAAAACATAGAGCAACACCATCCAAATTTTGTGCTGGCCGATGTTACCCCGACGTGCATGGTGAACCGCCATCACCAANGAGAACAGGGTCCACGCGCTCAGCAGATGAATCGGGCTGAACGCCCCCCACAGCCTACGCTCGCTGATCAAAAATGACGAGCCTGCTACGTAAGCCATCAACCCTACCCAGATCCAGCCAAGGGCCCGGTGGCGGCGAGTGCCCCTGTGCGTCGCCAATTGACAGCCGCCGAGCACAACTGCTGCAAGCGCTGCCAGAGCATGGCTCGGAATGGGCGGTGCTTGTTGAATCAGCATTTCCAATTCAACGAGCCCGAGCACACTTACGTGCGGGCGATTGCCTCGACCCAGCCCACAGCTAGGAATTCAGCCCATTGTCATCCTGATCCGAATCTTCCTGAGATGCGGGCGGTCTTTGCGACACCATCCAGCGGTTGATCAAGATCATGCAGCCCGTCACGACCACCACAAAGCCCAGCGTAATTGCGATAAATAACATCCCTGCCACCTAGTCCCGGGTACGCATGAGCCATATCCACTGTAACAGGACACCCACCGCAAAAGCAGAGAGAAACGCAAGATGAAAGCTACGCGCAAGCGGCGCATCAAGCGAATCAACGAAGGGATCACCCACCGGCAAGCGCCGCAAGAAGTCCGTGATGGCCGGGATCATATGAAACAGCACGGTCGCTGAATAGGCCCCGGTCTGCAGATAGATCGACCACTTGCCCACAGGCTTCAGTGTCTCTAGAGCAAAACCCACTGCCATGGCGGTCAAGGTCAACACGGCCAGCCAGTGGCCCACGCCGAATCCACCCTGATTATAGATAGCGAGCGCAGAACCTGCGACGAACAAGGTGATCAGAAGGTATGCCCGGCCGAGCAAATCCGAGGCACGGATAATCCGATTTTGATAAAACGTATAGGCCGCAGTCAGGATGGCAATCGCACCCATAGTGGTGTGAAACCACCCGAGCCAAGTCATTGGAGGCATATTTTCTTCCCCGGATGTCTGAAGGTTTGGGGAGCGCGCCCCTAAAAAGAGCGGCTCGCTGCGCGAAGCCTAGTGAGGCGACTGGGGAGTTTCAAGTCTTGCGCGCAACAGCCTTCTTATCAGCGCTGTCTTTGCTGCGCAAAAGCCGACGAAAACTCCCGCGTAAACGCCTCCAGATCGAGCGGCGGACGGCCGAGCAGCGACTCCACATCGGTCGTGAGGTGCTCAAGAGACCCCTTGGCAATTTCAGCAAACAGTTCACACACCGCGTCCAGCTGCCAGGCAGAGTGGATAAACTGCCCGAGCACCTCTCTGAAATCGCCCGGCGACTGCTCTACGTACTGAACCGCCGACCCCAGTGCACGACTCAAGCGCTGAGCGACTTCATGAAAATCGATAAGCTCGGGGCCTGTCAGCCGATAGATGTGGCCCGCATGCCCCTCCTCAATCAGTATCGCCGCTGACACTGCACCCACGTCACGGGCATCCACCATCGCGGTTTTTGCACTCGCGAGCGGCAGCGCGAACTGCCCGGCGCGGCTGATGGAGGCCGCATACATCAGCATATTCTGCATGTAATAGTTGGGGCGCAAAAACGTCCAGTTCAGGCCCTGCGCCACAATATGCTGCTCGGTGTCGTAATGGTTTTTGGGTAACTCCGCGGTGGCCTCCGCAGAAGCTTCCAGGGAGGAGATTTTAACGAGGTGAGACACACCTGCCCGGGCCGCAAGATCTACAAAGCGTCGCTCGAGTCTTGCCTGATCGGGATGATTGCCCATGACGATCAGCGCGCGATCAACGCCTTTAACCGCTTCAGCTACCGCGGTGTCATCGCCCAAGTCACCCACTGCGACCTCAATGCTGCCGTCTGCAAGGGTGAATTTGCCGGGGTCCCGTACCAACACACGAAAAGGCACGCCTGCCTTTAGCAGGGTGTTTGCCGCCGCAGAACCGACACGTCCGGTTGCACCCGTTAGCAGGATCATCCTACCCCCATCACACTCTATCTATGGCTGAAACTGTCTCGCTGTGGCTTAACTCGTCTCGGCTCGCACGATATGCTGACCATATGGTCGAGAGTGAGCATCGCTCCATTAGTATGAAACACCGCTCTCAACACAGGGGGCATCGCACCGCCGCACGGGCCGTTGCCCTGATCACTCGGGCCATCACCGTGAGGAGTGACGATAGCATGCTCACCAGCCTTTATCTTTGCTTGAGGCCTGCAAGGCCAGCGCAAAGGCTGATCTGGGCTCTGACAGTGCTCACGTCTGCGTGCACGGCCCAGAATCAGCCCATGGAGGCCGAACTGTTTCCCGAAAATCAGCTACCCCACTTCAAGACCTGCGCTGCACGGCTCGATGGCACCTTCCACGAGCGAGCCCTCAGAAGGCACCAAATAGTGGATATTTATGAGGAGCCAGCGCCCGACGAAGGCTTGATGACTGAGGACTGCGTTGTCCGAGAATAATCACTTTTGGGCGATATCAGATGCGCGCTGGCGAGAAACACCTCAGCAACTCTGAGTCTGTCACAGGAGCAGCCGGGTTTTCGCGTTGCCGCCGTTACCGATACTGGCTACGACGACACTGGGATCCAATGCTTCCCCAGTGCGCGTTTATCGGGCTCAACCCATCGACCGCCGATGCGCGCAGGGACGACCCGACGCTGCGACGTTGCCTCAACTTTGCCAAAGACTGGGGTTACGGCTCGTTGCTGATGGTGAATCTCTTTGCGTGGCGGGCAACAGACCCTGGGGAGCTTGAACGAGTGGCTGACCCGGTGGGTGCCCGCACAAATTTGTGGCTGCGACGAGCCCGGGCGGAGGCCGATCTTGTCGTCGCGGCCTGGGGCAACGGCGGGCACTTACTTCGCCGTGCTCGGGCAGTCGAGGCCTGGCTTGGCGATTCAAAGTGTTTGGGCGTTACCGCAAAGGGTATGCCCCGACATCCCCTCTACTGCGCCCGGACCGCAAGGCCGAAGACATGGCACAGAGCGCTGAGGTAACGATTCGTCCCTTCGGCAGTAGTCAGTGAGCAACCGGGCTTTCAGTCCATCTCGTCATCAATGCACCGAATGGAATCCTTTTCGGTCGGTCAACTGGTGCTTGCGGCGACTTGGGCTATCCTAGATGACCGAGGCGAAGGACTGCCTCTCAAAGACCCTCTGGGGGCCATCAACCAATACAAGGAAGTAGCGATGAAACAGACTACCCAACACCACGCTAACACGACCGCTTTACCCATTTATGTCCATCGCGTTCCAGAGAGTCGCAGGGCATCACCCAGTGACTCTTGGGGCGCACTGCAGCAAGCATCCCAAATACCCGTACCCGACGTGCCGATGGATTTGTGTGTGCGGATCACCGGTAGAGCGCCCCACGAGCTGAGCCGCACTTCCCTTAGCGTCATCGACTTACTGCTTACCGGTGACCTGTTACGACTGCGCTCAGAGGAAGTCGCTGATGCGGTGCACATCAGCCCGACAACCCTGCGTCGCAGACTCCGGGCAGACGGCATCCATTACCAAAGCATTCTCGATCAGGTCAGGCGCCATCGCTGCATGTTGATGCTGGAAAAACGCTGGCTACCCGGCAAATGCGTTGCCTGGGAGCTGGGGTACGCAGAGGTCAATAGCTTTTATCGCGCTTTTCGGCGTTGGACGGGTCACAACTACAGCGATTTGAAACAGCTGTATATCTGACCGCGGTTAACAGTGTCGGGAGCTAGACCGGGACTCGTACAGACACATACAGGCACCCATGCAGACATCCATGCAGGCACCGGCACCGGCGCGCTGGGTGCGCTGCGGATCACTCAGGCAACAGTTTCGTTGACGCTAGGTGTGAGATAGCCCAACCAGGAATACACCCAGTACCCCACCCACTCATGAATAGCGCGCGTGGAGCGGGCCAGGCGCTCAAGCGTCGGCAACCAGCCTGGCACCGGGCCCACCCGAAGTGGCTGCTGGTGGTCGGTGGCGACCGCTGTCACCACAAAATCCTGAGCGGTGAACACCGCCGCCGCTCGACGCATGTGGCTTGCGCTGGTCACCAATAAAATGTGGTGCACGCCTCTATCAGCGAGTAACGCTCTGCTGTACTGGGCGTTCTCGCGGGTGGTGCGGCTCCGGGACTCTTCGACCCAAGCCGTATCTGGCAAGCCAAGCCCTCTCAGTTTTTGCGCCATCAGCGCCGCCTCTGGCATACCTCCTGCTAAAACTGCGCCGCCGGATAAAACCATAATCGGCGCCTTCCCTGCGCGATAAAGCTCTGCACCGCGCCAAAAACGATCCGCCGCCTGATTCAGATCGCCGCCCAATCCATATCGGGTCTCACCTGAGACACCGCCACCCAACACCACGATGGCATCGGCCTCGGGCAACTCCTCATCAGCAAACGCCGGATACGCGGCCTCCAGCGGTGACAAGAGCTGGCTGGCACCGAATTCCGTCGCGCAAAAGTACAGCCACACAGTCACGAGCACTGTGAGCAGATTTGCCAGACGACCAACACCTGTCAGCCGCAGTAACAAAGCTGAAATCAGTAGCAAAAGACTGAATGAGAGGGGGTAAATGAGCAGTGAAAGAATTTTGCTCAGCAACAACACTGATCAGCCACCGAAGGGGTGGCGCAGCAAAATGGTTTCCTCTCTGTCGGGGCCGGTAGAGATGATATCGATTGGCGCCCCCACCAGCTCCTCGATACGCGCGATATACGCTCGCGCGGTCTCTGGGAGTGCGTCGAGTGACTTGAGACCTGCCGCGGAGTCACTCCAGCCCGGAAGCGTCTCGTAGACGGGTCGTAGGTTCTCGTAGTCGACCGCATCGATCGGGTTCGAGACAGTCTCGCCCGAATCGTTGCTATAGCCGACGCAGATAGAAATCTC
>PAGS01000043.1 GCA_002705465.1 Halieaceae bacterium
GGATAGCGATTCTGTGAAACGCCCCCGGGCGGTGGCATGTCACGCGTCGGATGCGGCGCCGTCGTGCGCCGCATTGGTGTCTTCGCCATGTGCCGGCGTGTTGTTTTCCGGTTTGGGCTCTTTCGGTGGCTTCAGTCCGCAGCCGTCAACCAAAGAGAACTGTGCCAGGAAGTCCTGGTCTGCCGGCGCGCCGACAAACTCCACCTCAACGCTCTGCAAAAGCTGAAAACGGCGAGTGGTGCTCGTTAGGCTCATCGTCCATTTATCGAAGCTGAATTTTTCGCTGTCCGGGCGCAAATCCACCAAACCCTCGAGCCCGGTGTCGGTGAGTTTTACGGTGAAGCCCGAGCTACTGATGTGGCTCACCATACCGGAAAAGCGGGTTTGGCCGCTCGCCTTGAGTTTATGGAGGTACTTCGCCACGAGGCGACGATCTGCGGCAGCGATGGCCTCTCGACTGCGCGCCATCGCACGGGTGATTTCGGGCAGCTGTTCCACCGGGTAGCGGGCGGTCGTGTCACCGGATAAACAGCCAGCAATCTGAAGGTGCACAAAAAAATCGAGTGCCTTGCGCAACGGGGAGGTGAAGTTGGTGTAGGCGGCGGTGGCAAGCCCCATGTGGGGCCCCGCTTGATCGCTGAGCAGAGCGCGTGACAAAAGCCGGTTAACCATCTCTCTCAGTGGCAGAGTGTGCTCACCCTGGCCCAAGTCTGCAAGCACCGCCCGGTAGCCCTCCAGCGTATCTAAAGCGGTGTCCTTGAGGTCGGCCCGGTGCTTCTCCAGAAAAACTTTAGCTTCCTCCAAGCGGTCGGTGCGAAATCCCTGGTGCACCACAAAGGGCCCCGGTGCACCCTGATCACGAAGAAACTCGGCGGCACATTTGTTGGCGGCGATCATGCACTCCTCAACCAAATGCTGGGACGCGAGTTTCTCGTAGCTGTCGATCTCGGCGATTTGTTTGTCATCCCCCAGCATCCACCGATACTCGCGACGTTCCTCCATCACCAGCTCGCGTTGCTCGCGTCGCTCGCGCAGCGTTCGATACACCTGCACCAGCGCTTCTAACGGGTTGGCATGTGCAATCAAATCGTCGCTGTTGCCCGTGACGTAGCGATCGACCGCCGCGTAGGCCAGCTTCGCGCGAGAGCGAACAACCGCCCTATGGAAAGCGAAGCTCTCGATTTCTCCTGAATCCAGCACCTGCATCTGGCAGACGATGGCTGGCCGCGGGGTGTCCTCTGCCAGCGCGCAGAGGCCCTGGGTAATCGCTTCGGGCAGCATCGGGGTGACGTCGCCATGGAAGTAAACCGAGGCGCCGCGCTGGGCGAGCAGGCTCGGCAGGTTCTCCACGCCCGCGAGATAAGCGGTGGGGTCAGCGACTGCAACCGAAAGCTGCCAACCGTTGGTGGTGACTTCAGCATGGAGCGCGTCGTCTATATCCACGGTGCGAGCGGCGTCAATCGACACGAAGGACAGCCCCGTCAAATCGAGCCGTGAGCTATCTTCGAGGGGGTTCTGTGCTGACGCGGCGTCAATCAGGGGCTGGGCGGACTTTTCAGTCCAGACCTCGGCCAGGCCAGCGCGCGCAGCGCAATACTGGTTTTCAACGCCGGGCGTCTGATCATCACCTAAACGCGAGAGCACTTTTGCCGAGGGTTTGCCATCTTTGATGGGGTGTCGCAGTAGCGCGCAGGTCGCCAAGTCTCCCGGGGAGACGCCATTGCGAGCGTGGGGAGGAATAAACAACCAGCGCGAGAGACCTGTCAGATCCGGCACCACAAACACGGCGCTGCCCTTTTGAACGATCTGCCCAACGAACTGATCCAGGCTCGTCTCGATCAGGCGCTCCACCTCCGCCACGGTGCGGCCCGGTTTTTCTGCCTTCCCTTTTTTTGTCGTCGCCGGTCGGATGCAAATCGCCACTTTGTCACCGGGCAGGACTTTGAGCATTTCCTCCGGCGGGATAAAAATCTCGCGGCCATCAGCGGTGACGGCAAAGCCGTAACGATGCTGGGTTCCTTTGACGGTGGCATCGACGCGCTCATTCTGTGCCTCGAGCTCCTCACGGAGGCCCTTGAGCTGCGCCATCGCGTTGCGATCGAGCATAGCCGGTATCGGCTCCTGATATGTCCATGCCGGGCACGCCATGGGCCATCACCGGCCTGATGTCGTCCCGTGTAGACCCGCGATGCTATCGAACTTCGCGGGCGCTGTCAGAAAAGACTGTTTCACCCTTTTTGCGTTAAGTCGTTGACAGCGTTGCGCCACAACGGTTTACTGAACGTGCTCGAAATTTGGAGAGTAGGACACGTCTGTGCCCAATCGAGCTGGCCTGTCGGGGCCGCTAGAGCAGACTTTTCATGGCGCCACGCCAGCGTCCCGGATCTCGCACCCCAAAATTTTGCCTAAACTGCCCGTGACATGTGCCTTATGCGGCGCGACGCCGCGCGCCCACGCTTTACTTTTTACTT
Source organism: Halieaceae bacterium (assembly GCA_002705465.1). Taxonomy (GTDB): domain Bacteria; phylum Pseudomonadota; class Gammaproteobacteria; order Pseudomonadales; family Halieaceae; genus Luminiphilus. The sequence continues at coordinate 2,472 of PAGS01000043.1, forward strand.
TGGCTCCCGAGGAGGATTCATGCCGTTGACTGCAGCCGAGACCCACGAAGTCACTCAGCTCGAAACTGCAAACCGGAAGATTTACGTCTTGGATACCAACGTACTGTTGCATGACCCCACTGCCGTAACGGCCTTCGCCGAGCATCACGTGGTGATCCCCATGACCGTTCTTGAAGAACTCGATCACATCAAGGATCGACGTGACAAAAGCGTGAGCCGCGAAGCGCGCATAGCGATTCAACTCATAGACAAAGTGGTGGGCACTGCGTCGCCTCGCGAGATACAGAGCGGAGTGGAAATCCCGGGTTCCAATCTCGATGAGCACCGGTTAGGTACGCTAGCCATCTTTCCCGATCAGTTAATTGCCGATGACGCTGAGGTGCCCTTCCTCAATACCAACGAAGATCAGGCAAACGACAACCGCATCATCAACGTGGCCCTGCGCTTGAGTGCTGACTTCCCCGGCGCATTTGTGTGTCTCGTGACGAAAGACATCAACATGCGCATCAAAGCGAAAGGCTCGGGGCTGAAGCATGTGGAGGATTATCGGCACGACCGCGTGCTCGATGACATCGATCTGCTTTCCACCGGCTATGAGTGCTTTGCGGGGGACTTTTGGTCAAGCATCGAGCAGGTCGATACGGTGCGCGAGGGGAGCCTCACCTTACATCGTATTCCCCGCTCTGAGCTGCCCCACGCTTACCCAAATCAGTTTGTCTACGATGAGCAGGACTTCATTGCCTATGTGGATCAGGTGGATGATCAGTATGTGTATCTGGCCGTCGACAGCCGCGACCACCTGATGAACCAGCGCTTCTGGGGGCTTGCGCCGCGCAATCTGGAGCAGGCCATGGCGATGCGGCTGCTCGACAGTGAAGATGTCGACATGACGGTGCTGACGGGTCCTGCGGGCTCCGGCAAAACCCTGCTGGCGCTGGCCTACGGGCTGCACGCCATACTCGAGCAGCGCAAGTACAACAAGTTGATTGTGGCGCGCTCCACGCCGCCCATCGCCGAGGAAATTGGTTTTCTGCCGGGTACCGAGGAAGAAAAAATGGCGCCCTGGCTGGCCGCTTTTGACGATAATCTGGAGATACTGCACGGCGCGGATGAGTGCTCGAATGGCAGCATCGAGTACGTGAAGGAGCGCGCCAACATTCAGTTCAAATCACTGAACTTTATGCGCGGGCGGTCCTTCAACGGAGCCTACATTGTGATCGATGAGGCGCAGGGGCTGACACAGTTTCAGCTGAAGTCGATTATCAGCCGGGTGGGTGCGGACTCAAAGCTGGTTGTTTTGGGCAACCTTGCCCAGATCGACAACAAATATATCTCCCCACTGACATCAGGCCTGACGTATCTGGTCGAGAAGATCAAGCAGTACCCTCATGCCGGTGTCATGCATGTCAACGGCATTGTGCGGTCTCGTCTGGCAGCGTTTGCCGAAGAGAATTTGTAATCGGCGCACCGGTTGAGAGGCGTGGGCTGATAAGGTGTGCCGGGTAAAAGCGGCGCCGACTGGTTGCCCAGTGTTGCGGGTCAGCGAATCTGGCGCTCCACTGTCTCGCCGGCGTCATCAAAAAGCAGGAACTCGAGCCGAAGCTCAATTTTCCAGGCGCCCTCGCGGTCGAAGTAAGGCTCATCGATTCGCCAGTTATAGCTGGGTTCGATCTCCCAAAACAGGTAGTCCTTGACTGCCTGCCTGCGCAGTCTCATGCCTACGCGGTAGTTTTTGACATAGGCATAGGGCTCCGTTTGGCCTTCGGCGCCGACATACACCCAGGTGGCGCCCACCCGGCCGCTATCACCCTGCCAGCCTCTGGCGTAGGAGAAATTGGTCGACCACTCGTTACCCTCGGTTTCCTCTCCGTAAAGCATGCGCGTGTAGGCGCGCACTAGCTGGCGGTCGCCGAGCGCCTTGTCCAGCACAAGACGGGAGGTGCCATAGGCACCGTCGCCAAGATCGTAAATGAAACGCTGGGTGAAACGGAAATTCAGATCCTCGGCGAGGGCATTTTCATAAACGTATTTGACCCCCGGTTTTGGGCCCGAGCTACCAAAGCCCACGGTGAGGTCAAACCGATGCTTGCTGACTTCCCGTGGTCCCACCTGATACTGGAGCCCGATGCGGTCCTCCGCGCGGTCTTCTGCGCCTTCACTGCCAAAGCCATCCATATCCTCGCCGCGAAACACCAGGTCCAATCGCTTGGAAATTTGCGGCAGGCTGACCTTTCCACCCAGACGAAGCTTGAATTCGTTATCGAGGCGTTGGTCCCAGTCATAGATGGTCCGCAGTCGGAGTCGGGACTCGGCCTGTTCAAGGTCGCGCTCGTCGTTTCCGAAAAAATTATCGACCCATTGGGTCATCTCGTTCGCCTTTAGCGCGGCGTACCCCTGTCCAGAATCGATCCATCCTTTGTCTTCGGGTTCAACCACCTCGTCGGCGATGCCTTCACCGTCGCTGGGTAAGGCGTTGGATTGTGTCTCTAGCGAGGCTTCCGGAGCGGAACCCGCGTCCTCGTTTGCGTCGTCGCTCTGCGCCGCCAAGGGGCCTGTAGCGAGGCCCACTATCAGGGCTAAAACGAAGTCAACAAAACGTGTTGTACGCTGCCGTCGCAGAGTCATGACAGGTATCCAGAACCGAAAGATAAAGCCGTCGCTAGGTTACACTACCGTTATGGAATCTGTAATGACTGCCTTACAGGCGATTCTACCGCAGCATCTGCTCTCGAGGCTGGTAGGTCGACTCGCCCAGCTCGAGCAACCGATGTGGCTCAAGAATGCGCTGATACGCGCGTTCATGTCTCGATACGAGATTGATCTCACTGAGGCGACCTGTTCATCGGCGGAGGATTTTCCGCATTTCAACGCTTTTTTTACCCGATCGCTTCGAGAGGGCATGAGGCCATTGGCCGCAAGCCAGTGGTGTCACCCCGCCGACGGTGTACTCAGCCAACGAGGTGCCATCGCGGCCTCCGAGTTGTTGCAGGCCAAGGGGCGCACCTACAGCGTGCAGCAGTTACTGGCAGGCACTGCAGAGGAGGCGGACCGCTATGCCCAGGGGAGCTTTGCGACGACCTATCTCTCGCCGAGGGATTATCACCGAGTGCACATGCCCATCCGCGGACATCTGGTCAAAACACGATACGTCCCGGGCGATCTGTTTTCTGTCAATGCTGCGACAGTGGAAAGGGTCGATGGCTTGCTGGCACGCAACGAGAGATTGGTCTGCTTTTTTGAAACCGAGCGCGGTGGTGTGGCGGTGGTGCTCGTCGGTGCCATGATTGTTGCGGGCATCGCTACGGTGTGGGGTGGACGCGAGCAGCCGGGCGGAGGCGAGATACGAGAGCAGACGTGGGCAGCTAATGAGGCACCACTGCTGGAGAAGGGGCAGGAGGTGGGGCGCTTTTTTCTGGGTTCAACGGTTGTGTTGGTGGCCGAGGCGTCAAATATGCCCTGGGCGAATGCGGCAGGCGATGCGGTCACCGTTCGCTCTGCGCTTGCCTAGCACTGCTATCTCCGCCCAATGTGGACGCGTCAGTCGTCCTGACTGAGACTCGCAACGATCTGTTGATAGCTTTGAAACCGCTCGCCTGAAATGACCCCTTGGGTCACCGCGTGCTGCAACGCGCAATCCGGTTCATCGCCATGCTGGCAGTCGCGGAACCGGCACTGCCCCAGATAGGGCCAGAACTCCCTGAACCCCTGTGCCACCGACCCAGCCGTCACATGGCTGAGACCAAAGTCCCTTACGCCGGGCGAATCGATCAGTCTTGCTCCCTCCGGCAAATGAAAAAGCTCCGCAGTTGTGGTCGTGTGGCGGCCTTTGTCAGCGACCTCCGAAAGTGCGCCGATCCGGATAGAGGCGTCGGGTAACAGTCGCTGGATAAGAGAGGATTTGCCGACGCCGGATTGGCCGACCAACACCAGCGTCTGCCCGTTGATCAGCGAATGCAGGTCACTCGCGTCGGCCTGGTTGCAGTGGGTCTCCAGCGTTCGATAACCCAGCGCTGCGTAGTGTTGCAGTTGATCTCGCTGACTGGTGTCCACAAGCAGGTCTGCCTTGTTGAGAATCACCACGGGCTCGACATCGATGTGCTCCGCAGCGACCAGATACCGGTCGAGTAACGCAGGCTGCGGCGCGGGCTCGGGTGCGAACACGATCAGCATCAAATCGATATTCGCGGCCACCGGCCGGAGGCGTCCCTGCAGATCCGGACGCTCCAGCACGTTGCGCCGTGTGATGAGGGCGGTCACAACGCCTTTATTTTCTGTGGGCTCCCACAGCACCTCGTCTCCAGCCACCGGCGACTCCAGATGAGGGCGCAGATGGCAGAGCAGTCGCTCGCCGGTCCGGCTCTCAATCAGGGCCTGCTTGCCATAGCGGGCAATGACAAGTCCGTGTTCATTGTCGTTCACTGCCTCTCCGTTCGAGTGCGACCGCTGCGCTTTTATGCGGCGGGCTTGTTGTTCGGTGAGGCGTCGCTTGGTCATCATGATATTGTATGCCAACCCGAGCAGGCTGGTGTGCATTGTCAGCCCTCGAACGCAACATGCCGCAGCACTGACCACAGGTGACGCAGGAGCACACAGATGGCGATCAGCGATCACAATCTTGTCTGGGTCGACATGGAAATGACTGGATTGATACCTGAGGTCGACAGGGTCATTGAAATTGCGACCATTGTCACCGATAGCCATCTGAACGTGTTGGCCGAGGGCCCGGTGATTGCGATTAAACAGCCCGACGCGGCATTAGAGGCGATGGATGAGTGGAACACGTGCACCCACTCGACATCGGGTTTGGTCGAGCGCGTACGATTGAGCGCGGTCTCTGAGCAGATGGCGAGTGGCATGACGTTGGACTTCCTGAGGGAATGGGTACCAGAGGGCATGTCGCCAATGTGCGGGAATTCTATCTGTCAGGACAGGCGCTTCATGGCGCGGCACATGCCAGCCCTCGAAAAGTACTTTCATTACCGCAATCTCGACGTGAGCACGCTGAAAATACTGGCGCAGCGCTGGCGGCCCGATCTGCCGGATCTGCCCAAACAAGGTGCGCATCAGGCTCTGGCAGACATCCGGGAGTCGATAGAGGAACTGCGTCATTATCGGACGCACTTTCTGCGGGTGGATTGAGCGTCTTTTTCAGCGGTGTCGGTTCGGTCGTGCTCTTTCAGCGGTCTTGGTTCAGCTGTGTTGGGCCAACGCCCAGCGCACGTGTTCTCGCACCAGTGAAGACGGGTCATCTAGCGCTGCGGTCAACGCAGCGCTAATCTCAGGATTCGACGGCGCGTTGCCCAGTGCCACGGCGACGTTTCGGCGCCAGCACTCAAAGCCGATCCGCCTGATCGCTGATCCCTCGGTCTTTGACAAAAACGTCGCCTCGTCCCAGCTAAAGCATTCGAGCAAGCTGATGGCGTCAAGCGCGTGTCGCGGTGAGAAATCGGGCTCCGCGGTCTGCTGCGCAAATTTATTCCACGGGCATGCAATCTGACAGTCATCGCACCCATAAATGCGATTTCCCATGGATTTGCGAAGGGGCTCCGGTATGGCGCCGTGGTATTCGATAGTGAGATAAGAGATGCATTTGCGGGCATCCAGCACCCATGGGGCGGTGAATGCCTGGGTTGGACAAATATCAAGGCACGCGCGGCACGTACCGCAGTGTTCGGTCCTTTGTGGCGGATCGAGCGGCAGTGGGATGTCGGTATAGATTTCACCGAGAAAGAACCACGAGCCCGCCTTGTCGTTGATCAGCATCGTGTTTTTGCCAATCCAGCCGAGCCCAGCGTTCTCCGCCAGCGCCCGCTCCATGACTGGCGCGCTGTCAACAAATGCTCGGTAGCGTCCTTTGCCGAGCTCGTTGTCTATTCGCTTGGCCAGTTTGGCCAGACGCCCGCGCATCACTTTGTGATAGTCACGGCCCAGGGCATACCGCGAGACATAAGCCTTTTCAGCATCGGCCAGCACCGCTTCCGGCGCCTCACCCGACGGCAGATAATCCATCCGCGCGCTGATCACGGTACAGGTGCCCGGGACCAAAGACTCGGGGCGACTGCGTTTGTCCCCGTGACCGGCCATCCAGGTCATATCGCCGTGGTAGCCCGCGTCGAGCCACTCGGCGAGATGATCGCGGTGTTGGCCAAGGTCGACCCCGGTGAATCCCAATGCCTGAAAACCAAGCTCAGATCCCCAATGCCTGATAGTGGCCAAGAGGTCTCCGGTGCCCTCATCGGGCGGGCCGCTGTCAAAATTCGAGCGCTCGGTCATAGCCCGATTGTGACAGAAGCGCGCCCTGCCGCGGTACACTCCCGCCATGGCTCCCACATTGACGTATCAACGCGAACTGTCACTCGCTGACGAAGCCGCCACCATGGGGTTGGGTGAGCGGCTTGCCAGGAATCTGGTTGCGCCACAGGTGATCTTTCTGCACGGTGAGTTGGGGGCAGGCAAGACCACATTCAGTCGGGGCTTTTTGCGCGGCCGCGGTCATGCGGGATCGGTGAAGAGCCCGACCTATACCCTGGTGGAGCCCTATGAAGAGACGGCGGGTGGCCCGGTTTATCATCTTGATCTTTACCGGTTGGGCGATTCGCAGGAGCTGGCTTTCTTGGGCTTGGAGGATTACCTTTCAGCGGGGGGGTATCTACTGATCGAGTGGCCAGAGCGCGCGCCCAGTCAATTGCCTGCACCCACCATCACCCTCTCGCTCAGCGCGTCTGGCACGGGCCGACTGGCTACGGTCTGCGCTGCTGATGTTGACGTGTTTGACGGTTTGGCGTGCTGAGATGGGACGTGTTCGTCGCTGGGTACCGATGAGCGTGCGATGCATAAGCGCGACCATGCTGCCCATTCGAATTGGCGTTGCTATCGTCTGCGTCCTTGGGGGTTTTTTTCACCCGCCGCCGGCACTCGCGGCTGATGTCGATGCCGTGAGGTTATGGCGCGCGCCCGATCATACCCGGGTGGTGTTGGACCTCTCTGCCTCTGCGTCGTTTACCTCGTTAACGCTTGAGAACCCTGATCGGTTCGTGGTGGATCTCGCAAAGAGCCAACTGAAAACCCCACTTTCGTCACTGCCATTAGAGGGCACGCCGATCCTTCAGGTGCGCTCTGGCGTGAGGAAGGGAACTGATCTCCGATTGGTTTTCGATCTGGTCGAAAAGGTGCGGACCGCCGTCTTTATCCTGCCTCCCAACGAATCTACGGGGCATCGCGTTGTCATTGACCTCTTCGACGATGAGGCGGTGGACGCATCCGAGCCGGTTTTGACTGTGCACTCGTTCGAAGCGCGTCGCGATATCGTTGTTGCCATCGACCCGGGCCATGGTGGGGAAGACCCGGGCGCTTCAGGGCCCAGGGGGCTGCGCGAAAAAACGGTCGTGCTGGACATCGCGCGGCGACTGGAGACACAGCTTGCGGGTATACCCGGGTTTCAGCCGGTGATGACCCGCACAGGTGACTATTATGTGGCGCGCAAAAAACGCCGGGATCAGACGCGCGCTCTAAAGGCTGACCTCTTTGTCTCGATCCACGCCGATGCGTTTACCAAACCCTCCGCCAACGGTGCTTCGGTTTATGCATTGTCGTTACGAGGCGCGACCTCAGCGACCGCTCAATACCTGGCCGATAGTGAGAATACCTCTGATTTGATCGGAGGCGTGGCAGCGAATGAGAGCGATGCCATGCTCATGGACGTTCTGGCAGACCTGTCCATGACTGCGACTTTGGACACCAGCCTCAAAGTAGGCGCCTTGGTGCTCGAACAATTGAGCGGCGTTGCGAGGTTACACAAGCGGCAGGTTGAGCAGGCAGCGTTTACGGTGCTGAAATCCGCTGACGTACCCTCCATCCTTGTCGAGACCGGTTTTATCTCCAATCCGCAGGAGGCAGAGCGACTCGCCNCGCCNGCCTACCAGGANAAGTTGGCNCGNGCGATCNGNCGCGGNATTCAAAGTTGGTTCGCCCGNCAGCCCCCGCCGGGCACGCTTCTCGCCTGGCAGCGCGAGCAGGGGGGTCGAGAGGTGACCATCGTAGAAGGCGACACGCTCTCCGAGATCGCCGAGCAGTTCGGCGTGTCGGTCGCGTCGATCAAAGAAACCAATGGTTTAAACCGCGACGTAATTTTTGTTGGTCAGACTTTGGTGATTCCGGAGGGGAGACCTTGATCCGCACTCTCGAGCCACGGCTTGCCAACCAGATTGCAGCCGGGGAGGTGGTTGAGAGACCGGCTTCGGTGGTGAAGGAAGCCGTAGAGAATAGTTTGGATGCCGGTGCGAGGCGGATCGATATTGATATTGAGGCCGGCGGNACGCGNCTGATCCGGATTCGGGANGATGGTNGTGGNATTGCAGNACGCGATTTGTCNCTTGCNCTGGCCCGCCATGCCACCAGCAAGATCAGNAGCATTGAAGACCTCGAGGCCGTNGGNTCTCTGGGATTTCGTGGCGAGGCGCTCGCGTCCATTGCGTCGGTGTCGCGCTTAACGTTGACCTCCAACACCGCGGTAGGGTCGGCAGAAGGCCAGCAAGCACAGTGTGATGGCCGCGATATGGCCGTCTCTGTGGCGCCCGCTCCCCACCCTCGGGGTACGACGCTCGAAGTGCGGGATTTGTTCTATAACACGCCGGCGCGTCGCAAATTTCTGCGAACTGACAAAACCGAGTTTGGCCACTTGCACGAGGTCATCAAACGCCAGGCATTGTCTCGACCCGACGTCACTTTTACTTTGCGCCATAACGGCAAACAGTCGCTACAGCTTAATGCTGCGGATTCTGAATCGGAGCAGAGGCGGCGGGTGGCGAACATTTGCGGCGTCGAATTCAGTGAGCACGCTGTCCCCATTGAGCGGCAGGCAGGTTCTTTTCGCTTNTGGGGTTGGGTCGCCGAGCCGACGTTCTCCAGAAGTCAGGCTGATCTGCAATATTTTTTTGTGAATGGTCGTGTCATCCGGGACAAGCTGGTGACCCATGCTATTCGTCAGGCCTATCGTGACGTGTTGTTCCATGGTCGGCATCCGGCATTTGTCTTGTTCTTTGAACTGGATCCGGCTGGCGTGGATGTCAATGTGCATCCCACCAAGCACGAGGTGCGTTTTCGTGACAGTCGCGGGGTTCATGATTTTCTGTTTGGCACCTTGTCGCGCGCGCTGGCGGATGTTCGCCCGGGGCAACCCGCCGCCTCGGCAGCCGAACCTACTCAGGAGGCCATGGCCGATCAACTGGGTATCGGACTGGCCACCGGTGGTCTGCCGAATCAACCTACGCCGGCTTCCAACCCAGCGGCAGTCTCTATGGGTGCTATTTCAGGCCGCCCATCATCAGCGGTGGCGGCCGCATTCGGTGGCTGGCCAAGGCGGGAGGATACTGCTCTGTCCGAGCCCGGGTCTGGGGATGTCCCGCCGCTGGGTTTCGCAGTGGCTCAGCTGCATGGCGTCTATATTCTCGCGGAGAATCAGCACGGCCTCGTGCTGGTCGATATGCATGCAGCGCACGAGCGCATTACCTACGAGCGTCTGAAACGGGCCCGCGATGGAGCCGGTATCACTCGCCAACCACTTCTGGTTCCCGTCACACTGGCAGTCTCGAGTCGCGAAGCTGCGATTGCCGCTGAGCAAGCTGATGACTTGGCATCTCTGGGGCTCCTGATTGAAGCGGTTGGTGAAGANGCCGTGGTCTGTCGAGAGCTCCCCGCCGCGCTCAAGGATGCCGANGTTGAAGCACTGGTGAGAGACGTTTTGGGAGATCTTTTGGAATTTGGCACCAGTGATCGCGTTGCCAGTTCACTCGACGAGTTACTGTCGACGCTGGCGTGCCACACCTCGGTTCGCGCCAACAGAAGATTGACCTTACCGGAGATGAACGCGCTGCTTCGCGACATGGAGGAGACCGAGCGGTCGGGTCAATGTAACCATGGTCGGCCGACATGGACCCAGCTGGACATGACTGACCTGGACAAGCTCTTCTTGCGCGGCCGCTAGCCATGTCAGAGCGCATTTTGGCCTTGATGGGCCCGACGGCCTCGGGNAAATCCTCNCTGGCGGAGAGATTGGCCGAGCGCTTNGATGGTGAATTGATCAGTGTCGACTCGGCACTGGTCTATCGTGGTCTGNCCATNGGTGCNGCAAAGCCTGACTATCCGCATCATCTTGTTCACCTGCGCGACCCGGTGGACCCTTATACCGCGGCTGACTTTGNCCGTGATGCGAAGCGCTGTATGGAGGAGATCATCGCGCGGGGGCGACGTCCCATCCTGGTGGGCGGCAGCATGCTGTACTTCAGAGCGCTGATTCATGGCTTGGATGACATACCCTCCATTGACCCGGCCATTCGCACAGCGATTGAACATGAGGCGCGAGAAGTGGGCTGGCCGGCACTGCATGGGGAGCTCGTACAGGTTGATCCCGCCAGTGCGGCGCAACTTCACCCGAATCACAGTCAGCGTATCTGTAGAGCGCTGGAGGTGTATCGTGGCACCGGTGTGCCGCTCAGTGGCTGGNAGCGCGGTGAGGCGATCTCGCAAACGGATCAATTTGAATGTATCGCGCTGTGCACAGAGCCAAGGGCGGCATTGCACCGCCGAATCGACTGCCGGCTTGATGGCATGTTTGCCGAGGGCCTCATTGATGAAGTGCGGGCGCTGATGGCTCGCGGAGACTGTCACAGCGATCTGCCCGCCATCCGCGCGGTGGGTTACCGCCAGGTTTGGGCTTATCTGCAGGGTGAGGTTGATTTACCCACCTGCAGAGAAAAGGCGCTTGTTGCTACCCGCCAACTCGCGAAGCGGCAGCTGACCTGGCTACGTCGTTGGCCTGATTTGACTTGGATTATCACGGACGACGCAGGGCGCCTGATCCAAGTAGACAAAACCGCGATAGAACNCTTGGAAACTGACGAAAATAACGAAATCGCAGCGGTCGAGCCTGTGTGGGCTGACCGCATAGAATCGCTCATGCGGAACTTCTAGGTGACGCAGCAATTGTAGTAGAATATGGACACTCCACTGCGGTGGAATTTTTTGTCGCTACCCTATTGGCGACCGTTATGCGCTTCTCGTGAAGAGCGCCAACTTTGACTNAAAAAGGAGTACCCATGTCAAAAGGGCATACCCTACAAGACCCTTACCTCAACGCCCTGCGCAAGGAAAGAGTCCCCGTATCCATCTATTTGGTCAACGGCATAAAGCTTCAGGGTCAGATCGAGTCATTTGATCAATTTGTCGTATTGCTGAAGAACACGGTCTCGCAGATGGTATACAAGCATGCNATNTCCACCGTCGTGCCTGCGCGTAATGTGCGGCTTCCGGCCGCAGACGGCGAGGCCTCAGCTGAAGACTGATAACGCTGTGCCCCCTCTGGGTCACAACTGATCGATCGTGTTTTTTGAGCGTCATCGCGGCGGCGANCGCGCNGTACTTGTGCAATTGCAGTTTGCCGGTGCAGAGCGCGATCTCAGTCTTCTGGAGTTTGAGGAACTTGTCGCATCGGCGGGTGGTCATCCTGTGGCGACCATCACCGGGTCGCGGANNGCACCCCATGCCCGCACCTTCATCGGTGAGGGGAAGCTGGANGAAATCGCAGNGGCNTGCCGCCAACATGACGCCCAGCTGGTGATCTTTAACCACCCGTTGAGCCCCAGTCAGGANCGCAATCTGGAAAAGGCACTGTCATGCNGNGTCTTGGCCAGAACNGGTTTGATACTGGATATTTTCGCCCAGCGCGCGCGCACGCACGANGGCAAGTTGCAGGTAGAGCTGGCNCAGTTGACTCACATGAGNACTCGGCTGGTGCGAGGCTGGACNCACCTCGAGCGNCAAAAAGGNGGAATTGGTCTGCGCGGGCCNGGTGAGACACAGCTCGAGACAGATCGCCGGTTACTGCGNGTCCGAATCAAATCCATACAGTCNCGNCTGGAGCGGGTGAGAAATCAGCGAGAGCAAAGTCGCCGCGCGCGAAAACGTGCGGAACTCCCGGTGCTGTCCCTCGTCGGTTATACCAATGCGGGTAAATCAACGCTGTTTAATCGCGTGACGCGCTCACGCGTTTATGCTGAGGATCAATTGTTTGCCACGCTGGATCCAACTCTGGCACGGGTTGATATCGATCATCTCGGACCTGTGCTGTTTGCCGATACGGTGGGATTTATTTCCGATTTGCCTACCACGCTGGTGGAGGCATTCAAGGCGACACTCGAGGAAACGGCCAGCGCAAGCCTGCTTTTACACGTGGTGGATATATCGGCGTCGAACCGCGATGAATTGATGGCCGATGTCGAGGCGGTTTTGGGTGAAATCGGTGCTGATGAATTGCCTCAGTTACTGATACTGAACAAGTTGGATCTCATCGATCAGGCCCCACGTATTGTGCGGGATGAATCGGGCAGGCCCACTGCCGTGTACCTGTCCGCGGTGACTGAGGAGGGTGTGGGCCTTCTGTTTGAGGCGATCCGTGAGCGGTTGTCGGTGACGTTTTTTGACGAGGAGATCAGGCTGGACCCGGATTGCGCGAAATTGCGTGCTGCCCTGTACAAGATGGGTGCGGTGTGTACCGAGCAGTGGGAGTCGGACGGCAGTAGTCGGCTACACGTGCGTCTGCCGCTGACCGATTGGCACAGGCTGAATCCCCAGCTTGATGAGCAAAGAATGGGCTGAGCTGGAGGCTCGGGCACGCGCTAACTGACGCCAGCGCAACTGTCGCGCAAGGTGTTGCGGAGTGGGCAGTCAGAGGGATGCGTGGGCGTGCTCTGATTTAAATTACGTTGTGGCTCGGGCGATAGTCAGCAAGAGCCTCGAACCTGTCGCCGGGTTTGTTAGACTACCCGGCCTGTCAATGAGGAAGCGACTTATGTCATGGAATGAGCCCGGGGGTGGTAATAAGGGCCCCCGCGATCCCTGGGGCGGAGGCAATCAAGGCCCGCCGGATCTGGATGAAGCATTTAAAAAGCTCCAGCAACGCCTCGCCGGCATGTTCGGCGGCGGTCGAGGCGGAAGTGGTCCGGCTAAAGGCGGACTCTCCGGTGCGCTGCTGGGCATGGTGTTTGGCGGTGTGGCGCTGGTCTGGGGTCTGATGGGTTTCTATCAGCTCGACGAGCAGGAGCGCGCTGTCGTACTCAGGTTTGGTGAATACCATGCCACGCTCACCCCGGGTCTTCAGTGGAATCCACCGTTGGTCGACGAGGTCATCAAGGTCAATACGACCAAGGTCCGTGCCGCTGGCCTGCGCGAAGTCATGCTGACGCAGGATGAAAATATTGTAGAAGTCAGCATGTCGGTTCAGTACGTCATCGACAATCCAGAGCATTTTGTGCTGCAAGTGCGCGACCCGGAGGTCTCACTTCAACACGCTGCTCAAAGCGCACTGCGTCACGTGGTGGGTGGTACAACAATGGATTTGGCCCTAACAGAGGGCCGCGCCGCTATCGCATTCGATGTTCGAGATCGTTTACAGCAGTACCTCGACGATTACACCACGGGCATNCNAGTTTCCACGATTAACATNGACGAGTCGAAGCCGCCGGCTCAAGTGCAGGGGGCNTTNGANGATGTGATCAAGGCGCGTGAAGACGAGGAGCGCGTCAAGAACGAAGNGCAATCCTATGCCAACGGTATCGTGCCGGAGGCGCGCGGTCGCGCGCAGCGAATGTTGGAAGAATCCAACGCTTATCGTGATCAGGTGATTGCGCGCGCAGATGGCGAAGCCCAGCGCTTCGAGCAGTTGTTGAGTGAGTATCGTAAAGCACCCGAAGTGACGCGGGAGCGCCTCTACATCGACGCCGTTCAGACCGTGTTTTCGAACACCAACAAGGTCATGGTGGACGTCGATGGCGGTAACAATGTGTTGTATCTGCCGCTCGATAAAATGGTNCCGAACGCNGGTCAGCCGCGAAGCACAACCGGCAGNGCAGGTGTAAGTGAGCGCGATATGCGAGAGATCGCGGATCAGGTGACGGAGCAATTACGCCGTGATCTGGACGCGGCCGCCGCGCGAAGGGGAGGGCGCTGATCATGACTAAACAATCTTTTGTTGGCGTATTGGTGGCCATCATAGTCGTAGTGCTTTCCAACAGCCTGTATGTGATTCGGGAAACCCAGCGGGGTGTGCTACTGAAGTTCGGTGAAGTCGTGGACCCGGATTTGAGGCCGGGACTGCACTTGAAAATCCCCTTCGTAAACAGCGTGCGGAAGTTTGATGGCCGGATTTTGACGGTGGATAGTAGCCCCGAGCGCTTTTTTACTCAGGAGAAGAAAGCACTCATCGTGGACTCCTATGCCAAGTTCCGGGTTACCGATACGGCCAAGTACTACACCGCGACCAATGGTGAGGAAAACCGCGCCGCGGGCTTGCTGTCTCAGCGGATCAACGACGGTCTACGTAATCAGGTGGCAGTGCGTACGGTGCAGGAGGTCGTCTCGGGGCAGCGGGACGAATTGATGCAGGCTATCACTGCGCAGCTGAATGAGTTAGCCAACGAAGAATTGGGTGTGGAAGTGATCGATGTTCGCGTCAAGAAGATTGACCTGCCGCCCGACGTATCAGAATCCGTNTACCGCAGAATGAACGCCGAGCGAGAAAAAGAAGCACGGGAGCTTCGATCNGAAGGTAANGAATTGGCGGAAGGGATCCGCGCNGCNGCNGATCGTGANGTGACGGTNNTNGANGCTAATGCNTTNCGNGANGCNGAGATTGTCCGCGGTAATGGTGATGCNGAGGCAACGCGTATCTATGCCGAGGCCTTCAATCAGGACCCCGAGTTNTANTCCTTCGTCAGAAGTTTGCAGGCCTATCGGGAGACGTTTAATGNTGGCAGTGATGTCATGCTGCTGCAGCCCGACAGTCAGTTTTTTCAATACCTGCGGGACCCCAAGTCCAGCGACTGATTGCGTCAATGCCAAGGCGTGAATAGTTGGGCGTGCGGTGCACGCCCAACTCATATCACCACCCCTATGTTATTCTTCTNCGGAGCGCCTGCGGCAGCNCATCCTGACGGATATCACCATGACCACTGAGAATCGCTGGCTTTTGCCAGAGGGCATCGACGAGCTATTGCCGGAGCGCGCCGGCCAGCTCGAAGCGTTGCGACGTCGCTTGTTGGATCAGTGCGCCCGATGGGGTTACCGCTACGTCATTCCGCCGCTNGTNGAATTTACAGACTCATTGCTGGTNGGTCTGGGTGCAGATCTGGATCTGTTGACCTGTAAGTTCACAGACCAAATGAGTGGCCGTATGCTTGGCGTGCGAGCAGATATTACCCCCCAGGCAGCAAGGATGGATGCTCACAGTTTGGCCGAGACTGGCGTCACCCGGCTGTGCTACGCAGGTTCGACTTTGCAGAGTTCGCCCCAATCGGCCACCA
This sequence comes from Halieaceae bacterium, assembly GCA_002705465.1. Classification (GTDB taxonomy): domain Bacteria; phylum Pseudomonadota; class Gammaproteobacteria; order Pseudomonadales; family Halieaceae; genus Luminiphilus. The sequence goes on from PAGS01000043.1 coordinate 17,825, forward strand.
GTGGCCGCGCGCCCATACAACTCGGAGCAGAGCTGTTCGGTAGCGATACCGTCGAGGCGGATAGCGAAATCATCACCCTNATGCTGTCGCTTTTCAAAAGCTGNGANGTGACGCGTGAGCTCACGCTGGATATTGGCCATATTGGTATCTATGACGCCTTATTTTCGTATGCAGGGCTTGATCCCGATCTGGAGGCTGAAATCTTCGATGCGCTGCAGCGAAAGTCGATGCCCGATATTGATCGACTTGCGGCCTCCCTACCCGCTGAGGTGGCTACCAAATTGCTCGCCCTTGCCGAATTGCACGGGTCGGTCAGCGTGGTAGCNGAGGCGAAGGGACTCTTTGCCAATGAACCGGTTGTGCTTGAGGCGCTGGGTGAGCTCGAGAGCACACTCGCGCTGGTGCAGAGTGAATTCCCGGATGTTGGTGTCTACGTCGACCTGACTGAGCTCCGTGGTTTTCGCTATCACACGGGTCTGGTATTTGCGGTGTATCTGGAGGGTCGAGGATCGGCCGTGGCGAAGGGCGGTCGTTACGACAACATCGGCGCCGTGTTCGGCCGCGATCGACCCGCCACGGGGTTTGCAATTGATCTCAAGGCACTGATCGATGATGCCGCCCTGCCAGAGTCGGCGCTGCCGCCGGTGATTGCGCCGGTTTCCGATGATCCGTTGCTGCGAGGCGCTGTCGCCGCGTTGCGGGCGTCTGGGCGGACCGTGGTTGTCGATCTTGAATCAGGTGCAACAGCGCTGCATGGGCAGCGATTGGTGCTTCAAGACGGTGAGTGGATTATTGAAATGGAGTCGGGTTCATGAGCCGCAACGTGGTGATACTGGGCACCCAGTGGGGTGACGAAGGAAAGGGTAAGATCGTCGACTTGCTCACCGAACAAGCGGATGCCGTGGTGCGTTTTCAGGGTGGCCATAATGCGGGTCACACCCTGGTGATTGGCGGTGAGAAAACGGTTCTGCATTTGATTCCGTCGGGCGTGTTGCGTTCCGGTGTGCAATGCCTTGTTGGGAATGGCGTGGTGCTCTCACCGGACGCGCTGCTTAAAGAGATTGACGCATTGGAAGCCAGCGGTGTCCCGGTGCAGGATCGTTTGAAGATCTCCGCCGCCTGTCCCTTAATTCTGCCCTATCACGTTGCGCTGGATCAGGCCCGGGAGGCGCGCCGCGGCGAGAATAAAATCGGGACGACCGGTCGCGGTATTGGTCCCTGTTACGAGGACAAAGCGGCGAGGCGCGCGCTGCGTTTGGGCGACCTCCGCGATCCCGCGCGTTTCGCAGAAACGCTTGAAGAGGTTCTCGACTACCACAACCATGTGCTGGCGCATTACTACGGTGTCGAACAACTGTCGCTACAGGCGGTGCTGGAAGAGGCTCTGGCGCATGGTGAGCGTCTGTTGCCTATGATGGCGGACGTCACATCCCTGCTCCACGAGTATCGCAAGACACAGGCCCGGCTCTTGTTCGAGGGAGCCCAAGGTTCTTTACTGGATATCGATCACGGCACCTATCCGTATGTCACCAGTTCAAACACCACGGCGGGTGGCACCGCGACCGGCTCTGGTTTTGGCCCATTGTTCTTGGATTACGTTTTGGGCATCACCAAGGCGTATACCACTCGCGTGGGCTCGGGCCCGTTCCCCACGGAATTATTCGACGAGACCGGGTTGCGTCTGGCTGAGCGGGGCCACGAGTTTGGTGCCACGACGGGGCGCCCGAGACGATGCGGGTGGTTTGATGCCGTCGCTCTGCGCACGGCGGTCAATATCAATTCGGTGTCAGGTCTGTGCCTGACCAAACTCGACGTCCTCGATGGACTGGACGAGATTTCTATCTGCGTCGGCTATACCAACGATGCGGGCGAGACTGTCTCGAACCCGATTGATGCGGTCGACTACGAGAACCTGCGACCGGTTTACGAGACGCTTCCGGGCTGGCGTGACTCC
>PAGS01000044.1 GCA_002705465.1 Halieaceae bacterium
ATCGGCGGATTTTCAACACACGACGCCAGTCTGGGACACTACGAACAAAACTCGGTGCTATTGGTGAGTTCGGTCTTTATGGTGCTTTCTGCCGTCAACTTCGGGCTACATTTTCTCGCCCTGCAGCGGCGTAATATCCGGGTATACAGCCACGACTCGGAAACCGCTTTTTTTATCACGGTGATTGCCCTCGCCAGCATCGTTGTCTGCTGTCTGCTTCTCGCGACAGAGACGTTAGATCTGGAGGACAGTCTCATCCATGGGCTGTTTCAAACCATCTCTATTGCGACGACGACTGGGTTCACAACACAGGACTTTTCGGTCTGGCCCCTGTTCTTGCCTGTGCTGCTGCTGATGCTGAGCTTCATGGGCGGCTGTGTTGGCTCTACCGGCGGCGGAATGAAAGCAATGAGAATTTTGCTGATATTCAGACAAGGCATGCGAGAGCTTNGACAGCTTTTGCACCCCAACGCTGTGATCCCNCTCAAGCTGGACGCCCGNCGAGTGCAAACAGANGTCATCAGCGCCGTNTGGAGCTTCTTCGCGGTGTATATGTTTTGCTTCGTGCTGATTTGGCTNGCACTGCTGGCAACCGGCTTGGATTTTATCTCTGCTTTTTCCGCAGTGGTGGCGACCATGAACAACCTAGGNCCGGGGCTGGGTGACGTCGCCGCTCACTATGCGGCGGTTAGCGAGCCTGGCAAGCTGATCCTCTGCCTTGCCATGCTCATGGGGCGACTGGAAGTCTTCACTCTGCTGGTGCTGCTAACCCCCGCTTTCTGGCGACACTAAAATCAGGATCCACTTGTGCGGCGTTATTTGATGCCACGCGCCTGCTGAATCACCTCATAGGCAGCCGTGATCTCTTGCGCCCGCTCGGTGGCAACCCGCAGGAGTTCATCGGGCACCCCCTCGGCAATCAACTTGTCAGGATGGTGCTCGCTCATGAGCTTTCGATAGCGTCGCTTGACCTCGGCATCGGCGGCCTTTGCTTCGAGGCCTAGCGCTTCGTAGGCCGTCTCCAGCTCTGAGGCGCTGCGACTCGCAGCTCCGTAATCCCCGCCCCCCGAGGAGCGCCTGTAGCCACCGTGCTGAAATTGTGACTGGGCGGTGACCATCGAAATCAGTTGCTCTACTTCCCGACGTGGGAGTCGAAGCAAGNCNGACAGCCGGAATATTGCCGTGCGCTCGGCGCTTGAAAAGTNNCCGTCCGCCAACGCNATNCCGACCANGAAAATCATCAGCGTGTGCTGCGCCTGGCGCCGNGGNCCNAGNCAGTCGTTNAACTGNNTCACGGTGGGACCNGGGTCAAAGCCCGCGGTAGCGCCTTTTTTGAAGTGCTCAATNGCACTTTGCCGCTGCGCGGCATTGAGCCTGAGCTGGTTAAAAAGTGCCTCGGTTTGTGCGATTTCTGCCTCNGAAACGCGCCCNTCGGCCTTAGCGACNAAGCCCAGAAGCGTNAANGTGGTCTCAAAGAACTGAGCCCGCATGATGGTCACGGCCTCAGGNCCTGACAATTGCAACGCCCGCCATAATCCCTTGTCGAAGGCGTGGCCAATCACCAGNCCNAACAGNAGTCCNGCAGGCCCAAAGGCNANAAACCCAATCAGTCCNGCAACCAATTTTCCTGTTGTGCGTTTCATCGATACCACCGTATCAGCCCCTGAGGGGCAAGGCCTCCCGATCGCAACAGTTATTGCGCACCACTGCCCCCGGGATGGTCGCCGCGCGAGACTGATCGATCGCGTTGCTGGCCGAGATCGCCGTGAAGAGCGGCTCCTTCCGCAGATAATCCATGCCGGCCACACGGGTGTAGGGACCGGGTCATGTAAATGGATTGCTGTATCAGCGAGCGGTCCAGCCGGCGGAAAATTGATTATGGCGCGGGCAACGCAGTTATACTAATCCTTTGCACCGGTTTTTAGGTTGTTTCCCGTGACCCCCGCTACATTTCAAGAGGTTATTCTCCGCCTGCAGGACTACTGGGCCCAATTGGGTTGCGTAGTTCTGCAACCACTGGATATGGAGGTGGGAGCGGGCACCTTTCACCCCGCCACCTTTTTGCGAGCACTGGGCCCGGAGAACTGGAACGCGGCCTATGTGCAGCCCAGTCGTCGGCCTGCAGACGGGCGCTACGGGGAAAATCCGAACCGGCTGCAGCACTACTACCAGTTTCAAGTGGTGATGAAGCCCTCTCCCGCAGATTTTCAGGACTTGTATCTCGGCAGCCTCTTTGCACTGGGCGTGGACCCGCTGGTACATGATATCCGTTTTGTAGAGGACAATTGGGAGTCACCCACACTGGGTGCCTGGGGATTGGGCTGGGAGGTTTGGCTGAATGGCATGGAGGTCAGCCAATTTACTTATTTCCAGCAAGCTGGCGGACTCGAGTGCCACCCCGTGACGGGGGAGCTGACCTATGGGTTGGAGAGAATCGCCATGTATTTGCAGGGGGTCGAGTCTGTCTATGATCTCATCTGGGCCGACACCCCGTCCGGTCAGGTGACCTATGGCGATGTGTATCACCAGAACGAAGTTGAAATGTCGACGTTTAACTTTCAAGAGGCCGACGTCAACTATTTGTTTTCCCAGTTCGAGTTTTGTGAAAAAGAAGCGATGCGACTCGCACAGAATGAACTGCCCTTGCCCGCTTACGAACACGTCATGAAAGCGTCTCATACCTTTAATCTCCTCGACGCTCGGCACGCCATCGGCGTCACCGAAAGACAGCGCTACATCCTCCGCGTTCGCGCTTTGGCAAGGGCCGCGGCGGAGGCCTATGTGGCAGCGCGGGGAGCCCTAGGCTTTCCCCAAGCGGACCCGGATCTAGCCGAGGCTGGTCTGCAGCAACTCGCGAAGAGTCAGGGTGCTAAGGCATGAGTACCACCGACCTCCTGTTCGAGCTGGGCACGGAAGAGCTGCCTGCAGGCGAAATTGACAGCATGGTGACGGCTCTTTACGAGGGCATCCTCAATGGGCTTAACGACGAGGGTTTGCCCTTTGCTGAAGCGCAGTATTTCTCCACGCCGCGCCGCCTGGCGGTTCTGGTTAGAGGGGTAGCGGTAAAAGGTCCCGACATTCAGCGAAGCGTGGTTGGGCCGCCACTGTCAGCTGCTCAAGACAGCGAGGGTAGATGGACGAAGGCTGCCGAGGGATTCGCTCGAAAGCAGGGAGTGGCCCCTGATGCTCTGGCTATTGTCGAAGATCAGGGTGTGGCGCGAATTGTTGCTCACGTGTCGCAGAAGGGTGCCGACGCAGAGACAGTGGTGCCTGATATTGTTGCCCGGTCTGTCATGGCCATCCCGGTTTCCAAGCGAATGCGTTGGGGCCGCTCCCGACACGAATTTTTAAGGCCCGTACAGTGGCTCATCCTAATGCTGGGCAAGGAAACCCTCCCCCTCGCGCTTTTCGATTTGTCGAGCGGCAATGAAAGCCGAGGTCACCGATTCCACCACAACTCGGCCGTGCAGATTTCTTCGCCCGGCGGCTATCAAGAAGCGTTAAGGGCTGCGCATGTGCTCTGTGACGCCGACGAGAGGCGCAATTTGATTGCCGAGCAAGTCTCCGCATTGGCCGGCCAGAACGAGTCTGTTGCGCTGGCAGATGATCTCCTTGATGAAGTAACCGGTCTGGTTGAATGGCCCGTCGCTTTGCGCGGCAGTTTTGATGAGCGGTTTCTTGAGGTGCCCGCTCAGGCGCTCATCTCAGCGATGAAAAGTCACCAGAAATATTTTCACCTGACCGATTCCACTACGGGTGCGTTACTGCCAGCCTTTGTCACCGTATCTAATATCGAGAGCTGGTCTCCCTCCGAGGTCATCTTGGGGAACGAGCGTGTGATTCGGCCACGCCTGAGCGATGCCGCATTTTTCTTCAGCAACGACAAGAACACGCCGCTTGCATCGCGGCAGGAGAGATTGGGCAGCGTTGTGTTTCAACACAAGCTGGGGACCTTGCTTGACAAGACCCACCGTATCGCCAAGGTCGCCTCTCGGCTGGCCGCACAAATGGACGCTGACGCAGAGCTGACCCAGCGAGCGGCAGAGCTTTGCAAGTGTGATCTCGTATCGGAAATGGTTTTGGAATTTCCAGAGCTTCAGGGGATTGCAGGGTCGCTCTATGCCGCTCACGACGGCGAACCTCAGGCAGTCGCGGAGGCGATCCAATCCCATTACCTACCCCGATTTGCGGGTGATCAGCTACCCAGCTCTGCCGAAGCCTCTGCCGTTGCGCTCGCCGACCGTGTCGATACCTTGGTGGGGATTTTCGGCATTGGCGAACCCCCGACAGGGTCGAAGGACCCCTTTGCGTTACGCCGCGCTTCGCTCGGTGTCATTCGAATACTGATCGAACGNTCTCANCCGCTGCCGCTGAANGAATTATTACNCNACGCGTTCGAGCAGCANACTGCTGAACTCGCGCCCGACACNGTCGAGACCGTGCTGCACTACATACTGGAGCGCTTGGGCAATTGGTACGANGANGCGGGGATNCATATTTCTGTGGTCAGAGCAGTACTCGCGACNGAGGGCACCGATCTATTTGACATTGACCTCCGCGTTAANGCTTTGGCCGCCTTTGCACTGACAGATACAGCGGAGCACCTCGCGGCGGCCAACAAACGCGTTGCCAATATCCTTGCCAAGGCCGACTCATTAGACGGCACTGGGGTTGATGCGGATTTGCTCACCGAGGCTGAGGAGGCTGCGCTACTTCGGGCAATGACTGAGCTGGATAAGACGATCGGGCCCTTATTGCTCGAACAAAAATACGAGTTGGCACTTGGGCACTTGGCGCAACTCAGGGCGCCAGTGGACGACTTTTTTGAGTCTGTGATGGTAAATAGTGATGAGCCTGCAATCAGACTGAACCGCTTGCGACTGCTCAGCACACTGAGAGGGTTGTTTACGAGAGTGGCGGATTTGGCGTTGTTGAATCCGGCCATGGAATGACGGAATCTGCATTAGTCTGGTTGGGGATCGCCGTCGCAGTGAGCACGGCCTTGGTGATAAGCCTCGTGCAGCTGCGCAGACAGCGAGCAGAACTCGATGCGCGGCAGCAGGAGGCGATTCATCACTTGACAGCGGCGTCACTCGCCGATGAGAGATGCACAAAGCTTGAGTCAGAGCGCACAGCTCTTCAAGAACAGCTGTCAGATCTAAAGGCCCAACTCAGCGCACAAACCGCTACGCTCTCAGAGCGTGAAAGCCATCATCAATCTCAAGTGAAGTGGGCCGAGGAGTCTCGGATGACGCTTCGAACCGAGCTGGAGGTCATCGGACAAAAGCTCCTGTCCTCATCCGGCAAAGCACTNGAGACGACNAACCAAAAGAGTCTGGACAGCCTTTTAAANCCCCTCNCNGAGAAGATNGACCAGTTCCAATCCCGCGTCAATCAGGTTCACACCGACATGGTTCGNAACAGCGCTTCACTNTCNGAGCAAATCAAGCATNTGGAGTCTGTNGGCGTNTCNATGTCCGGCGAGGCGCAGAACCTGACACGTGCATTAAANGGNGATAANAAACTCGTCGGCANCTGGGGNGAGGCGCAAGTAGAGAANACNCTAGAGCTNGCNGGCCTGCGAAGNGGGGAACATTTCGATGCNCAGGTCGCTGTCAAGGACGAGCGGGGCGACCGACACCTTCCGGATTTCATTATCCGTCTGCCGGAGGGCAAGAATCTGGTGATCGACAGCAAGGTATCACTGGTCGATTACGAGAGAGCGGTCACCGCTGAATCTGACGCCGACCGGACAANTGCGCTCGACGCCCACGCCAAAGCGGTTAGACATCACATCGACGCGCTGTCAGCCAAGGACTATGCGAACCTGCCAGGGATGGACAGCCCAGATTTTGTGCTNATGTTTATGCCGGTCGAACCGGCCTACATCGAAGTAATGAGAAGCCACCGAGAACTTTTCAATCACGGTTACCAAAAGAATGTGGTTTTGGTGTCACACACCACCCTCATGCCNATTCTTCGCACCGTCGCCAACCTNTGGATGATTGAGCACAGCAATCGTGAAGCGCGGGAAATCAGCGAGCGCGCCGGCGATATTTACAACACGGTATGCCTGCTTGGAGAGCGCCTGCTCTCGCTTGGCACGTCGATATCGACAACAGCAAACAAGTACAACGACGCCGTCAAAGCCGTTCAGGGNAAACAGGGGCTNCTGGGAAAAGTCTCACGATTTCAGTCCCTGTCGCAACGGGCCAACAAAAGCTTTCCGGATGCGCTTTCACCCATTGAGCCCGACGTGGAAGCGATTCGACTCGAGGACCAGACTGAGTCACAGCCACCTGAGGGCTNTGAGGAGCAGGACGAGCCCTAGTCGTTAACACTTCGCCNCTAATTGATGNTTGCTCTNACCAAAGCCTNGTGCATCAGCAATCATCAAATATCCAGATTAGCGACGGCCAATGCATTTTGCTCGATAAACTCCCTGCGAGGCTCTACGTCGTCGCCCATCAGCGTCGAGAACATCTGATCAGCCATAAAGGCATCCTCGATGGTCACCTGAAGCATGCGTCTTGCCTCCGGGTCCATCGTAGTCTCCCANAGTTGCCCAGGATTCATCTCACCAAGCCCCTTATATCGTTGAATAGAGCACCCTCGCCGTGCCTCAGCCAACAACCACTCGAGGCCCGTGGCGAAATCCTGCGTATTGAGCTGCTTCTCACCTCGCTGAAAGTACCCATCGGCATCGATCAGACCATTTAGCCGCTCACCCAGACTGCGGATTGCCAGATATTCTGGCGATGCGAAAAAACCCCTGCCCAGAACCGTATCCGTTGCCACACTATGTGCCGTACGACGCACCACCGGGTAAAACAATCCTCTCTCCGGGTCCTGACGAACGAAAACTTCATAGTGAACCGTTTTATCCTGCAGTGTTAGTAAGCGCTCACTTAATGATCGGGCGAAATTTTCCGAGCTCGACTCGGAGCTCAGGTCATCGGCAGAAATCGCCGAGGTAGCCATCAGTTGCCAGAGCACCTCTCGTGGGTAAACCCGCGCGAGACGATGAATATCAGTCTGGACGCCCTGGTATGCAGACACCAGCTTCTCCAGGGCCTCTCCCCTCACTGGGGGCGCACCCTCATTGGTGAAGATCGCCGCATCCTCAAGCGCTGACTGGGTGAGGTAGGCCTCTAGGCCGGCTTCATCCTTTAGGTATCGGCTCTGTTTGCCGCGTGTCAACTTATACAGGGGCGGCTGCGCGATATAGACATGGCCTCGCTCAACAAGCTCCGGCATTTGACGGAAAAAGAACGTGAGTAACAGGGTGCGAATATGCGAACCGTCGACATCAGCATCTGTCATGATAATGATACTGTGGTAGCGGAGCTTGTCGGGGTCAAACTCGTCTTGTCCGATGCCGCAGCCAAGCGCCGTCACCAGCGTGCCCACCTCGGCAGAGCCCAGCATTTTGTCAAAGCGCGCCTTCTCGACGTTGAGTATCTTGCCTTTAAGCGGAAGAATCGCCTGAAACCTTCGATCACGCCCCTGCTTCGCCGACCCCCCTGCGGAGTCGCCCTCAACGAGATACAACTCGCTCAAAGCGGGATCCCTCTGCTGGCAATCTGCAAGTTTGCCTGGCAAACCGGCAATATCGAGGGCGCCTTTGCGCCGCGTCATTTCGCGCGCCTTGCGCGCAGCCTCTCGCGCTCGGGCTGCGTCAATCATCTTTCCGACGACTTGCTTGGCGTCGTTGGGATTCTCCAGCAGGAAGTCATTGAAAAACTGGTTCATCGCCTGCTCAACCGCTCCCTTGACCTCACTGGAAACCAACTTGTCTTTGGTCTGGGATGAGAATTTTGGATCGGGCACTTTGACCGAGAGGATGGCAGTTAGGCCTTCTCGCGCATCATCCCCGGTTGTTGAAACCTTAGCTTTCTTTGCAAGTCCTTCTTTTTCAATATAATTATTTAGGCACCTGGTGAGGGCTGCCCTAAACCCGGCCAGGTGTGTACCGCCATCCCGTTG
>PAGS01000001.1 GCA_002705465.1 Halieaceae bacterium
AGCAGTTCACGCCGACGTATCTACGGGCCGCCAAATCTTTTAAGGTAAACGGGCTCGACCCGCTATTGTTGGTAAACCAAAGCAGCTCAATTCACCCCGAACGCACCCGTTAATCGCTCGTCTGCGTCCATTGCTACCATTGGGCCAATAACAAGGGCAGGTGGGGCAGCCAGTAGCGCGCCATGGAAGCGAGTCGTACCCCTCTCGGGCAAAAATTGCATTCGGCATTGGTATGCTGGCGAACCAGATGTTCCCGGCGGCCAAGTTCAAATTACACAGACCCAACTCAACGGCTGTCGTTTTGAACTTTCCAGGATTGAATTTTTCGATAGATGGTGGACGGAGCGACCTGTAGCTGTTTGGCCGCACGATTGATGCTACCTCCATAGGCCGCGATCGCCGCCTCGATCGCTTTCTTTTCCGTTATCCAGAGTGGTTCTATACCGCCTTCGCTCGGCACATCACGGTCACCCGCTAACGGCACTGACACATCAGACGCATCAGCTGCGATCTCAGTCCCTGCGATCATATGCCCCACTGCAGCTTCGTCGATTACCCCATCCTGCCCGAGCAACACCAGCTGACGCATTGCATTTTCCAATTGGCGCACGTTACCGGGCCAGGAGTAGTGCTTGAGTGCCTCAGCAGCGGGCGCGCTCAATGTCACAGGCGGTTTGCCCTCCTCCTCGGCAATACGGGTCAAGAAGTCCGTTGCCAGAAACAAGACGTCATCGGCCCTCTCCCTGACGGGCGGCATTCTGAGCGGCACGACATGAAGCCGATAGTAGAGATCCTCACGCAGTCGTCCCTCTCGCATTTCAAAGAGAGGATCGCGGTTCGTAGAGGCGATAATCCGAACGTCAGCAGCCGCCTCTTGTGCTGATCCAATCGGTCGGTATGTCCCATGCTGGATCAATCGCAACAGCGTAGACTGCGCCTCAAAACTCAGCGAGCAGACTTCGTCCAGAAACAGCGTGCCCTCCGCCGCTTCAGCTATGAGCCCACTCCTCTCACCCGCACCAAACAAAGCCTGCTCCCACCGTTCGGCACCCAAGGCTGAACAATCCACCACGACAAAAGGCCCGGGTGCTCGAGCAGAAAGCTGATGAATCGCCCGAGCCGCGAGTTCCTTTCCGGTTCCGCTCTCGCCCATCACAAATGCGGTCGCCAGAGTTCCCGCCAATGACTCGACCGTCTCAAAGACGGTCTGCATTGCCGAAGACTGACCCCTGAGAGGGCCCAATCGCTCGCGTTTTACCCAAAGGTTTGCGACTTGCTGGCTGAGTTTTTGTTTCTCTGCGGCGTTGAGCAGGGTGACCCGAAGCCGCGCCGCGTCGAAGGGTTTGTTAAGAAAGTCGTCAGCATCACGCGCAATCGCTTGCTCGGCGTAGTCAGCGCCGTATCCGGTCATCACCACTACGGCAGGCTGGGGCGCCAGTTTCTGCAAATCGTTAATTAAATCGAGGCCATTCCCATCCGGGAGTTCGATATCAAGCAGTACCAGTTGCACGTCCGCCTTTGCGAGACTNTCTCTCGCGGCAGACAGCGTTTCTACCGAGTCAACCNCTAAGCCACTACCNTCAAGGTACTGAGCATAGANGGCGCAAAGGGTTGCGCTGTCCTCNACGATGAGGGTTTTCACGCCAGTCCCGCCTCCTGCGGATNCCAAACTTCNAGAGTCAANGCGGCNTTANGCCTCCNNAGNTNNGACTCTGNGGATCACACGGAGATTACCAGCTTTTCATCAGTCTGGGCGTGAATCCAATAGAGTACAGCTGTCAGAAGCAGTACGGCTCCAACCTGATGAGTCGCCGCCATCGGAATCGCCACCTGCGACAACACCGTACCGATCCCCAGTGCCACCTGAAAGGTCAGCGCCAGCAACATCAGCCACGCACCGCGCCTGACACGAGGATTATCGCTGGCGCGAAGCGTCTGCACGCTGAGCAAGAGCACGAGGATGGCAATAGCATAGGCGAGCATGCGGTGGTTGAAGTGAATAGTGGCGACGCCTTCAAACGTGGCCTGCCAGCCCTCCGCGTAGTAACCCATTGGGACGAAGGTTTCACCCATCATGGGCCATGTNGGATAGGCAAATCCTGCGTCTGTGCCCGCCATAAAACCGCCAGACAAAATCAACGTATACACGCCCAGCACCAACACCCATTCCCAACCACTGACGACTTTCAGCGCGGGCGACAGGCCTGCGCTCACGCGCAGTACGAGCCACATCATCAGAGCATAGATCGCCACAGCGACGCCCAAATGCGCAGTCAGTCTGTATTGGGAGACCGAGGGTCTGTCGACAAGACCGCTCTTTACCATATACCAGCCGAGTAGCCCCTGTGCCGCACCCAGGATCAACAGCACAATGAGNGTCGGCANCAACTGCGGCGCNATCATGCGGCGAAACGCAAATACAACCAATGGAACAAAATACATGAGGCCGATGAGNCGCCCNAGAACACGNTGCAGATACTCGAACCAAAAGATCTGTTTAAACCCCGACAGATCCATGCCTTGGTTGATTTTTTGATACTCAGGGTATTGCTGGTAAGCAGCAAAGGTCTCCAGCCACTGCGCCTCGGTAAGCGGTGGTATCACGCCCATAATCGGTCGCCAGTCGACCATGGACAGACCCGATTCAGTCAGCCGCGTCACGCCGCCCAGTAGTATCATGCCCAAAATGGTCACGGCGCAGACTGCCAACCACCCTGCTATCCAACGCGCGTTGTCCTGCGCGGCGATCGTCGCTGTTGTCATTGTGCTCCCCCCAGAAAACATATTGTAACCAAATCCGCGCGGATGATCTTTTCTGTCCTACACTGANCGCNCCTCTGGAGACCNNCAATGNCTTATATCCGCCTCGACCAGATCGAGTTCAGTATCGGTACNCANGTACTGTTAGACAAGGTGAATCTGACGCTCGATAAAGGTGATCGCCTGGGATTACTGGGCCGCAATGGCGCCGGTAAGTCGACCTTGATGCGTATTCTATCGGGCGAACTTGTCCCCGAGGACGGAGATCGCTGGNTAGNTCCGAATGTGACGGTAGCCAGGCTGGAGCANGCGCTACCGGAACACCATGACAGCACGGTATTTGACTTCGTGGCTAGCGGGTTAAGCGGTACGGGGGCACTTCTCTCCCGATATTTTCAGTTGATCACTGACGGGTCAGACGCAAAGCTAGAAGAATTGAGCCAGATTCAGTCGGAGCTTGAGCATCTTGGCGGTTGGTCAATGACGCAGCGTGTCCAGAGAGTTCTGCAGCAACTGGAGCTCAATGGAGCCGAAAAGCTGGAAAACTTATCTGGCGGATGGCGACGCCGTGCTGCGCTGGCTCGGGCGCTGGTCTCCGACCCTGACGTCTTGCTACTGGACGAACCGACCAATCATCTCGATATCCCCTCCATCGATTGGCTGGAGCAACAAGTTACTGCATTTGACGGTGCCATCGTACTCATCACCCACGATCGACGTTTTCTGCAGCAGGTCTGCAATCGCATCGGTGAGCTCGACCGTGGCCACCTGTCTTTGTGGCAGGCAGATTACGCCAAATTTCTCGTTTTGAGGGAGCAACAGGCCGAGGCAACGGCGCGAGCAGAGGCCCTCTTTGACAAAAAGCTTGCTCAGGAGGAGACCTGGATCCGGCAAGGCATTAAAGCCAGACGAACAAGAAACGAAGGTCGGGTCAGGGCACTCAAAGTCATGCGCGATGAACGCGCTCAGCGCCGCTCGGCGCAGGGTAAGGGAAGCTTTAGTCTGGAAGAGGCCAATCGTTCGGGACGACGCGTTGCCGAAGCGCGGAGCATCTCCTTCACTTACGGTGAGGAGCCGGTGGTGAAGGATTTTTCCACCATTATCCAACGGGGAGACCGAATTGGCATCGTGGGTAGCAACGGTGTAGGGAAAACCACCGTCATCAAACTTCTGCTGGGTGAACTCACGCCCGACGAGGGCGATGTGCTGCTCGGCACCCAACTCGAGATCGCCTACTCTGATCAGCTACGAAGTGAACTCGACCCCGATAGAGACCTGATCGACAATGTCTGCGGTGGGCAACAATTTATCGAGATCAACGGTCAACGCCGCCATGCGATCAGCTATCTGGGNNANTTTCTNTTTGCACCTGANCGCATCCGGACNCCTGTGAAGGCTCTCTCCGGCGGCGAGNTCAACCGNGCAANTCTGGCGCGCTTGTTCACTCGGCCTGCCAACGTACTGATCCTCGACGAGCCAACCAACGACCTCGACATCGAGACTCTAGAACTATTGGAAGAAATCCTGCTCGAATTTAAAGGCACGATTATTCTGGTCAGCCACGACCGGTACTTTCTCGACAAAGCGGTCACAAGCCTTTTGGTGATGAAAGGCAGGGGAGAAATTGAAGAGCAAGCTGGCAGCTACTCGGACTGGGAGGCTCGGGGCGGACAACTTTCTGCGAGGATCGGCTGTCATGACATCCCCTGCGCGAATCCCCCCGCACCAAAGGCGGTTGCCAACGAAGGCGAGGCGACTCAGAAACCAAAACCTTACGACGAGCCCGATAGCACATCGCCCAAGAAGAAAGCCAAATTGAGTTACAAGGATCAGCGAGAGCTGGACGCCCTTCCAGCAGAGATCGAGTCACTCGAGGCTCGACACACCGAGCTCCTAGAAGTCATAGGTCAGCCCAGCTTTTATGAGCAGTCACCCGAGGAGGTCGCCGCCACATTGACTGCTGTGACGCATTCCGAGGAGGCGCTGGATCGTGCTCTGGAGCGGTTGATTGAACTGGAGGGGTGAGTAGCCGAGTGCTACTGAAAACATCAGAGTACTGCGGCGACCGCCTCNACGACACGGCCAAGATTATTCGCATTCAACCCGGCAATGTTGATGCGGGATGAGTCCAACATGTAGACGGACTGCTCCTCTCTCAACCGTTGGGCTTGCTCGACGCTCAGACCCAAAAACGAAAACATACCGTGCTCGGTGCCAATAAAACCAAAGTCTTGTCCGGTAGCAGTCGTCAGCGCATCTCGGAACTGACCCCGCAGGCCGTTAATACGCTCACAAATTTGGCCAAGCTCTGTCTGCCACGACGATCTCAGCGCTGGCGAGGAGAGCACCCGTCCCGCCAACAGTGCACCATGAGCCGGTGGCATCGAGTAAACACGACGTGCCGCAGAGACAGCCTGGCTAGCCATCGCTTCAGCCGCGCGAGCGTCACCACCAACAAATACCACCGCACCTGCTCGCTCACGATACAGACCGATATTTTTTGATGACGACACGGCGATAATCATTTCAGGCACACGCTCAAGCACCGTGCGGATGCCNGCGGCATCCTCATCGAGCCCCGCACCCATNCCCTGATANGCGAAATCAATCATGGGGAGCAGCTGCCGCTCCGCCAGCAACTCTGCCAGCGTCNCCCACTGCTCCTTGGTTGGNTCGACGCCACTGGGGTTGTGACAACAACCGTGCAGAAGCACCACGTCTCCTGATCGGGCGTCCTCCAAGTCCGAAATCATCGCGTCAAAATCGAGGCCTTTCATCTCAGAGGAGTAATAACGATAGGTTTTAAATTGCAGCCCCACTGAACCCATCAGTGGAATGTGAACAGGCCACGTCGGATCACTCACCCAGACTGTTGCCGTCGGTGCGGCGGCGTGAAGCACCTCGGCACCCAGCCTGACCGCCCCACAGCCACCGGGGGTCTGCACCGCCGAGCTCCGGTCACCCAGGCTGGCCATCCCCACCTCACCCAATACCAATAATCGGATACCCGCCAGATAATCGGGGTCCCCCTGTGGCGGCATATACACTTTGGTTTGCTCTTCACTCACCAACGCCTGCTGAGCTTGCTGCACCGCCTCGAATACCGGACACAAGCCGGTTTCATCCATGTAAACGCCCAGCGTCAGATCGACCTTGTACGGATTGGGGTCAGCGCGGCAAGCCGCTGCTAATCCGAGAATGGAGTCAGGCGGGAGCACAGGAAGGGAATCAAACATGGCGAATACTCGGGGCCGTGGGATCAAGCAGAGCGCGAGAGTATGCGTGACGAACNAAGGGCCCCACAAGCCCTGCTATGCTTTGCCNACCTCGTTTNATCGCACGANCACNCNATGCCCGAAGATCATCNAGCCACCCCCTNTNCTGACAACGCCAACGCTGGCAGGTCTCNNGNNACNGNGCAGGCCGGTGGCCGCGATCAGCTCTTCGCATCCCCCCTTTCCGATCCGGGCTTATTTCGCTTCGACGCATCGGTCGCCTCGGTTTTTCCAGACATGATCAACCGGTCGGTGCCGGGCTATGCCACCGTCGTGGGCATGACTGGCACTCTTGCTGCTCAGCATGCCCGCCCGGACTCGCAGATTTATGACTTGGGTTGCTCNTGGGGAGCGTCGNTGCTGTCAGCTGCGCGCGANCCGGCCTGTGATCGGTGCGCTCTCATCGGNATCGATAACTCCGAGGCCATGGTCGAGCAGGCNGGCANATATNTGGGAGNNTTCCCCGANGCAGCGCGGATTCAACTCCGACATGCCGACGTGTTGAACACCCCGCTTGAGAANGCCAGCGTGGTGATCATGAATTACACGTTGCAATTCATCCCGATTCAGGAGCGAGAGACGTTACTCNGACGNATCCGCGAAGCCATGATGCCCGGTGATGTATTCATCCTGTCNGAGAAACTCACCCTGNCAGACCAGCGTNTGAATGAATACCTCATTGATCTGCATCATGAGTTCAAGCGTCAACAGGGATACAGCGATCTCGAGATCGCCCAGAAGCGACAAGCACTCGAGGATGTGCTGGTGCCCGAGACGCGCGAGACACATGTCGCACGCCTGCAGGCCGCAGGATTCAGTCGTTGCGACGTCTGGTTCCAGTGTCTGAACTTTGCGTCACTGATCGCCATCGCATGACATCATCCGCTACACCGGCAACCAAACTGCCGCCGGAGCTGGTCAGCGACTGGCAAGCGCTGGAGTCACGCTGGGTAGATGGACCGCTCTCGGAATGGCGAGCGCTGTTGCCCGAACAATGCAATACGGGACTCTCGCCTGCGCGCTACGGCGACCTCCCCCGCTGGCGGGAGGCCATCGCGAACCTGCCGCCGCTCCCGACAGCTGGAATACAGCTGAATGCTGCTCGGGTGGGCATATCCGGCACCGTCCCAACCGAAACTTTGGACACCTTGCATGCCGCCTTAATGGGGCTCCACCCTTGGCGCAAAGGGCCTTTTGAGCTGTGCGGGTTGCACGTCGATACCGAGTGGCGGTCTGATTGGAAATGGGAACGCTTGGCGGGCGCGATCGCGCCGCTTCCGGGTCGGCGCGTGCTCGACGTGGGCTGCGGCAACGGCTACCACTGCTGGCGTATGCTTGGTGCGGGGGCGGCCGAGGTCATCGGGGTCGATCCGACACCGCTCTTCGTTCTGCAGTTCAAGGCGCTGCAGCACTATCTGCGGCAGCAGTGCATTCACGTACTACCCATGACGCTGGAAGCTATGCCAGAACACCTGCCCGTCTTCGACACCGTGTTTTCCATGGGTGTGCTTTACCATCGCCGAAACCCCATGGAACACCTAGTGAGCTTGCGCAACAAACTCGCTCCGGGAGGTCAACTGGTGCTGGAAACACTGGTCATTGAAGGAGACGAAAATGCCCTCCTCGAGCTCAACGGCCGCTATGCGCGAATGGGCAATGTTTGGCAGTTGCCAAGCCCCAGTGTGGCCGCACGCTGGCTAGCCCAAGCGGGGTTCAGTCGGGTAGAGATCATCGACGTCGGGCAAACGTCTCTGGAAGAGCAACGAAGGACCCCCTGGATGACTTTCCACTCACTGGCACAGTTTCTCGACCCTGATGACCCCGAGCTCACGATTGAGGGTTTGCCTGCGCCGCGGCGCGCCATTCTCACTGCTGAGTTGCAGCCCTGAGCGTCATGGCAACTGCCTCAATACCCCACAGGACGGGCTCCCGAGCGGGGTCAATGCAATTGCTGTCGTTCTGAGGAGTCTTCAAACACGATATCGAAGACCTCCCGAAAACTTCGAACAAAATGCACCGTAATGCCCTCTCGCAGATAATCAGGCAGCACCTCATAGTCGCCCTTATTCGCTAACGGCAAAATCACCTCGGTAATTTTCGCGCGGCGGGCAGCAATGACCTTTTCGCGAATACCGCCCACCGTCAATACCTGGCCGGTCAGTGTGAGCTCACCTGTCATCGCAAGCGGCCTTGGTAATCGCTCTCCGCGCGCCAACGATATCAGTGCGGTCGCCATCGTGATGCCAGCACTCGGCCCATCCTTTGGCGTGGCACCCTCGGGTACATGGAGATGCACCATGGACATATCGAAAAAGTCGCTCTCGCAACCAAAATCCCTCAAATGGGCCACTACGAAACTATGGGCAATCTCGGCGCTCTCCTTCATTACCTCGCCCAACTGTCCCGTTAACTTGAAGCCGCGATGCAGTGTATGAATTTTTGAGGACTCAATGCTCAGGGTCGCGCCGCCCATTGCCGTCCAGGCCAGCCCGGTGACCACGCCCCTACCTCGTTGAGCGCGCTCCGGCTTGAAGCGAGCTTGACCAAGAATTTCTTCCACTTCTCGCTTGCCAATGCGCTCCCGTGCCGTGTCCTCTTCCACCATTTTGAGAATGGACGCCCGCACCAGCGCGCTGAGCCGCTTCTCCAATCCACGTACGCCAGCCTCCCGACTATAAGCGTCGATGACCAAACGAATGGCAGCATCGTTAATACGAATCTGGCTGGCTTTTGCGCCGTGACGGTCGAGTAACTTGGGCCAGAGATGGTTTTTAGCAATCGCCAGTTTCTCCTCGGCGATATACCCTGACAGGCGTATCTCCTCCATGCGATCAAGAAGCGGCCCGGGGATCGTATCGAGTTGATTGGCAGTGCAAACAAACAGCACTCTGGAGAGATCCACGCGCAGGTCGAGGTAGTGATCCAGAAACTCGCTGTTTTGCTCGGGATCCAGTACTTCGAGTAACGCCGAGGCCGGGTCTCCTTGAAATGACGCGCCAATCTTGTCTATCTCGTCGAGCATGATCACCGGGTTGATCACTTCAACGTCCTTCAGGGCCTGCACCAGCTTGCCCGGCATCGCTCCCACGTAGGTCCGCCGGTGGCCTTTTATCTCGGCCTCATCACGCATCCCCCCCAAACTAAATCGATAAAATTTGCGATTCAGCGCAGCAGCGATGGACTTCCCAATGCTGGTCTTGCCCACCCCGGGCGGGCCAACCAGGAGCAGGATGGATCCATCAATACTGCCCTTGAAGGCGCCTACAGCCAGGAACTCCGCGATTCGAGCCTTCACGTCCTCGAGACCATCGTGGTGCGCCTCGAGTGCGACGCGCGCCTGCTTCAGGTCTAGATTATCTTCCGAGTAGACGCCCCATGGGACCGAAGTTGCCCAGTCGAGATAGTTCCGGGTCACCCCGTACTCTGGAGATCCGGACTCCAACACCTTCAGCTTGCCCAATTCTTCCTCAATCCGATCCATGACTTTCTGAGGGGGATGCAGTTGCTCCAGACGCTGCTGGAAACGCTCTAGGTCCGAGGTGTTGTCGTCCTTGGAGATGCCCAGCTCTTTTTCTATGACCTTCATCTGCTCTCGCAAGAAGAATTCACGCTGATTGGCAGAGACCTTTTCGTTAACCTGAGTGCTGATTTGCCCCTGCAGCGTGGCAACTTCTTTCTCCCGCTTGAGGAGTTCTAAAACCTTGGTCATGCGCTGTGTTAAGGGCAGCGTCTCCAGCACTTCCTGCAACTGATCCCCCCCCACAGTGGTCAGCGCGGCAGCAAAATCAGCCAAAAGGCTGGGCTGATTGGGGTTGAACTGACCGATATGCTGCTTCAGCTCCGCGCTGTAGAGGGGATTGAGGGGCAGCAACTCCTTAATCGCGGTAATGATTGCCATCGCGTACGCCTTGACCTCATCACTGCCGCGGTCACCCTGACTTGATGGGTATTCAACCTGCGCGACCAGCGGGCCCGCCTCGTTGAGCCAGCGCACAATGCGGAAACGACGCAATCCCTGTGCAAGAAATTGTCCACCGTGTTCGGCCATTGGCGGCCGGTGCAACCGCACCACGCATCCGGTCGTTGGAAACTGATCAGCGGTGGCCTTGCCTGGGTCGGGCTCATCTACGAAGGCCAGTCCAAGCAGGCCCGAGCCCTGCTGCGCTATAGCATCCAGCGTGGCCTGCCAATTATCCGGGTTGAAAGAAACAGGTTGCACTTGTCCGGGGAAAAACGGCCGACCGGGCAGCGGTAACAGCACGAGCGTATCGGGCAGGACATCATCAGCGAGCGCCGGAGTAGCATGGTCATGCTGTTGCTCTGGTGGCAAAACCTCGGGCTCTAGGTCTTCGCACTGGTTCACGCTGTCATCTCCGCTCTGGCAGGGCACTAAGCCCTTTCCTGAATGCAGAAATGGGGGTTCAACCGGCGCTTTTCAAGCCGACGCACTTCGCACGTCCGTCGTGGGTGCGAGGGGGTGTCTGGAAGTACTAGAAACAGAAGACGAGCCCCAGCACGCCTCGTGGGGTCGCTCAAGGCGACCCGGTCAGCAAAGGTTAGTCGTCAATTGAAGAAGGCGCTGCACCCTGTGGGGGCACCGGAAACGGCGCGATTTTGGCGCCCCCACCTTCCGAGATGCGGGCCGCGCCCTCTTTGTCCACCTCATCGATGCGGACGATAGACTGCAGTGGGATATAGCTTCGCTTTACGCCGGCGAACTCATTCTTGAGTTTNTCCTCTCCNGGGTCTACNAGAATCTGGGACCTCTCGCCAAACACNANNTCCTCAATCTCNACAAAACCCCACATNTCNCTTTGGTAAATCTGACGCGCNAAGACTTCGTATACCTGTCCACCNTTATGGAAAATGACTTTNTAAGTGGGTTGAGAGGNCATGCTGGTTCCCGNNGAGCCGTGGNGCTGGAGTAAAAGGGCCGGAATGGTAACACTTTGCGCACAAAGCTCCACCTTAGAGNAAAAACNGCCCNNGCAGGCGCTATACTCCGCGCCCACCGGACATAAACCTGAGACGCTATGATCAATCTCATGCGGAATATTTATGAGTGACTCAGTGACGAAGAAGCTGTTTGTGAAGACACACGGCTGTCAGATGAATGAATACGACTCGGCTCGAATGGCCGACCTGTTGGGTGAGAGTCACGGCCTGGAACCCACTGATTCAGCCGATGACGCCGATATTCTCCTGCTCAACACGTGTTCGATTCGAGAAAAGGCGCAAGAGAAGGTTTTCCACCAATTGGGGCGCTGGAAACACCTGAAACAAAAGAGGCCCGATCTGATTATCGGCGTAGGCGGCTGTGTTGCCAGTCAAGAGGGCGCAGAAATCGGNAAGCGGGCNCCCTACGTCGATCTGATATTTGGGCCACAAACATTNCATCGTTTGCCNGAAATGATTGANGTGCGTCGTCAGGGCGAGCCAATNGTCGTCGATGTCAGCTTTCCGGAAATCGAAAAATTTGATCGCCTGCCCGAGCCCAGTGTTGAGGGGCCTACAGCCTTCGTCTCTATCATGGAGGGTNGCAGCAAGTACTGCACTTTCTGTGTGGTGCCCTACACACGCGGTGAGGAAGTGTCCCGTCCGGTGGATGATGTGATTGCCGAGGTGGCGGGTCTCGCAGAGCGAGGCGTCAAGGAAGTCAATCTGTTGGGGCAAAATGTCAATGCTTACCGAGGGCGGAACCACCTTGCTGAGACGGTAGACTTCGCCGACCTGCTACATCTGGTNAATCTGGTGNCNGGCATTGAGCGGATTCGCTACACGACNTCTCACCCTGTGGANTTCACNGANGCGATCGTNGCCTGCTACGCCGAGATCCCCGCACTGGTTGANCATCTCCACTTACCCGTGCAAAGCGGCTCNGACCGNATTCTGATGGCCATGAAGCGCGGACATACAGTGCTGGANTATAAAGCGACAATCCGGGCNCTGCGCAAGATTCGCCCCAATATCTCACTCTCCTCTGACTTCATCATCGGCTTCCCGGGCGAGACTGAGATAGATTTCACCGCCACCATGAAATTGATAGAAGACATTGGCTTTGATACCTCCTTCAGCTTTACCTACAGCACCCGTCCCGGCACGCCGGCCGCAGAACTGCGCGATGAAGTCCCAGAGACAGTCAAAAAGCAGCGACTGCACATTCTTCAAGCTCGGATTGCGCAGCAAGCGCAGCAGATCTCAGAATCGATGGTCGGCACGCAGCAACGCATCCTCGTCACCGGACCCGCGAAAAAAAACCCCGAACAGCTGTCGGGGCGCACAGAAAATAACCGGGTTGTGAATTTCGCGTGTGAGAACGACGCCCTGATTGGCCAGTTCGCTGAGGTTGAAATCATGGCGGCCTATGCCAACTCACTGCTCGGGCGCCAGATCGAGTCCTGCTAGGCCCCTGAGACGGGAGTTGACTCAGCCCGCGAGGCGAGTATCGTCTATTACCCAATGTGAAAGAGGCGGCTTGAAAACCGTTGGACACAGATCAATCGGCGCCCGAGGACAATCCCGCGGGGCTGCCCTCGCATATCACTCTCTCCCTCGAACCCAATGATGCTCGTAATCTGGCTGTCCTCTGTGGGCANNTGGANACNCACCTGCGCCAGATAGAANAGCGTNTGGATATCANCATTCATAATCGCAGTAATCACTTTGAACTGCGGGGCGCGCACGAANGCTGTCAGCTTGCTGCTTCNCTGCTGTCGTCCCTGTATACGGANATCGAAAATGGNGCGCAGCTGAGCCCGGANAGCATTCACCTCCGCCTTCAGGANGCGGACCTGGAGCTTCTCAGAACCCNTCAGGATGCGAGCGNNGCCAATGACCCNGCTGGACTGNTTCGCACCAAGCGGCTNTCCGTNAGGCCACGAGGCCAGAACCAGCGNCAGTACGTTTCAGCGATTGGCANCCACGATATTAACTTTGGCATCGGTCCGGCGGGCACAGGCAAAACCTATCTCGCGGTTGCTTGCGCCGTGCAAGCCCTGCTGAACGAGCAGGTAAAGCGAATCCTGTTGGTACGACCAGCGGTTGAGGCAGGCGAGCGCCTAGGATTTCTGCCCGGCGATTTATCGCAGAAGGTGGATCCCTACCTGAGACCGCTTTACGACGCGCTCTATGAAATGCTGGGCTTCGAGACCGTGAATAAGCATATTGAACGCCACGTTATTGAAGTCGCGCCATTGGCCTTTATGCGCGGCCGCACGCTGAATCACGCGTTTATCATTCTGGATGAAGCGCAGAACACGACGCGGGAACAGATGAAAATGTTTCTGACCCGGATCGGGTTCGGCTCAACTGCCGTGGTCACCGGTGACACCAGTCAGATTGACCTCCCCAAGGGCACTCAGAGCGGCCTCACCCACGTGCAAGCGGTGCTCAAGGATGTCACAGGCATCACCTTCACGGAATTTGGCAACAAGGATGTTGTTCGGCACCCGCTGGTGCAACGCGTGGTCAGTGCCTACGACGCTTTTGAGCAGCGGACAGGGGCCTCTCGTAGCGAGGGTCCTCCGTGAATATTCTGTTATCCGTTGACCGAGCGACCGAGGTTGCCTCCCCCACTGACGACGCAATCCTTGAGTGGGTGAATCACACACTGAACCGCACCCTTTCACTGCCTAAGCCCTCTCCCGAACTGTCTATCCGGATTACTGACAACGAAGAATCAGCGCGTCTCAATCACACTTATCGCGCCAAATCGGGGCCCACCAACGTGTTGTCTTTCCCCGCTGAGGTTCCGGCAGAGACGGGCTCGGGGTTGCTCGGCGACCTTGTTATCTGCGCACCGTTGGTAAAGCTCGAGGCCACTCAACAACATAAATCAGAAGAAGCTCACTGGGCGCACCTCGTTATTCATGGCGTGTTGCACCTGCTGGGCCATGACCATCAAGAACCCGCCGAGGCCGCACAGATGGAAGCCCTCGAAATTGATTTACTCGGGCACCTTGGCTTCCGCAATCCATACGACGATGAACAGCCCCCGGAGGGCGTACAACTGTGAACGATGATCGCAAGCTGGAATCTGAAGAGAGATCCTGGCTGGACCGGCTGACCCATTTCATCAGTGGAGAGCCGCAAAACAAATCTGATCTTGAGGGCGTGCTCTCGCTGGCGGAGGAGCATGAAATCATCGACGAGGATGCGCGCAAAATCATGGAGGGCGCCCTGTTGGTCACAGACATGCAGGTGCGCGACATCATGATTCCCCGGGCGCAGATGATTGTGATTGACTCGGACCAACCACTCCAGGAGGCACTGCCAAAGATTGTGCAATCAGGGCACTCACGCTATCCGGTCATCGGTGACGGAATTGACGACGTCATTGGCATTCTGCTGGCCAAAGACCTGCTTCCACTCATACAGAGCGACGCCGACGTGCCCAGCATTTCGGAACTGATGCGGCCGGTGACCGCCGTACCCGAAAGCAAGCGACTGAATGTCCTGTTGCGGGAGTTTCGTCAAAACCGCAACCACATGGCGATCGTCATAGACGAGTATGGAGGCATCGCGGGCCTGATCACAATCGAAGATGTTCTGGAAGAAATTGTCGGTGAGATTGAGGACGAGACCGATGTTGAAGAGGGCCAGCTGATTCGCCCGGTCAATGACAGCTCGTTTCTTGTAGAGGCACTCACCCCAATTGAGGATTTCAACGCATTCTTCGGCACCCGTTTTAGTGATGAGGAGTTCGACACGATTGGGGGTCTGGTGATCAACGCATTTGGTCAGCTACCCACCCGCAATCAGTCCATTCGGCTTGATCAATTCCAATTTAAAGTGGTTCACGCTGATGCGCGCAGACTGACTCGTTTGCGCGTGACGACCGGGGCGGCCGACGCCTCAAATTGATGCCTTACCGTATCCCCAAATGGTGCACGGCACTTCTGGCGGGCATCATCTTTCCTCTTGGGCTCGCGCCGTTCGATTTCTGGCCAGCCATTCCCCTCAGCACGGGGCTAGTCTACGCCGCTCTCATTCGATCACATCGCACCCAATATGGGCGTTGTGGTTATGCGTATGGTGCGGGCTTTTTTTTCAGCGGCGTGTCCTGGGTGTATGTCAGCATCCACGTTTATGGCAACACGCCGGTCTGGCTGGCAGCGGCTCTCACCGGCCTATTTTGCGGCGGTTTAGCGCTGCTGTTCGCCGCTCAGGCATTAGCTTTCGGCCGTCTCGCAAGTAACCATGTGACATGGCGAATTACACAATTTGCCTCGCTTTGGGTGCTTTTTGAGTGGTTGAGAAGCTGGCTTCTCACAGGCTTCCCCTGGGGTTATGCAGGTTATGGCTCGCTGGATTCGCCATTGGCCGGCTGGATTCCGGTGGTGGGTGTCTATGGCACCTCTTGGCTTCTGGTGGCCATCGGGTGCGGTTTCGCCGAGGTACTTGATGCGCCTCGCCGCAGCATGCGGTGGGCCGCTGCGGTAGTATTCGCCGGCGTGATCGCGATATCAGGGCTCAGTTTGCAGCGCGTAGAGTGGACCTCTTCCAAGGGCACGCCTATTGCCGTCGCCGTCGTGCAGCCCAATGTGCCCTTGAGAGAAAAATGGGACCCGCGATACCGTAGCCAGATCCTGTCAGATTTCCGCAAGCGCTCCACACAGCTCGCCCAAGCCCATTCTTTGGTCGTCTGGCCTGAATCGGCCTTGCCCGCCTACCAGGACCGAGTCACGGATGTGCTTGAGCCGATGAACAGCCAGCTCGCGCTTTTGGACAGCACGCTCGTTACAGGTATTCCCACCCGCGATGCGACAGGGCGTTACAACAGCGTCATCGCTCTGGGAGCAGGGTCAGGCACCTACCACAAACAAAAACTGGTGCCCTTCGGAGAATATGTGCCCTTCGAGAGCTGGCTCCGAGGCGTAATCGACTTTTTCGACTTGCCCATGTCTCAGTTCGTGCCCGGCCCCGAGATTCAGGGCCCGCTTGTAGCGGGGGACCTCGCTATCGCTCCCTTAATCTGTTACGAAATTGTTTATCCAGACTTCGTACAGGGCCATGCCGCTGATGCGGATGTGCTAATCACCATCAGCAACGACACGTGGTTCGGCCGGAGCATTGGGCCCTGGCAGCATTTTCAGATGGCCCGCTTTCGCGCCGCTGAGCTGGGACGTGACCTCATCCGGGGTACCAACGATGGTGTCAGCGCATTGATCACGGCCGATGGTGCGATCTCGGTTACTGCATCGCAATTCAGCGAGTCCGTCATCACTGGATCGATACAACCGCGCTCCGGGCACACGCCTTTTGGCACCACTGGTAGCCTCCCGGTATGGGTTTTTGCGCTCATCACGCTGGTACTGGGCCGTGATCGCAGCTAATGCTGGTAAACTCGGCTAGTTCATCACAATGCTGTGTCGACCTGAGCAGAGAACGCGTAAAATCGCCGTAGCGCTAGGTTTTTCAATGGCTGTTATCGAGGATCAATGAACCAAGAATACGCTCCGCAAACGCTTGAACTGGCGCTGCAAGCTGAGTGGGCTGCGTCAGGCCGCTTTACCGTGCAGACCGACGATACGCGGGAAAAATTTTACTGCCTCGCCATGTTTCCCTACCCCAGCGGAAAACTGCACATGGGGCATGTGCGCAATTACACCATTGCGGATGTCATTGCGCGATACCAGCGTATGCAAGGGAAGAACGTGCTGCAGCCGATGGGCTGGGACGCTTTTGGTTTGCCGGCCGAGAACGCAGCCATCGCTAACAAAGTCGCCCCCGCCAAGTGGACCAGAGAAAACATCGATCACATGCGCGCGCAGTTGCAGCGCTTAGGCTATGCCTATGATTGGGAACGGGAGATTGCGAC
The DNA here is from genome assembly GCA_002705465.1 of Halieaceae bacterium. Classification (GTDB taxonomy): domain Bacteria; phylum Pseudomonadota; class Gammaproteobacteria; order Pseudomonadales; family Halieaceae; genus Luminiphilus. Next base: position 16,855 of record PAGS01000001.1, read on the forward strand.
TTGCGATCCAACCTATTACCGATGGGAGCAATGGTTCTTCAGCCGACTCCATGAGCGGGGCCTAGTCTATAGAAAGATGGCGACGGTGAACTGGGACCCTGTCGATCAGACCGTTCTCGCCAACGAACAGGTAATTGATGGCCGCGGCTGGCGCTCGGGCGCCGTCGTGGAGCGACGCGAGATTCCGCAGTGGTTCATTCGCATCACGGCCTATGCTGAAGAGCTATTGGCGGGCTTGGATACTCTGGACGGCTGGCCTGAAGCCGTCCGCATCATGCAACGAAACTGGATTGGAAAAAGTCGGGGCGTAGAACTGGCCTTTGGATTGAGTTCACCCATTGCTGACCACGAACGCATCGAAGTCTACACCACCCGGCCAGATACGCTTTTTGGCGTGACGTATCTCAGTCTCGCAGCCGAGCATCCCATCACGCTGGCGCTGGCCGAAAAAAATCCTGAACTCAAGGAATTTGTTGCCTCCTGTCAGCAGGCATCCGTAGCGGAAGCCGATATGGCCCAGGCCGAGAAGTTGGGCATGGACACCGGGCTGCGCGCAGCGCATCCGCTGACGGGAGAGGCCATACCCGTCTGGGTCGCCAACTATGTGCTGATGGACTACGGCTCAGGTGCCGTCATGGCGGTACCGGCTCACGATGAGCGGGACTGGGAGTTTGCGCAAAAGTATCAGTTGCCGATCAAGGCCGTGGTGTGCGACGCGGAGGGTACGCCCGCCGATACGACAGACGGTGCCTACACGGATCGTGGCCGGCTGACTCATTCCGAGGAGTTCAGCGGGTTAGACTTTGAGCAAGCCTTCGAGGGCATCGCGACAAAATTGGAAGCCTCGGGCATGGGTCGGACAACAACCCAGTTCCGGCTCCGGGACTGGGGGGTATCGCGCCAGCGCTATTGGGGCACTCCCATCCCTATGCTTCAAATCGAAGATGGCATCGACATCCCCATTCCTGACGACCGCCTCCCCTCGCTACTACCCGAAGAGGTATCGATGGATGGTGTGACGTCTCCGATCAAAGCAGACCGGGATTGGCGTCAATTTGAGCTCGAGGGTCAAGCCTGCGAGCGTGAGACGGACACGTTCGATACCTTTGTTCAATCCTCCTGGTATTACGCCCGCTTTACGTGCCCCGAGTTTTCTGAGGGCATGATCGACAGCGCCCAGGCGAATTATTGGTTGCCCGTCGACCAGTATGTGGGTGGCATCGAACACGCCATTTTGCACCTGCTGTATGCGCGGTTTTTCCACAA
>PAGS01000045.1 GCA_002705465.1 Halieaceae bacterium
ACCGCCTGTAGAGCCAACACAGCCGCCCATGAAGCTCAGCATCAGTAGCAACACAGGCAAGAACAGGGGCCAGACCGAAAAGTCCTGCGTTGTGAATCCCGTCGTCGTCGCAATAGAGATGGTTTGAAACAGCCCATGGATGATACTGTCCTCCAGATCTAACGTCTCTGTCGCGAGTAGCAGGCAGCAGACAACGATGCTGGCGAGGGCAATTACCGTAATAAAGAAAGCGGTTTCCGAGTCGCGGCTGTATACCAGAATATTACGCCGTTGCAGGGCAAGGAAATGTAGCCCGAAGTTGATCGCAGATAGCACCATAAAGACCGAACTCACCAGTAGCACTGAGTTTTGCTCGTAGTGTCCTAGACTGGCGTCGTGTGTTGAAAATCCGCCGATCGCCACGGTAGAAAAGGCGTGGCACAGCGCGTCAAACGGGGGCATGCCAGCGGCCACATAGCTTGCCGAGCACGCCATTGTGAGCAAAAAGTAGATACCGAACAGCGCTTTGGCTGTGCTGGTGATGCGCGGCGTTAATTTCCGATCTTTTGAGGGGCCCGCACTCTCAGCGCGGTAGAGCTGCATGCCGCCGATGCCCAGCATCGGTAAAACAGCGACCGCGAGTACAATAATTCCGATACCGCCGAGCCATTGCAGCAGTTGTCGGTACAAAAGCAACGAGCGAGGCAGATGATCGAGGCCTGTGATGACCGTGGCGCCAGTCGTTGTCAGTCCCGAGATCGATTCGAAAATCGCCTCCGCAGGGGTGAGAGAAAGTTCGGGTGCCAGCCAGAGCGGAATGGCGCCGAATAAACCCAGCACCAGCCAGAAGAGTGCTGTCACCATGAACCCATCCCTGATATTCAGGTCGCGGCTCATATGCCTTGATGGCAACCACAGGGTGACCCCGGCCAGCAGCGTCGCGGCAAAGTCCGTCGCAAAAGCAGATTCGCTACCGTCGTTTGCCACGAGCCCCAGGAAAAGCGATGGCAGCATGGTGGTGCTGAATAAAATCAGCAGGACGCCAATAATTTTGAACGCCATGGCGAACTGCATTAGATAAAGCCAAATCCTACTGCGAACAACTTCTCGACAGCCGAGATTTGCGTCCTGTCGGTGAGGAATAAAATCACGTGGTCGTTGGGTTCCACCACCATATGGCCGTGTGCAATCAGCACCTCGTCACCGCGNAGGATAGCCCCNACNGTAACGCTTGANGGTANATTCAANTCATCCAAACGACGGCCNACCACCTTCGANGAGCCTGCGTCACCNTGAGCGGTNAGCTCGATNGCNTCAGCTGCACCNCGGCGCAAAGAGTGCACGGCGCTGATGTCGCCGCGCCGCACGTGCATGAGCAGACTGCTTATCGTGATCTGCTGAGGAGAAATGGCAATGTCGATATCGTCGCCAATCAAGTCCGCGTAGGCCGCGTTGGTGATCAAGGTAATGACTTTTTTGGCACCGAGCCTTTTGGCCAACATCGACATCATGATGTTGGATTCATCATTGTCGGTGAGCGCGCAGAAAACATCGGTGTTCTCGATGTTTTCTTGTTTTAACAGCAAGGGCTCATTGCCACTGCCGTGCAACACGATGGTGTTTTCCAACATGTCCGAAAGCGTTCGACACCGATCATAAGAGCGTTCTATCACCTTCACCTGATAGGCGGACTCCAGTTGCTTGGCCAGCGTGGCGCCAATGTTGCCGCCGCCAACAATCATGATGCGGTGATAGGGTTTGTCGACTTCACGGAGTTCTGATGTGACGTCCCGTATGTGCTCTTTAGCCGCAATGAAAAATACCTCGTCATTGGGCTCTACGACCGTTGAGCCTTCTGGAATGATGGGGTCGCCCCCAGCACGGAAAATCGCCGCAACCCGTGTGTCGACTCTCGGCATATGCTCCCTGATTTCCTGAAGCTCTCGCCCGACAATGGGCCCGCCCGCTACTGCTTTGACAGCGACGAGACGAATGCGCCCCTCGGCAAAATCAAGCACCTGCAAAGAGCCCGGGTTCGCTATGAGTTGCTCGATATTGCGCGTCACCAGTTGCTCGGGGCCGATGATGACGTCGACGGGTATCGCTCCTGATTCAAAAAGGGCCTGGTGCTCCGTAAGGTAATTGGCGGAGCGTATCCGGCTGATTTTTGTGGGGGTGCGGTAAAGCGTGAAGGCAACCGAACAGGCAAGCATGTTGATTTCGTCGCTGTCAGTCACAGCGATGAGCATGTCAGCGTCTTCGGCGCCCGCATTCATCAGCGTCACGGGATGAGCCCCATTGCCCAGCACCGTGCGAATATCCAATCGCTCCTGTAGGCGCTTTAGCGTAGTGGCCTGCTCATCNACGACCGTGATGTCGTTTTTTTCGTCGGCGAGATGTTCAGCGAGGGTACCGCCGACCTGTCCCGCACCGAGGATNATNATTTTCACNGGATTNTGGATTCCTCGACCNCGCCGCCATCACCTTAAACCAACTCAAAGCGCCCANGCCATGTGGATTAGTCACGATGCTTGGCNAGNTNAAAGCNCGGCTCAGCCGGGCTTTTCAAGCAAGGAGAAAAACAAGCCGTCGCCTCCNGAAGGGTGGGGCAGNGTTTGCCAGCCNAACTGTGTCGGGAGCCCTNGTCCTAAAGACAGTGAATGAATAATTGATTCTTTNTGNTCAGTGAANGCAGCAATAATGCTGTCNTTTTCCGCCTTCAAAAGNGAGCAGGTGACGTAAAGGAGTCGGCCACCNGGTTTGAGTGCNGGCCAGAGGCCTTTGAGAATCGCGAGCTGCTGCGCGCCAAATGAGGCGATATCGCCGGNTTGTCGGAGAATTTTCACATCGGGGTTGCGACGAATGACNCCCGTTGCCGAGCAGGGCACGTCNGCTANGATNGCATCNAATTGCTTNANGCGGATNGACTCTNGCAGTTNGCTNGCGTCCGCGGTCACCGTTGTCATGGCGAGCCCAAGGCGTTCACNATTCTCTCTTACCCGCTGCAACCGCNGCTGACTGATATCCATTGCCGTCAGCTCTGCAAGTGCAGGTTGCTGCTCNAGAATATGACACGNCTTTCCGCCAGGCGCGGCACAGGCATCGAGCACTCGCTCTCCAGGCCTTGCTGCCANCAAGCCCGCCACCAGCTGCGCCGAAACGTCCTGAACACTCACCCACCCCTNGTNAAAACCGGGCANTAGCNNGACATCCACAGGCTTTTCGANTAACACNGCTTCTGGACTCAGCGGCGCGGGGGCGGCTGCCATGCCAGCCTCGTTCAATAATTCGAGATACTGGGCTCTGCTCAGGTGCCGCTGATTCACGCGCAAAAATAGGGGCGGCCTTCCTCGCGCCGCCTCGGCGATCTGTTCGAAACACTCTCCATACTCGGTTGTGAGTATTTCAAATAGCCAGTCGGGGAGGGCGTGTTGTGCCGCGGGTGTGAGCGTTTCCCTAAGACCCGCTTGCTCCCGTTGATACGATCTGAGCACAGCATTGACCATCCCGGCCGCCCAGGACTTCTTGAGGTCGCGCGCGCCGTTAACCGCCTCGGAAATCGCTGCGTGCGATGGTGTTCGGAGGTTGTCTAGCTCATAAAGACCCACGCAAATGAGCGAGAGTAGGTCTTGGTCTTTTCGTCTCAACGCCTTTCGTAAAAATTTCTGGCACGTGGCCTGATAGAGCGGCCACTCTCTCAGCGTTCCATAGACCAGCTCCTGACAGAGCGCACGTTGGCCTAATTCCAGCGATTCGAAACTGTGCGGTAGTAGCTGATTAAGAGATTCTCCTTGCAAAACCCGGTGGATAACAGCGGCGGCTTTTGCTCTGGGCGAGGGCATGATTAACCGTGGGTCAACGAAGTCATTTGCCGCCCCGCTCGCAATAAGTCGCGATGCCCGTTGATCAATGCGGCAATGGGCTGGCCTTTTGCGCCTGGTAGTTGCGCCTCGGTAATCGCCAATACCCCTTCGCCGCAACTCACGCGCAGACCATGTTCATCCGCCGACAGTATCTGCCCCGGGAGCTGGTCGGTGCCGCCAGTCTCGGCGTTAGCCGCCAGGATCTTGATGCGGTCACCATCGAGATGGGTGTAGCACCCGGGTTGAGGCTGAAATGCTCGAACGCGACGCGCCAGCTCCACGGCACTGGCATGCCAATTCAGATCGCCTTCAGTTTTGGTGATTTTGTGAGCGTAGGTTGCGCGGTCATCCTGCTGCGGTGCGGCCTTGGTTATCAGTGTTTTGATTTGATCGAGGCTATCAGCAAGTGCTTCAGCACCGATTGTTGCGAGCTCTGAGAGGAGCTGGCCGCTGTTGTGGTCACTGCGAATGTTGAGGCGTCGCGACATCAGAACAGGTCCGGTATCCAGCCCGGCTTCCATCGCCATGATGCTCACGCCGGTTTCGGTATCGCCGGCTTCAATGGCACGCTGCACTGGCGCCGCGCCGCGCCAGCGCGGGAGCAAAGACGCGTGTACGTTGAGACAGCCCAGTGTGGGTATGGCGAGAACATTCGCCGGCAGAATCAACCCGTAGGCGACCACGATTAATAAGTCCAGTTCAAATTCGGCTAGAGCCTGCTCGGCTTCACTGGTTTTGAGGGTTTCGGGTTGCCAGACGGGGAGGTTAGCCTCCGTTGCAAGGCTTTTTACCGGCGACGGCTGCAGCCGTTTTCCTCGACCTGCAGGCCTATCCGGTTGCGTCAATACCGCCACAAGGCGGTGTGGGCCGCTCATCAGATGATCGAGGTGCCGCGCCGCGAAATCAGGGGTGCCAGCAAAGGCCAGTCTCAAAGAGGTTGGCATAGATCAGGCGCGGCGTTTTTGCTCTTTTACCAGCTTGCCGCGTATGCGCTGACGTTTGAGCGGAGTCAAATAATCAACGAAGAGCTTGCCTTCAAGATGATCTATTTCATGTTGTAAGCAGATCCCCATCAGGCCGTCCAGCGTTTCGGTAAATGGTTCTCCCTCTCGGTCGAGGGCCGATACCTTAACCACCTGTGGGCGCTGTACGGTCTCATAGAAGCCTGGTACCGACAGACAGCCCTCGTCGTAGTTGCCGAGCGTGTTGTCTACTATCGTGATTTCTGGGTTGATGAACACGCGGGGGTCGGTGTGATCCTCAGAGAGGTCCATAACGATCACGCGCTCGTGTACATCGACCTGACTGGCCGCCAGTCCAATACCGGGCGCTGCATACATCGTTTCAAACATGTCATCAACTAAGCGCTGAATTCTTGAGTCGACCGTAGCAACGGGTTTCGCACGAGTTCTGAGCCGCGGGTCGGGAAACTCGAGGATTGTCAGTAGTGCCATGTAGGACGATTCCGAGTGGTGAGGTCTGAGCAAAGCGGAAAAGTGTTCGGATTTGGTCTTGCTCCAATTGACACGTGACCGCGGACTTGGAGTATAGCGCGCCGCCTCCGTTCTGGTGGCAGTGATTGTGTTGGCAGAAAGGACGCGCGGAAAAAGCAGAATCAAAGGAGTGATTACTGTGAGCGCAAGCAAATGGACTGCGATCTGTTGGAACGCTGACCCGTGTTTTTTAACAAATAACCGCTTTTTGCGCCGGTGCCTAGGATGTTTGTTGGCGCTGATACTGACGGCGGGGGGCGCAGCGGCGCAATCTCAGGGACCGTTGCGGCTAAACCTCGATGCGCCTGACATCTATATTGTGCAGGCAGGTGACACGCTCTGGGACATTTCGGCGTTATTTCGTAGTGATCCCTGGCGCTGGCCTGACTTGTGGCAGAGCAACCCTCACCTTATCTATCCGGGCGATAAACTGAATCTATTTTGGGCAGATGGAGTGCCTTATGTCGCCCGTGCAGCGCAGCATGAGGTCAAGCTATCGCCGGCCATGAGGGCAAGCCCTCTGGCCCTCGCTATTCCGTCCATTCGTCGCCACGAGATCGAACCCTTCCTCCGCCAGCATCGCGTCGTTGAGACCAGCCTACTCGAGGGGGCGTCTTATATTTTGGCGGGCGACTCGGGTCGATTGCTGAGTGGGTTGGGTGACAGGGTCTATGCCAAGGGGCGTTGGGATGAGGCGCGCAGGTTTAGGCTCGTGCGTCCTCTTGAGACGCTTTATGACCCACAAATAGGTGAGAGTCTGGGTGTGTTGGTCGTCGATGTCGGAGAAGTCATGATGGAGCAAGCGAACCCCGCTAGTCTGACGGAAGATGATGCCGCGAAGCTGAGAGTGACAGAAATGCGATCAGAGATTCGCATCGGTGACCGACTTCTCCCGGTGGTGGATACGATTGTTGACCCGGTTTTTCAGCCGAGGGCGCCGGCTGTAACAATCCATGACGCCAATATGGTTGCCGTCCCGGGTGGTGTGACCCAAATCGGTGTGCTGGACGTTGTTGTGCTGAATCGACGTGAGCGGGAGTCGTTACAGGTGGGCGATGTGTTGGTTATCGATCAGGCCGGACAGCTCGCAGAAGACCCCGTGACGGGTAAGTCGGTTCTGTTACCTGAGGTTCGGGCTGGCGTCTTAATCGTATTTTCGGTCTTTGAGCGGGCGAGTTTCGGCCTCGTGCTTGAGGCGACGAGGCCCTTGTCGGTGGGAGATACGCTGCGCAATCCCTAACCTGGCGGCTCGGTGATGACAGAGGATTATCTGGCGCTCGCGTGAAGAAAAATTCCAGCGATGTAAACAAGCAGACACCATGACTCAGGGATGAGAGATGGCTCACCAGTTTGGACACAACCCTGAAAGCGATGGCCGTTGGTTGGCCCTGACGGATAGGGTTTATGTTGAGGGCGCCCGCTGGCTCGATTGGATTCTTTATGCCTGCCCGACACCGGAGGCAGTGCTCGAAACCACACCAAGTTGTATCGCAACCTCGGAGCTAGAGGCGCTGAAACAGGCCCTGTCTGCCTCGGCCCCAGTCACGTTGCCCGAGGCCTTAACTGGCCCTCCTCATGGATTATGGATCGTGACACCGCGAGACATTGAATATCCACCGTTGCTGAGAGAATGCAGTGACCGGCCCCCTTTTTTGTTTACCAGAGGTGACCCGAGACTGCTCGGCATGCCAATTTTGTCCATTGTCGGCACTCGGAAAACCTCTCTTGACGGCCGAAGGGCGGCAACTGAATTCGCTACCGCCGCGGTGCAGGCCCATTTTTGTGTGGCGAGTGGCCTGGCGCTAGGTATAGACAGCATCGTGCACGATGCCGCCATGCGGGCGGATGGTTTGACTGTGGCAGTGTTACCGTCTGGCATCGATCAGGTCTATCCGCGTCGACATGAACAACTGGCCCGCCGGATTGCAGGCAGTGGCGTGCTGGTCAGCGAATTCCCATTACGCTCACCCCCTAGGCGACATCATTTTCATCGTCGTAATCGGACCTTGTCCGGGTTAAGCGGTTCGACTTTGGTCGTCGAGGCGGGGCGACCCAGTGGTACGCTGCTGACGGCCTCAGCCGCAGCGGACCAAGGCCGGAATGTGTTGGTGCTACCGTGGTCGATTTACCACACCGGCGGTGCTGGCTGTCTTTACCTCCTCCGCGATGGCGCCGAACTCGTGCAGTCGGTGGAGGATCTGTTCGCATGCCTTGGCGTTCGCCCAGATTCTCCAGCCTCAAACTCGGCCCCAACACCAATGGGCGCCGAGTCTGAGTGGCCGTCGGCGAGAGTGCTAGAAAGTGATCAGCAACGCGTCATGCTGTTGCTAGGCCGAGGCGTTCATCGGGCGGAGGATATCGCCACCTCCGAGGGTTGGGATATGAGTCGTTGCCTGAGCTGCCTCTCGGGGCTGGAGGTCCTCGGTAGCGTTGTTCGCATGCCCGAGGGTTACAGCGTCGCTCACTAGGTTTTAGGGGGCGGGCTCATTGGCCGCATGTGGGGCGTCTGAGGTAAGGTGTCGTTGCCTAGTGACTACAATGCCATATGAACACAACGCTTTCAGTCGAGCCTCACTCGCAGTGGCGTGCGCCCTATTTCTCGCAGATGCTGGCTTCAGGAGCCGTTGTGGCCTGCCCGGCTGAGGGCGTCTGGGGGCTTAGTTGCGACCCCTTTGATGAGCTGGCTGTGACGGATCTGTTGGCACTAAAACAGCGGCCTGTTCAGAAGGGGTTAATTGTGGTTGCCGACACGGGAGACGCATTCTCGGCTGTGCTGAGAACCTTGCCATCCTCGCAACGTAAGGCTATTGCTGCCTCGTGGCCAGGCCCCAATACCTGGCTGGTGCCGCACCGTGATGTGTTTCCGCCATGGGTAACCGGAAACAGTAATGAAGTGGCCATTCGCGTTACATCATCCCCCGCCTTGGCCGCCCTGTGCCGGGCTTTTGGTGGGCCTTTGATCTCTACAAGCGCCAATCCGGCAGGGCTGGCGCCGCCGCGCCAAATGTGGGAGGTGCGGCGTTACTTCGGGACGGCACTACCCTGCATGCCCGGCGCTCTTGACGCGGCCGGGAAACCATCAACAATACGTCGAGCGAGTGATGGCACGGTCATTCGTGTTTAGGCTGGCGGGTCGAGAGAACGATAAATTAAGCGGGGGTATTCGGTGGACGCGACGGCAGTAGAGAGCTACCTCACAGGATTGCAATCGAAAATTTGCTCAACGCTCGAATCAATCGATGGGGGCGCGACATTTGCCACTGAATCATGGGATCGACCCGAGGGGGGGGGTGGCGTCAGCCGTTTACTGGCAGAGGGCGACGTGATTGAGAAAGGGGGTGTGAATTTCTCGCATGTGGTGGGCGCGGGCATGCCCGCCTCCGCGACCCAGCATCGACCCGAACTGGCGGGGCGCAGTTTTCGTGCAATGGGGGTCTCTTTGGTAATTCACCCCAGAAATCCGCATGCGCCGACCTCCCATGCCAATGTGCGCTTATTCATGGCTGAAAAGCCAGGTGAGGAGCCCGTCTGGTGGATGGGCGGCGGATTCGACTTGACGCCTTATTATGGCTATGAAGAGGATGCCGTTCACTGGCACCAGACTGCCAAGGCGGCCTGTGATCCCTTTGGCGAGGAGACCTACCCTCGCCTCAAAAAGTGGTGCGATGACTATTTCTACCTGCCGCATCGAAACGAGCCGAGGGGAGTGGGCGGTCTGTTCTATGACGATTTAAACGAATGGGGTTTCGATCAAACCTTCGCGTTTATGCGGAGCGTTGGCGACGGCTTTCTCAGCGCCTACGTGCCCATTCTAGAGCGTCGAAAAGATGTGCCTTGGACCGAGGCTCAGCGACAGTGGCAACTGTATAGAAGAGGCCGTTACGTGGAATTCAATCTGGTGCACGACCGAGGAACCCTTTTTGGCTTGCAAACCAATGGCCGCACGGAGGCGATCCTGATGTCTTTACCGCCACTGGTGCGCTGGGAATACGGCTACTCTCCAGATGACGGCTCTCCTGAGGCGACGCTCATGACCGATTTTTTGCGGCCCCGGGATTGGCTTGGTCTTGAGACAGCAACGGACTCTCGGTAATCAGCATGCAGCGTATTTCAATGCGCCGATGGGAAGCCAACTGCTGGCTGTGCCATGCCCGATAGCTCGTTTCCCGGCCGATTTGCGGTGGTGGGTAACCCGATCCATCACAGCCTGTCGCCCACGATACACTCGGCCTTTGCCGCGCAATTGGGCCGAGACATCGACTATCGCGCGGAACTGGTGGCACTCGATAGCTTCGAGACATGGGTGGGTCACTTTTTTGAGCGAGGTGGTGTTGGTCTTAACATCACGTTGCCTTTTAAAAGCCGGGCTTTCGCCTTGGCGGATCAAGTCTCTTCGCGGGCAACGATGGCAGGCGCTGCCAATTTTCTCAGGCGGGCGGCGGATGGTCAGATCATCGCGGATAACACTGATGGTAAAGGATTGGTCGCCGATATTACTGGCGGCGCAGGCTGGTCACTGAAGGACACGCGGATTTTGATTGTCGGTGCGGGAGGCGCGGTTAAAGGAGTGATACCGGCGCTTCTGGAGGCGGGGCCTGCCGAGATTTTCATCGTGAATCGAACGCCTGAGCGAGCGGCGTCTTTGGCATCAGAGTGGGCCAGCAGGGACGCCCGCGTTCGGGGCGGCGGCCTCGATGCGGCGAATTCGGGGCCGTGGAATCTGGTGATTAACGGCACCAGCACAGGGCTTTCCGGTGAGATGCCGGCACTCCCGGAATCAATGCCCCTGACTGACGCATACGGCTATGACATGGCGTATGGCGCAGGCCCCACTCCATTTATGCGCTGGGCTGAAGGACGCGGGGCGGCGGCCGTGCGAGATGGATTGGGCATGTTGGTCGAACAGGCCGCAGAAAGTTTCTATCTCTGGTTGGGTCACTACCCTAATACCACTAGCCTCATTGATACCTTAAGGGCCGCCCGCGCCACAGATTAACCGTCCTTGCCCAAGTAGCGCTGCTTGAGGGAGACGTAACCCTGCGCACTGTATGGGAGAAAGCTCACTTCATTGTCTGTCAGTGCCCGGACCTCTCTTGCTGGGGAGCCTGCGTAGAGGTGTCTGCTCCGGAGGCGTTTTCCGGGCGTGACTAGCGCGCCGGCGGCGATCATGACGTCGTCCTCCACAACGACTTGGTCCATGATAATGGCGCCCATACCAACCAGTACACGATTGCCCACGGTGCATCCGTGCAATAACGCGCGGTGACCGATGGTTACGTCCTCACCGATATGCAGTGCAAACCCGCCGGGGTTATACGGGCCGTCATGTGTCACGTGCAGCACGGTGCCGTCTTGAACATTGGTCCTTGCGCCAATCCTGATAATCTGCACGTCGCCTCGCATAGAGGTGTGCGGCCAGACGCTGACGTCGTCACCCAGCCAGACGTCTCCCATGACGACGGCGGTCGGATCGATCATGACCCGATCTCCTAGGGTCGGCGTGATACCTAAAACACTGCGGACATTTGCCGCGCCCTCAAAACTTTCCGCTGTCACCTGCCATCTCCAGGTTGTGCCGTGCCCTGACAGAGGGCACTACGATCCATTTTCTGATGCACTTGAAGTGCCGTCAGGCTTGCTACACTGTCAATTTAATTGCTGATGAATACACCTGATCTGCGAGACGAGTATGTCGGATTCCAGCGTTGAACCCAAACAACGGCAACGCTTTATTGCGGGAGCGGTATGCCCGCGTTGCGGCGCGATTGATCGCACGGTCATCGATGCGGAAGCTGATCAAAGAAGGTGTATTGAGTGCGAATTTGTCGAAGCGCGCCCCGCGGCTCCTGCGGAGGTGCCGGCTACACGGGTCACCCGCCCGTCTGCGCGTCGAGTGGAAACCCCTGCGGAAAACATCAAGCTAATCGATTAATTAGCTCAACTCTTATCCCTCACCCCGCGGCAGATATGACTCCTGCTTATAAAGGTAATTCGTGAAAAGCATTGGCATTCATGGAAGTGACCCACGACCATATCGACCTTTCAGGGGGTGTGACCTTTTCCCCATGGATTTTGCAATAACTTCGTTATAATCCCGGCGCTTTTTAGCCCCCTCTGTGGCTCGGGGACAAGCGCCACGGAAACAATTGGAGTCTGTACGCGATGGGGAAAGGTGTCTCAGGAGCGGCCGTGGCGTTTTTTGCGCCCCTAGCGGCAGCAGAAAATCAGTTAAACATGTCGCCGGGCGTGACAGAGATCGGTGCAGACATTTTTCAGCTCCACATGCTCATCATGTGGATTTGTGTTGCAATCGGAGTTGCGGTTTTCGCGGTCATGTTTTACTCGATTTACGCCCACAGAAAATCCAAAGGTCATCAGGCCGCCCAGTTCCACGAGAGCACGCGGGTAGAGGTGGTATGGACAGTTGTGCCCTTCCTGATTCTCGTAGCAATGGCCGTCCCCGCGACTTCGACCCTCTTAGAGGTCTACGACAATGACGAAGCCGAGCTCGATATCCTCATCACGGGCCATCAATGGAAGTGGAAATACGAGTATCTGGACGAGTCGGGCGAGCCCGTCGCCTTCTTCTCAAACCTTGCTACGTCGCAGGAGGAGATCTACAACACCGAGCACAAGGGCGACAATTACCTCCTCGAGGTAGACGAACCATTGGTGATTCCTACTAACACCAAAGTTCGTTTTTTGGTTACCGCCAATGACGTGATCCACTCGTGGTGGGTGCCTGAGATTGCCGTGAAGCGTGATGCCATCCCTGGCTTTATTAATGAGGCATGGACCCGCGTTCCTGAAGAGGGAATTTACCGCGGCCAATGCACAGAGCTATGTGGTGCTTACCACGGTTTTATGCCGGTAGAGGTGCACGCAGTATCGCCAGAGGATTTTGACGCGTGGTTGTTGGCGAAGCGCGGCGCAGCTGCAGCGCAGACCCAGCTTGCCATGCAAACGCTGTCGGTTGATGAGCTGATGAACAGGGGAAAGGCGGTCTACGACAGCTCCTGCCTTGCCTGTCATGGCGCTCAGGGAGAAGGCGGTATCGGCAACGCCATAGCCGGAAGCACTGTCGTTTTGGGCGATCTTTCATCGCATATGGCCGTCGTTGCTGGTGGTGTTTCTGGCACGGCGATGCAGGCATTCGGCGGTCAACTTAATGATGTCGAGCTGGCAGCTGTGCTGACATATCAGCGCAATGCCTTCGGTAACAACACGGGCGATGTCGTCCAGCCTGGCGATGTAGCCGGCATGAAGAACGGTTAAGGGGAGCAACGAAATGGCTGATCACCACGGACCTGCCCAGGGTATCTCACGCTGGCTATTTACCACTAATCACAAAGACATCGGGACCATGTACCTGTGGTTTTCTTTTGCCATGTTTTTGCTTGGTGGATTTTTCGCCATGGTGATTCGAGCCGAGCTTTTCCAGCCAGGCATGCAACTGGTTGAGCCCGGTTTCTTCAACCAGATGACGACACTGCATGGTTTGGTGATGGTTTTTGGGGCGATCATGCCGTCCTTCGTTGGGCTGGCCAACTGGCTGATTCCGATGATGATTGGCGCGCCAGACATGGCGCTACCGCGCATGAATAATTGGAGTTTTTGGATTCTTCCGCCGGCTTTTCTGATGCTGGCGTCGACCTTATTTATGGAAGGGGGAGCGCCCGCTTTTGGCTGGACCTTCTACGCGCCCCTCTCCACGACCTACGCCGCGCCCTCGGTCACCTTCTTCATTTTCGCGATCCATATCCTCGGCGTGTCCTCAATTATGGGGTCGATCAACATTATCGCGACAGTAATGAATATGCGCGCCCCGGGCATGACCTACATGAAGATGCCGATGTTCGTCTGGACCTGGTTGATCACCGCCTTTTTATTGGTTGCGGTGATGCCAGTTTTGGCTGGTGCAGTAACGATGATGTTGATGGACATTCATTTTGGCACCAGCTTTTTCAGCGCCGCNGGNGGNGGTGACCCCGTNNTNTTNCAGCACATTTTNTGGTTCTTCGGNCATCCNGAGGTCTACATCATTATCCTGCCGGCGTTTGGCGTCGTATCCCAAATTATTCCGGCCTTTTCGCGTAAGCCACTGTTTGGCTACGCCTCAATGGTGTATGCCACGGCATCGATCGCCTTCCTGTCATTCATCGTGTGGGCGCACCACATGTACACGGTTGGAATGCCGATCGCGGGAGAGCTGTTTTTTATGTACGCCACCATGTTGATTGCGGTACCCACAGGGGTAAAGGTGTTCAACTGGATCTCGACCATGTGGCGTGGTGCATTGAGTTTTGAAACACCCATGCTGTTTTGCATCGGTTTCTTGATCCTATTCACGTTAGGCGGCTTTACGGGTTTGATGCTGTCGATTGCACCGGCAGATTTTCAGTATCACGACACCTACTTTGTTGTGGCGCATTTCCACTACGTCATGGTGGCGGGCGCCGTATTCTCTATGACGGCTGCGGTCTACTATTGGCTACCAAAGTGGTGTGGCCGGATGTACAACGAAGCGATGGGGAAGACGCACTTCTGGGTCTCTTTTATCGGGTTTAATATCACTTTCTTCCCGCAGCATTTTGTCGGCTTGGCAGGCATGCCTCGTCGGATACCAGACTACGCGCTGCAGTTCGCGGATTTCAACATGATGTCTTCGATCGGTGCCTTCATTTATGGTGCTTCGCAATTACTCTTTCTCTATAACGTGGTTGCCACCATCGTTGCCGGCAAGCCTGTGAGCGAAGAGAAAGTGTGGGATGGTGCCGAGGGACTTGAGTGGACGGTTGCTACGCCGGCTCCTTACCACACCTTTGAAGAGCCACCGCTGGTACCTAAACCTGCCGGCACTATCTGATGGCGCGGTCATTGGGCAGGAGTAGGAAGTGGATAGCTTGCGCCTGAGTCGGGTCCCGGCGGTTGATACCGCATTGAAACTGTCGGCAGTTGCCGTGGCGATGTTCGCGTTTGTCTTCGTCGTCATGGTGCCGCTCTACAATGTGTTGTGCGACGCGCTCGGTATTAACGGCAAAACAGCGAATCAGGCCTATACATCAGTGCCCGCAATGATAGACGAGAGCCGTGAGGTCACGGTGCAGTTTGTCGCCCTCAACAACGACGGCATGCCCTGGGGGTTTGCGCCCGACACCCGNGTAATGCGTGTTCACCCCGGTGCTGCCAACGGCGTTGTATTCAAAGCCTTGAATCCCACAGATAACAGCATGGTGGCCCAGGCGATACCGAGCGTGTCCCCGAGCAGAGCCGCGGCTTACTTCCACAAGACCGAGTGTTTCTGCTTCGACGAGCAGGTATTGGCGGGNCAGTCGGCGGCGGANATGCCATTGCAGTTTATCGTCGATCAGGATCTGCCACGNGATATCCACACGATCACACTTTCATACACACTATTTGACGTCACCGATACAGCGACCGATCGGTTGGCTTCGCGCTAACGGCTGACTCAGGAGAAACTCATGGCCAGTTCATCATCCGCATCAGCAGGTCACGAAAAATACTATGTGCCCGAGTCGTCCAGCTTGGCCATCAGAGCGACGATTGGCCTGATTTTGTCAGTCTTTGGCGCCGCACTGGTGCTCAACGACATGACCTATGGAAACAACGAGGGTTCCAGCAACTCGGTGTGGGTGCTGACCGCCGGGTTGGTCTTTTTCATCTTCACGCTGGCCAGCTGGTTTGGCACTGCCATCCGCGAAAATCTNGCGGGGATGAACAGCAGTCAGCTCCATCAGAGCTACGTTTTGGGAATGTTCTGGTTCATTTTCTCTGAAGTGATGTTTTTCGCGGCATTTTTTGGCGCACTGCTCTACGTGAGGCAGTTCGTCGGCCCTTGGTTGGCCGGAGAGGGAGAGGGCGGCCGCATGAACGGCTTGCTGTGGCCCGGGTTTGAGTTTGCGTGGCCACCCGTAACGACGCCTCAGGAAGTCGTGGGCGGTGTGGACGCTCAAGCCATCGCGAACAATGGCGCTTTTGTCTCGCAGGAAACGTCCATGGCCCCTGCAGATGCTCACGCGTGGTATGCGTGGTTGCCGATGTGGAATACCCTCATTCTGTTGTCATCCAGCGCGACGGTTCACGTTGCACACACCGCGATCCTCGCCGATAACCGAAAGAAGTTTAATATCTGGCTGGGTATCACGGTGGGCTTGGCGCTGATTTTTCTGGGCTTGCAGGCCGCTGAGTACTACGAAGCTTATGCGCTTTATGGCTTGACGCTTAATTCCGGCATCTACGGTTCCACCTTCTTCATGCTGACCGGCTTCCATGGCTTTCATGTCGCCATGGGGATGACCATGCTGTTGATTCAGCTGGTGCGNTCAGTCNGACGAAAACACTTCACTGCCACCGATCATTTCGGCTTCGAGGCTTCAAGTTGGTATTGGCATTTTGTNGANGTGGTGTGGGTGTTCCTGTTCTTGTTTGTCTACATTCTGTAAGCNCNCNAGCTTCGATAAGGGCGCNGCTGCGCCCTTTTTNATNGGTGGGNNTNAGTGTTGATTGGCGNAGGCTGAATGTGCTCACTGGATGGTACCGGAGTCTTAGGAGGCACCCCGCTTTACTCCGCTTGAGCAGCTTCGTTCGCAACGGGCCCTGGGTCCCAGGGATTTTGGTGCCCCAATTGGCCAGTCATGACACCGTAGAGAATCACCAGCAGCAGACAGGCTCCAATACCCAAACGAGCCCCCAGAGAGGTGAACAGGCGCTTCTTCTGCGGGTTGCCCTGATCTGACATGAGAAACACCAAACCCGACGCGAGGCTGGCGACAAGCGCTATCATAAGTAGCACGATGACTGTCTTAAGCATGGTTCATGTCCTGACGAGTCTGCGTCTTGGTGGCTCCGACAAGCGGTAACTGAGAGAAGCACTACTATGCAGTTTAACCGAACCTTCGGACCCCTGACGGTAAAGGGGGATCTCAGAGCGCTGGTCGCCGGCATAATATTGCTGGGGCTATTGATCAATTTGGGGTCGTGGCAGTTGGCCCGTGCGTCCGAAAAATCTGCCTTGGTGGATCGTTGGGAGGCGAGGGCAGCGTTACCGGCAGTGCACCCCAAGACCCTCTCGACCGAACCCTCGGAGCGGCTGGCAGACAGGCAGGTAACGTGGCGGGGGCTGTTTCAAGCGGAAGATTACTTATTGCTGGACAACCGGATCCACCAAGGGCGGGTCGGTTACCACGTCGTCGCTTTGGTGAGCGCTGAAGATGTGCTGGTGCCCGTCAATTTGGGGTGGTTGGCGGGTGACCCCAGTCGCCGAACTGAGCCCAAACCGGTGTTACCCCAGGGTCTTGTTTCGGTCTCGGGGCGGGTTTATGTGCCGACAGGCACTCCGCTCATGATGCAGAAACCCGAAGCACCCGCATCGCTGCCCGCTACGGTGCAGACCCTGTACTGGGACGATTGGCAGCGGTCCTTGTCCACGCTGACCGGACGCGCCGTTTTCCCATTTGAGGTTCGCGTTGATCAGCGTTCCCCGCTCGCCTTTGTCGCTGAATGGCCGATAGTGAATCAGTCGCCCGCGAAACACATCGGTTATGCGATTCAGTGGTTCGCAATGGCAGCTGTACTTGTGTTCATCGGAGTGTGGCGACTGACTAATGTTGGCGCAATCTTGACC
>PAGS01000046.1 GCA_002705465.1 Halieaceae bacterium
TCCTCGTTCTGCATTGGAAAGTAGTCCACACAGGCTATACACAGCCTTTCCCAAAAAATCTTGAAGATGCAACGTCAACAGTGTTTGTGGACTGTCGTGTGTATACCGCTGTTTATAAACGTAAGCAAAGGCTGGCGATAAAATGTCGTCTGGTTGCCGACCAGCCGTCTCGGTCAGGTTATACCCAACCCGCCCACTTCATACCAAGGCTTTCCAGCCGTTTTTTACCCCGCCTTATTATTCCGGTAACAAACTGAATTATCGTCACTTTCTGTAGTTATAAACACTGGAAGCGAGTACTAATTACTACAGTATTTAAATAATCTTCTAGATAAATAGATTTATTATTTTAATAAGAGNTCTGGGNTTAACTCGNNNANNCCCTGTGTTNTGAATCNTNGTNNGNNNAATCNNGCGGNGTGNCTTGATGGGGTTGTGGGAAAAGCAACANTTCATCCNNTGCTGTGACCCGTTTATACTCACGCCCCCTTNTCGGCNGTGGCNTGTCTGAATGATCAAGCACCCCGANATTTATGATGTNATCGTTGTNGGTGGTGGCCATGCNGGCACNGAGGCNTNTTTNGCNGCGGCNCGGCTNGGCGTGCGCACGTTGCTGATCACNCACTCGATTGACACGCTGGGACAAATGTCCTGCAACCCAGCAATNGGGGGAATCGGTAAAAGNCACCTNGTTCGCGAAATCGATGCGCTNGGTGGGGTGATGGCGCGNGCGACTGATCAAGCNGGCATNCAGTTCAGAGTGNTGAANGCNNGGAANGGCCCGGCTGTGCGTGCCACCAGAGTGCAAGCGGACAGGNCANTNTACCGGACAGCCATCCGCACANCCCTTGAGGCGGNCGAGCATCTNGAGATTTTTCAGGATGCNGTCGAAGATATTGAGTTATCTGGTGANCGTGTCACCGGTGTGTTGACCCGTTCGGGTATCTCATTNANAGCAAGNNCGGTGGTTCTGACTGCAGGTACCTTCCTNCACGGCAAGATGCATNTAGGACAGGAAAACCGATCTGGTGGCAGNATGGGCGANCAAGCNGCCATTGGATTGGCAGANCGGTTNCGTGAAGTGTGTCCCCGAGTCGGCCGGCTCAAGACNGGCACGCCTCCNAGAATAGACGCGAGATCGGTTGATTTCTCTGCCATGGCNGAGCAGTGGGGAGATGAACCNCGGCCCGTGATGTCCTTNATGGGTGATCGCACNATTCACCCTGAGCAGCGATGTTGCTGGATNACNGAAACCAANATNAAAACCCATGACATTATCCGCAGCGGGCTTGATCGTTCGCCGTTATTCAGNGGCAGTATTGAAGGNGTGGGGCCCCGTTANTGTCCGAGTATCGANGACAAAATTCATCGTTTTGCTGANAAANCNTCGCATCAGATTTTTATNGAGCCNGAGGGACTGACNTCNANCGAGTTNTACCCAAACGGGATATCCACGTCGTTACCCTTCGATATTCAACTGGATCTGGTNCGTTCGATTAAAGGANTGGAATCCGNNAGGATTACGCGCCCGGGCTACGCGATCGAGTACGACTATTTTGATCCCAGAGACTTGCACCATAGCCTGGAGACCAGATCGATTCGTGGTCTTTACTTTGCTGGGCAAATTAACGGAACAACGGGGTATGAGGAGGCTGCCGCCCAAGGCTTGGTGGCCGGTTTGAATGCTGCGCGTCAGTCGCTTTCGTTACCTGCCTGGGAGCCTCGAAGAGACGAGGCTTATGTTGGCGTATTGATAGATGATTTGGTGACTTTGGGAACCAACGAACCGTACCGCATGTTTACCTCTCGCGCCGAGTATCGGCTGCAACTGCGCGAGGATAATGCCGACCTCAGGCTCACCGAGGTGGGCCGCTCCATGAATTTAATCAGCGATACACAGTGGTGTCGTTTCGTTGAAAAACGAGAGGCAATTGAATCCGAGCGCGCGCGCCTAAAACGAACCTATATTCAAGCGGGTAGTGAGCAAGCCAGCACTTTGGAGGCGGTGTTGACCCAGTCTTTATCCCGGGAGTACTCGCTGGCAGAGCTACTGAAGCGACCAGAGGTTCACTACAGCGCTATTTATGAGGTGTCACCCCCGCANNGTGGCNTAGACGATGCCGTCGCTGAACAGGTCATGATCCAACTNAAATATGCTGGCTATATNGGTCGGCAACAACAGGATATCGATCGTGTGANCCGCCACGAAAAGATGTCGATACCTGCAGATATGGATTTCAGTCAGGTAGAGGGGTTGTCGAATGAAATTCGTCAAAAACTTTCCGAACATCGGCCTGTGAATCTGGCTCGAGCGGGCCGAATACCCGGCGTTACGCCCGCCGCACTATCTCTTCTCCTGGTACACCTCAAAAAGCGGGATCTAAGTGATGATTCCCGCGTCATAGCGCATGGTTGATGCTGAGCGGGAGTTCCTCCACAGCGCCTCACAAGAAATGAATCTCTCGTTAAGCGGGAACCAGATAGATCAATTGATCGCCTATGCGGATTTGCTCGAGAAATGGAATCGAGCATATAACTTGACGGCGATAAGCGACCGGCGAGAGATCTTTTCTCGCCACCTTATCGAGAGTTTGTCTATTGCTCCTTTTGTGACGGGTCGCCGTCGGCTGGACGTCGGCACTGGCGCGGGTCTGCCAGGTGTGCCGCTGGCAATCTTGGAGCCTTCCGTGACCTACATCCTTTTGGATAGTAATGGGAAGAAAACGCGGTTTTTGACAGAGGTGAAACGTTCTCTGGGTTTATCTAATATCGAAGTGCGAACGGCGAGAGTGGAAAGGTGGGATCCCGACGAGCCATTCGACGCTGTTGTCACCCGGGCGTTTGCCGATTTAGCAACCACCTGCCAGAGAATCGGCCATGTGTTGGCCCATCAAGGTATGCTCTTCGCGATGAAAACAGAACGTGCTAATCAGGAAATGTTCGCGATTCCTGATCATCTCGAGCAAGTATCCTGTCGGGATATTGCCGTTCCAGGCAGAGACTGGCCTGTTCAGTTGCAGGTCATTAGACGTCGATTGGAGTCAGACCAATGAAAGTTATCGCCGTTGCGAATCAAAAAGGTGGCGTCGGAAAAACCACGACCAGCGTTAATTTGTCAGCGGCGCTGGCTGCAATGGAGAAGCGGGTATTACTGATTGATCTTGATCCCCAGGGCAATGCCACCGTGTCACTCGGACTGAACAAGGGCGATCTTGGGGCGACTGCTTTTGAACTGATGGTCGAGCAGCAGCCTTTANCTGCCGTCGCAACCTCTATTCCGGATCTGGGGCTGGACTGCGTGCCCGCGGATGGCGATCTGACGGCAGCGGAGGTGGCTCTATTATCTGCCGACGATCGAGAGAAACGTCTCAAAGTTGCTCTACAATCTGATGCCAGCCGTTACGATTTTGTCATTATTGATTGTCCCCCGTCGCTGAATATGTTGACCTTGAACGCGCTGGTTGCGGCGCAGTCNGTCCTCATTACCATGCAGTGCGAGTATTTTGCTCTCGAAGGCCTGTCTGCGNTGTTGGAGACGATNAATACNGTGCGACAGTCTGTTAATCCGACGCTNNAGATAGAGGGTATTTTGCGAACGCTATANGACCCAAGGAATGCCTTGACCAACGAGGTATCCGAGCAATTGCATCAGCACTTTGANGGGCTNGTNTATCGCACCGTNATTCCNAGGAATGTGAANTTGGCGGAGGCGCCCAGNCATGGTCTTCCGGGTATNGTTTATGATCGNTTGTCCNGGGGCTCCACGGCCTACATGGCATTGGCCGGTGAGTTTATGCGCCGGCAAGANCAAAANGAGAGGGAACCATAGCGAATGGCGCAAAAGCGAAAGCTGAACAGGGGCCTTGAGGCTTTGCTGGGCTCAGGTCTGTTGGCGGACTCGCAGGGCCAAGCGGATACGACTGCGTCTGAGGGCGGGGTTCAAACAGGGACGCCCAATGAGCTTCCGGTCGAAAAACTGCAGCGAGGGGCTTATCAGCCCAGAAGGGAGTTTGAAGCCGAAGCGCTACAGACTTTAGCGGATAGCATCAAGGCGCAAGGAATCCTGCAACCCATCGTAGCCAGACCTAGTAGTAATGGGCACTTCGAAATCCTCTCAGGTGAACGGCGTTGGCGTGCCGCACAGATGGCCGGTTTGGACCGTGTTCCAGTGGTTATCAAAGCGGTAACGGATGAGGCCGCCATCGCGATCGGTCTGATTGAGAATATACAGCGAGAGGATTTAAACCCAGTCGAGGAGGGCCTGGGTCTCAAGCGATTACAGGACGAATTTGGCTTCAGTCAGGAGCAGGTGGCTTCAGCGGTAGGGCGTTCTCGCTCTGCAGTGGCGAATTTACTGCGCTTGTTGAATCTGGAGGATGATGTTCTGTCGATGCTTGAGCGAGGAGAGATTGATACGGGTCATGCCAAAGTGCTGTTGGCATTAACAGGGGGAGATCAGGTTCGCGCGGCACAGCAGGTTACGAAACGCGGTCTGTCCGTCAGGCAAACAGAGGCGTTGATCCGGGGGTGGGGCGTCAAGGAAAATACCATTCCGGCAAAGGACCCTAACGTGAGTCGACTTGAGGAAGATCTCAGCACGAGGCTTGGTGCCAAGGTCAGGATCCAACACCAGCAGAACGGCCGAGGTCGTCTTGAAGTCCAATACACCACTTTGGATGAGCTCGACGGCATCCTCAAAAGGATCCAGTAAAACCCATGTATTGAAGGGTTTAGGCCTTTCCACTACACTCCTCCCCGCATGAAAGGGGGGCAAGGTTTACCTTGGCCAGATTTGACGCTTCCGTACCCTTCGCTGCCACAAGAACGCACCTGTTGAGCGTGGTGGCGTGGTCCGTGGTATGGCTGGCTGCTCTGGCGTTTGGGGTAGGCCTTTTTCGGGGGCTCAATACTTCTCTGGACATGTTATTGGGTGGCGCTGTGGTGCTACTGCCCACCCTTTGGGTGGCGATGAGCCTGACCTCGGGGCGTTCTATGTTTGGCCCGGTCTGGTTGGGTCTTGCCCGTTACACGTTGGCGGGAGTCGGTTTTGCGGCACTGTTTGCTGTGAGGCCAAACAACCAGCCTTTAGCTGTGTTGGTTGGCAGTGGCGCAGCGTTGGTATTGCCATCAGTGCTGCTGTTTTGGCGACAACGTAGCGGAGAGAGGCGATAAAAGTTGGGGATCGCCGGATTAGCGGTTGATTCTCTAACTTAAGTGATAACGAGCGTGAAAGGGCTCAGGATGAGAAGGTAAGCAATGGCGGCAAACGGCGAAAGTCAGACCGTATCGGAATATATCGTTCACCACCTTACGAACTTAACCTATGGCAAGTTGCCTGCGGGTTTTGAGCGCTACGATGGTAGCGTTGTTCCTGAAGGGGGTCAGTGGACAATGGCGCACGGCGCCGCCGAGAGCACCGCCATGGGCTTTAATGCCATCCATGTCGATTCCATGATCTGGTCGATAGGATTAGGCCTCATTTTCTGTTGGCTGTTTCGCCGCGTAGCCGTGCGGGCGACATCGGGCGTTCCCTCTGGCTCAATCAATTTTGTTGAAATGGTGGTGGAATTCGTCGATGGAACCGTTAAAGACACGTTTCACGGCAAAAATCCGCTGATCGCCCCGCTTGCTCTGACCATTTTTGTGTGGGTCTTTCTGATGAACCTCATGGATCTGATTCCCGTCGATCTGATTCCTCACTCGCTCATGTTGGCTGGCGTGGAATATCAAAAGATAGTGCCCTCGACAGATCCCAATATTACGATGGGCATGGCCATTGGCGTCTTTGTGCTCATGCTTTTTTATTCCATCAAGGTGAAGGGTTTTGGATTTGTTAAAGAATTGACCCTCAACCCGTTTAATCACCCCATGTTCATTCCCGTTAACTTATTTATGGAAGTAGTGGGGTTGCTGGCGAAGCCGTTTTCTTTGGGGCTGCGGTTGTTTGGCAACATGTACGCGGGCGAAATGATTTTTATTCTGATTGCCGCGCTGTTTAGTGTGGGGGTTTTCTGGCTGCTACCGGCTGCGCTTTTGCAGATCGGCTGGGCGATTTTCCACATTCTTGTGATTACGCTACAGGCGTTTATTTTTATGGTTCTGACGATTGTGTACCTCAGCATGGCGCACGAGGACCATTGATTTTTTATTGACTGTGACTAGGAGACGACCATGGAACTGATTTACGTTGCCGCCGCCATCATGATGGGCTTAGGCGGAATGGGTGCTGCGATTGGCGTGGGCATATTGGGCGGCAAACTCATTGAGGGCTCGGCGCGTCAACCCGAGTTGGCGCCAAAGCTGCAGGGCACGTTCTTTTTAGGAGCGGGTCTGGTAGACGCGATCCCCATCATTGGCGTGGGTATCGCCATGTACCTGATTTTTGTGGTCGCGGGCTAAATAGTCCCCATCATGGTCAGGGAGGAGAGACCTACCCTGGCCACCGCAGGAGTAACGAGTGAATATTAATCTCACCCTGATAGGACAGCTGATCGCCTTTGTGGCGTTCGTGGCTTTCTGTATGCGCTACGTCTGGCCGCCTATTGCTGGCGCCATGGCGGAGCGGCAAAACAGGATTGCCGACGGACTGGCAGCAGCGGATCGTGCCGGGCATGATCTGGAGGTCGCGAAGCAACAATCGGACGAGCAGCTGGCAGACGCCAAGCGCGAGGCCGCGGGGATTATCGAGGCTGCCAACAAACGCGCACAAGCCCTAATCGAGGAAGCGAAAGACGCCGCCAGCGCTGAAGCTGAGCGGGTCAAAGCCGCAGCAAGCGCTGAAATTGAGCAGGAGCGGGCTCGCGCTCAAGAGCAGCTCATGTCGCAGGTTAGCGCACTGGCACTGGCGGGCGCCGAGAAAATTCTTGATGCAGAAATCGACGCCGATAAGCATGCCGTTCTGCTCCAATCGCTGGTCGCGGAATCCTAGTCAATGATTGAACCGACGACACTTGCCAGACCCTATGCGCGCGCCGCATTTGAGCACGCCCGCTCATCAGGGGAGTTGGCGTCTTGGCAGGCTGCGCTGTCAGAGTTGGCGGCGATTTCAACTCAGCCAAAAGTTGCCGAGGCGTTGCGAGATCCTAACCAGACTGCCGGGCAGCGTGCTGCAACACTGGCAGCGTTAGCCGGGGAGGATTCGTCGGAAGCGGTGGGTAATTTGTTGGCGATAATGTCGGACAACGACCGGTTGTCGCTGTTGCCAGAGGTTGCCGCGATCTTTGAGCAGCTGAAGCAGGCAATTGAGAGCACTGTCACTGTTCACGTGACCACGGCGTATCCATTAACGCAGGCAGAAGAAGAAGCGCTCAGCGAGTCCATGCACAGCAAGCTTGATCGCAGCATCACCCTGACATCAGAAACCGACCCCTCACTGCTGGGAGGGGCGCTCATTCGCGCCGACGATTTGGTAATCGACGGCTCAGTTCGCGGCCGCCTTAACAAGCTGGCGGGCACGCTGACCCAATGACAGAGGAATAGGTCATGCAACAGCTCAACCCCTCAGAAATTAGCGACCTGATCAAGCAGCGCATTGATCAACTGGAAGTCGCATCACAGGCGACTAATGAGGGCACCATTGTCTCCGTTACTGACGGCATTATCCGCATTCATGGCCTCACCGAGGTGCAGTATGGCGAGATGATCGAATTTGAGGGCGGCGTGTTTGGTCTTGCCCTCAACTTGGAGCGTGACTCCGTGGGCGCGGTCGTGTTGGGTGATTACAAGCAGCTAGCCGAGGGCCAAACCTGCCGCTGCACTGGCCGCATTCTCGAGGTGCCGGTTGGGCCAGAGTTGCAGGGCCGGGTGGTGGACTCGCTTGGCAACCCTATTGATGGCAAAGGCGCCATAGAAACCAACGTGACTGACGCGATTGAGAAGATTGCGCCCGGTGTTATTGATCGACAGTCAGTGGACCAGCCAGTCCAGATTGGCCTCAAGGCGATTGACGCCATGGTGCCGATCGGCCGTGGCCAGCGCGAACTTATTATTGGCGATCGTCAGGTCGGCAAAACGGCGATCGCGGTCGACGCCATCATTAATCAGAAGGGCACCGGCATTAAGTGCATTTATGTTGCAGTCGGGCAGAAAGCGTCCTCGGTTGCATCCGTAGTGCGCAAGCTCGAAGAGCATGGCGCAATGGAGCATACGATTGTCGTTGCCGCCAACGCATCTGACCCTGCGGCGATGCAATTCCTTGCTCCCTTTGCGGGGTGCACCATGGGCGAGTATTACCGTGATCGTGGCGAGGACGCGCTGATCATTTACGACGACCTGTCCAAGCAAGCCGTCGCCTATCGACAGATTTCTTTGCTGTTGCGTCGGCCCCCGGGCCGAGAGGCTTACCCGGGCGATGTCTTCTATCTGCATTCCCGGTTGCTAGAGCGAGCCGCGAGAGTGAATGCAGGTTACGTAGAACAGTTTACTGGCGGGGAAGTGAAGGGTCAGACCGGCTCCTTGACGGCATTGCCAGTTATTGAAACTCAGGCGGGCGACGTCTCAGCGTTTGTCCCAACTAACGTGATTTCGATTACCGACGGCCAGATCTTTTTGGAGGCAGACATGTTCAACGCTGGCGTCCGACCAGCAATGAACGCGGGCATTTCCGTGTCTCGAGTGGGCGGTGCGGCACAGACCAAAATCGTCAAAAAACTCTCGGGCGGTATTCGAACTGCATTGGCGCAGTATCGCGAGCTTGCCGCGTTTTCGCAGTTCGCGTCGGACTTGGATGACGCGACTAAGGCGCAGCTGGAGCACGGTGAACGCATTACTGAGCTGATGAAACAAAAGCAATATGCGCCGTTGACAATCGCAGAGATGGGCGTATCGCTATACGCGGGCAATGAGGGTTATTTGCAGGACGTTGAGGTAGCCAAAATTGGTGACTTCGAGTCTGCCTTGCTGGGTTATGTCAGGGCTGAGTGTGGTGACGTGATGCAGGCAATCGAAGCAGACGGCGGCTGGGATGATGAGCGCGAAGCGACCTTCAGGTCAGCCATCGAAACCTTTAAGTCGACGCAGACCTGGTAACACAGCATGGCAGTTGGCAAGGAAATCCGCACCAAGATCTCGAGCATACAAAGCACTCAGAAGATCACCAGCGCGATGGAAATGGTCGCGGCGAGCAAAATGCGGCGCGCTCAAGATCGCATGGAACTGGGCAAGCCTTATGCTCAGCGCATGCGCGCTGTTGTTGGGCACATAGCCAACTCGACTCCTGAATACCGCCATGCCTACATGCAGCAGCGTGAAGTAAAACGTGCTGGCTATATTATTGTCTCCACGGACCGCGGGTTGTGCGGTGGGCTGAACATTAATTTGTTCAAAGCTGCCATACAGTCCATGAAGGCTCAGGAAGAATCTGGAGTGGATGTTGAGCTCTGTCTTGTCGGAGCCAAATCGATGGGTTTTTTCGCTAGCGTCGGCGGCAATGTAACGGCATCGATTAGAGATCTTGGTGAGGAGCCCTCGCTGGATGACTTGATTGGCGGCGTGAAAGCCATGCTAGATGCCTACACTGAGGGGCGAATCGATGCGCTCTTTCTGGCCGGCAATGAGTTCGTGAATACCATGACCCAGGCGCCGCAGGTGGAGCAGCTGTTACCGCTCAAAGCGGAGGAAAATGAGCGCCTTTCTCACCACTGGGACTATGTCTATGAGCCCGATGCTCGCGAGCTGTTGGACGCCCTGATGGTGCGTTACGTGGAGTCACAGGTTTATCAGGCAGTCGTGGAGAACGGCGCCTGTGAGCAAGCTGCCCGCATGATCGCAATGAAAAATGCGACGGATAATGCAGGTGAGTTGATTGAAGAGCTACAGCTTGTCTACAACAAAGCGAGACAGGCGGCGATTACGCAGGAGCTGGCAGAAATAGTAGGTGGCGCGGCAGCGATCGGCTGACGTGGCCACTGTCTTATTGAGTTTAGGCAACGGCGCGGCTGTTGCGCAGGTTTTGAAGCGAGGACCGAAAAATGAGTAGCGGAAAGGTCGTACAGGTTATTGGCGCCGTAATCGATGTGGAGTTTCCCCGGGATAGCGTGCCTCAGGTGTATGACGCATTGATGGTGGGCGACAAGGGCCTGACGCTTGAGGTGCAGCAACAGCTGGGCGACGGCGTGGTTCGCGCTATCGCGATGGGCCCTTCCGAGGGTGTGAGCAGAGGCCTCAATGTCGAAAATACGGGGGCGCCTATCTCAGTACCGGTCGGTACGGAGACCCTGGGCCGTATCATGGATGTGCTCGGCAACCCCATTGACGAGAAGGGCCCGATTGGTGAAAAGGCGCGCGCATCGATCCACCGAGCGGCACCCACCTATGAGGAGTTGGCGGCCTCGGATGAGCTTCTGGAAACGGGTATTAAGGTGATTGACCTGGTCTGCCCGTTTGCCAAGGGCGGCAAGGTTGGTCTGTTTGGTGGTGCCGGTGTGGGTAAGACCGTCAACATGATGGAACTCATCAATAACATCGCCACAGAGCACTCGGGCTTGTCGGTTTTTGCCGGAGTGGGCGAGCGCACCCGTGAGGGCAACGACTTCTACTACGAGATGCAGGAGTCCGGAGTTGTCAACGTAGACGAAATGGACAAGTCGAAGGTAGCAATGGTTTACGGGCAGATGAACGAGCCGCCCGGTAACCGACTCCGCGTCGCGTTGACTGGCCTCACCATGGCGGAACAGTTTCGAGACGAGGGGCGCGACGTCTTATTGTTTGTCGATAACATCTATCGCTATACCTTGGCCGGCACCGAAGTGTCCGCGCTCTTAGGCCGTATGCCTTCAGCCGTGGGTTATCAGCCCACGCTGGCAGAGGAGATGGGCGTACTTCAGGAGCGCATCACTTCGACAAAAACGGGCTCCATCACCTCGATTCAGGCGGTTTACGTTCCGGCTGATGATTTGACGGACCCATCCCCTGCCACGACCTTTGCGCACCTCGATTCAACGGTGGTGTTGAGCAGGGATATCGCAGCCAAGGGTATTTATCCCGCGGTAGATCCTCTCGATTCGACATCTCGTCAGCTAGACCCGTTGATCATTGGTCAAGAGCATTATGAGGTGGCGCGGGGAGTACAGTCGGTACTGCAACGCTACAAGGAACTCAAAGATATTATCGCTATTCTCGGCATGGACGAACTCTCTGAAGAGGATAAGCTGATCGTGGCGCGGGCTCGGAAGATAGAGCGCTTCCTGTCACAGCCTTTCCATGTGGCAGAGGTGTTTACCGGGTCGCCGGGTATCTATGTCTCATTGAAGGACACCATCGCAGGCTTTAAAGGCATTTTGGCGGGTGAGTTTGACCAGCTGCCTGAGCAGGCCTTCTACATGGTGGGGTCCATCGAGCAGGCGGTGGAGAGAGCTGCAAAGCTCTAACATCTCTTAAAGGCGCCGGGGAGACCGATTCATGGCAACGACCCTACAGTGTGACATTGTCAGCGCGGAGGCCCAGATTTATTCCGGTCCGGTGGAGTTACTGGTCGCGACGGGTGTTGAGGGTGAGCTGGGCGTCTGTTTTGGCCATGCCGCTTTATTGACCAGGCTGATTCCCGGCCCGATCCGGGTGGTGGAACAAGGTGGCGAAGAGCAGGTTTATTACGCCTCGGGCGGTTTTCTCGAAGTACAGGGAGACAACGTGACGGTGTTGGCCGACACCGCCGTTCGTGCCGCTGATATCGACGAGGCTGCTGCAGAAACAGCTCGCAAGGACGCTGAGGATGCCCTGGCAAACCAGCAGGGTGAGATCGATTATGGGCGGGCGTCAGCTCAGCTCGCGGAGGCCACTGCTCAGCTGGCAGCGCTACGAAGGCTGAAAAACCGCGCCGTTCGCGGCTGAAATTCTTCCAAAACCTCTCAATCCCGGCTTTTTTCGGTGTTTTTTGCCTATCCGCGCCGCATCGCTTGCAATGCCACCGCGGTGATTAATGATGGTGTTCAGATAGCCATTTAAGTGGTCTCCAACATGCTGGAAGTCATCATTCTGGCGGCTGGTCAAGGCAGCCGGATGCAATCCTCAACCCCTAAAGTTCTGCACACTCTGTCGGGACGACCATTGGTGGCTCATGTGTTGCAGACTGCACGACGACTGAACGCTGACCGGATTCACGTTGTAGTGGGTTACGGCGCGGAGGCAGTGCAGTCTGCAGTTGCATCGGCTGACGTGCAGTGCCATTTGCAAGCGGAGCAGTTGGGCACGGGGCACGCAGTCAAACAAGCGATCAGCAGCTGTCAGCCCACGAGTACTGTATTGGTTCTGTTTGGCGACGTGCCGCTGATTACCGAGAAGGCATTAAGGTCGGTGCTCGCCAAGGCCGAAACCGGTGTCGCGATGCTCTCGGCGACGTTACCAAACCCGGCGGGCTATGGCCGCGTTGTGCGATCGGCAGCCGGTGAGTTTGTTGCGGTGGTAGAGGAGAGGGATGCCACGCCCGAACAACGAGCGCTGCAGGAGATCAACACGGGGGTTCTGGCGGCCAAGGCCGAACGGCTCGTCGGATGGCTCGATCGGGTGCGTAATCAGAATGCACAGGCAGAGTACTATTTACCTGACGTGCTCGGTTTGGCAAGCGAGGATGGTATGCGGGTAGAGGTTGTGTGCTCTGACGATGACTTCGATACACAGGGGGTTAATACGCCACAGCAACTCGAGCAGCTGGAGCGTTTACATCAGGGTGCTCTTGCAGATCAGCTGATGAACGGTGGTGTCCGAGTGAGTGACAGATCGCGCCTCGATATCCGGGGCCGACTGCAATGCGGCCGGGATGTTCGCATCGACATCAATGTAGTGATCGAAGGCGACGTGGCACTCGGTGATGCGGTATCGATTGGCGCAAACTGTATCTTGTGCGATTCCCAGGTCGGCGACGGCGCACAAATTCTGCCCTTTAGTTATCTGGCTGGCGCATCGGTAAGTGCCGGGGCGGTGATAGGCCCCTATGCCCGCCTGCGACCCGGTTCTGTTATTGATGAGAAAGCCAAAGTCGGTAATTTTGTTGAAGTGAAGAACGCACATGTCGGTAAGGGTGCGAAAGCGAGCCACCTTGCCTACCTCGGTGACGCGGATATTGGTCCGGGGGCTAACGTTGGCGCCGGCACCATCACTTGCAATTATGACGGCGCTGAAAAGCATCGCACAGTCTTGGGTGAAAACGTCTTTGTAGGATCAAACAGTACGCTTGTCGCACCACTCACGATCGAGTCAGGAGGCTTCGTCGCCGCAGGCTCTACGATAACAGATGATGTGAAAACGGATCAGCTTGCGGTGGCGAGAGGGCGCCAGCGTAATGTTGATGGATGGCAACGCCCGGTTAAGCCATCAGAGTCTGAATAATGTGTGGAATTGTCGCTGTTGCCGCAAGGCGGGATTGCTCTGGAATTCTCCTCGAGGGTTTGCGGCGTCTGGAGTATCGAGGCTACGACTCGGCGGGGTTTGCTCTGATCGACCGCGCAGGATCTTTATCGAGCCATAAATGCCTGGGCCGCGTGGCGGCGTTAGAGGACGCTCAGCGGGCATTCCCCAAGCAGGGGGGCACAGGTATTGCCCACACTCGTTGGGCGACACATGGCGAACCCTCGGTAGTGAATGCCCACCCGCACATTATTAATGATCGCATAGCAGTTGTTCACAACGGCATTATTGAAAATCACACTGCGCTGCGCGAGGCACTTGCTGCAACAGGGCGCGAATGTGTCTCCGCAACGGATACGGAGGTGGTTGCACATCTGATCGACGCAGCTGTCTCAAAAGGTGGGGATCTACTCCCAGCGGTGCAAAGTGTGCTATCTCAGCTTGAGGGTGCTTATGCGCTGGCAGTGGTGAATCGCGAAGCACCCGACACAATAGTTGTGGCTCGACAAGGGAGCCCACTCGTTCTGGGGGTGGGTATCGGGGAAAACTTTGCGGGCTCTGACACACTCGCGCTGAGGTCTGTAACGGATACGTTTATTTACCTAGAGGATGGTGATGTCGCGGAAATCAGTGCAGACGGATATCAGATATTGGACTCCGCAGGCGCATCCGTTAACAGACAGCCTACTCGGCTGGCGACAGTGGTCGCAGATGACGATCTTGGTGAGCACGAGCACTTCATGCTCAAAGAGATTTTCGAGCAGCCCGCTCGCCTTCGCGATACGGTCACCCACGGAGCTATGAGAGATGAAGCGTTCGGCGAGTCAGCGCCGAGCGTATTTCCTGAAGTCGCTGCGATTCAGATTTTGGCTTGCGGCACAAGCTACCATGCCGGCCTAGTCGCCCGACACTGGATAGAGTCGCTGGCGGGGTTGCCCTGTCAGGTTGAGGTTGCGTCAGAATATCGTTATCGCGATTCGGTGGCGTTACCCAGTACATTGGTCGTGGCCATCTCCCAATCGGGCGAGACGGCGGACACGCTGGCGGCCCTGGAGCACGTCGATTCAGAGCGGGTTCTCTCACGGTTGGCTATTTGTAATGTGGACCACAGCGCAATGGTCAGGGCCAGTGAGTTGGTTTATCTCACTCAGGCTGGCGCTGAGATAGGCGTGGCCTCCACCAAAGCGTTCACAACGCAACTAGCTGCGCTCCTTAATCTAACGCTCTGTCTCGCTCGTCATCATGCTCCTAATGCTGTATCTGAGCCTCAAGTGACAGCGGCGCTGGAAGAAATGGCTACCACAGCGGAGGCAGTGCTTCAGTATGACCAACGGATTCAGGCGCTCTCGCATCACTTCACAAACAAACGTCACGCACTGTTTCTGGGAAGAGGTATTTATTACCCCATAGCGATGGAAGGTGCTCTGAAACTCAAGGAGATCTCCTATATTCATGCTGAGGCTTACCCTGCCGGCGAACTGAAACACGGACCGCTGGCCCTAGTAGATGGCGACATGCCAGTCGTTGCAGTCGCCCCCGATGATCGGTTGATGGAAAAACTGCGATCAAATCTTGAAGAAGTCCGCGCCCGCGGTGGGCAGCTGTTTGTTTTTGCCAGCGAGAATGCGGGCTATGAGTCGGGTCCGGGTTGTGAAGTGTTGGCGTTGCCGGCCTGCAGTGCGTTGGCAGGGCCTGTCATGTTTACGATTGCGCTGCAGCTTCTCGCTTATCATGTCGCGGTTGCCAGAGGCACCGATGTCGACAAGCCGCGGAATCTTGCTAAAAGTGTGACGGTCGAGTAGGACAGGATCGACATTAAACAAGGGTGACAAGATGAATCAGACAGCAGTAAGTGATAAGAATTTCTTACTTGTAGCAACGCTCTGTTTTGTACTCGGCGTATTTGGGGTACATCGATTTTACTGCGGTAAAATAATGTCAGGAGTTTTGATGGTGTTCACTATTGGCGGACTGGGCACATGGGCGTTAGTAGATTTTATCATTGTTTGTTTTGGCGAGTTCACTGACTCTCAGGGCAGAAAAATTAAATATGCTGGATCAAATTGAACGAGAACGTTCGACTTTTCTGCATGTCATTTCACAAGGGATTTCAGGATGGAGATCCAAATGTCTGTTCTGTTCTAGTCGATGATAGTGGAGTAACGATTGGATAAACGCCTCAAGAATTCCCAGAGGGCCGATGATTGGATCGGCGTCGGCGTAGCGATAGGGGCCGCAGTTTTTGTCGCGACAAATGAGCCAGTCTGGATAGCCCTTGGTCGCTATGGGCGCGGCCTTGGGTTGGCAAAAACCAAAAAAACGAGATGACGCCGAATAGGCGCAAGTGCGCTCAATCACTTGGCCATTAAGATACTCACGGCTAGGGGAGGTAGTGTCGAGTCCGAGCCAATATCAGAAACGGTAACCAGAAGTTATTGGCAATCAAGGAGGATGCTAACAATGGACTTATGGCGTATTTGGGCTAAGGCACTTGGTGAAAGGGCCTCATCCGACAGTCAGGAGGCCAACAAAGTGACGCTGATACGGACGCTGAATGTCGGCGTCAATTTCATCACCTGCTTTTTTATCATGGCAAACAGGGTCCGCCACTGGTGACGAGTGGTGGCAGAACTCTACCGGTCTGCCCGCGCCACCGTAACCGCAAGCCAGATCGCCATTCGCGGGGTCCTCAATCGGGATTGGCGGCCTTGTAGGCCCGGATCGCGGTGTTGAAATCGGCAGCCACTCGCTCTTCGCGTGATACTGCGGCGTTATAGTCCGCGGCGGCCAGCGCGTAGCGCTCTTCTGCACTATCGTCGCCTTCGTCGATGGCTGCTTTCTCAGACGCCATTTGATCGTCTACGCACTCCAAATATTCTGCATTGGCGGCTTGGAACGCCTTGACCTCGCCTTGAGCGGCAACCATCTCCTCGAGCGTCGCGCTACTCCCGTCAGGTGTTGGCGGTGCGACCGGCACATCACACGCCAGAGCAGAGAAGGCCGGTGTGGAAGCCAGTACCAAAAGAAGTGAGGTAGTAGAAATTTTCATGAGCACTTTCCTTTTTTGTGCAGGGCGCCGCGGCGATTGCCCTTGTGATGGAATCACTGACTCCGGATCGTCGGTGGTTTGCTGACGAAAACCCAACGGTTCCCAACGTTATACCAACGAATCTGGGCGGAGGGAACCGCGGTTCATGCACCGCGGGGCGATGCTATTTCAGATAGTTAAGCTCATTCCGTTACACTGCGCGCATGGACGTATCCGACATATTGAACCCGCTGAATTCCGCTCAGCGAGAGGCGGTTACTGCGTCGTCAGGCAACTTGCTGGTCTTGGCGGGTGCAGGCTCTGGTAAAACCCGGGTGCTGGTGCACCGCATTGCTTGGCTGATTCGGGCCGAGGGGTTTTCTGCCCATTCCGTCTTGGCCGTCACCTTCACCAATAAAGCGGCTCGTGAGATGCGTGGCCGTATTGAGGACATGTTGCAAATGCCGACTCACGGCCTGTGGGTAGGGACTTTCCACGGTTTGGCGCATCGGCTACTTAAGGCGCACTGGAAAGAGGCCGGCCTTCCCCAGCAGTTTCAAATTTTGGATAGCGATGATCAGCTACGAGTCGTGAAGCGGATTTGCAGGGAGCTCGACCTCGACGAGGCACGTTGGCCACCGAAGCAGGCGCAATGGTTTATTAATGGACAAAAAGATGAAGGATTGCGCGCGCGGCATGTAGAGGCACCAGAGGGCGACCTGTATACCAAGACCATGGTGCGCATTTATGCTGCCTATGAGGAAACCTGTGAACGGGGTGGTTTGGTAGACTTCGCTGAGCTGTTACTGCGGGCCCACGAGCTCTGGCTGAAGTCCCCGGAAACGCTGCAACACTATCAGAAGCGCTTCAAAACCATTCTGGTCGATGAATTTCAGGACACCAACACTATCCAGTATGCGTGGCTGAGAGTGCTCGCAGGACAAACGATCCCGGTTGTCGCGGTGGGGGACGACGATCAGTCGATCTACGGTTGGCGGGGCGCCCGGGTGGAGAATATCCAGCGCTTTTCTGAGGACTTCAGGCAAACGGAAACGGTACGCTTGGAGCAAAACTACCGCTCGACTTCAACGATTCTGGAAGCTGCCAACGGCCTCATTGCGCGTAATGCCGGTCGTTTGGGTAAAAACCTCTGGACGGAGGGTGAGCGCGGTGACCCCATCAGCTTATATGCCGGGTTTAATGAGCAAGATGAGGCCCGATATATCGTTGAGCAGGCCGAGGAGTGGTCCAGTAACGGCCACCCTCGTCGCTCTATCGCGATTTTGTATCGATCGAATGCTCAATCGCGAGTCCTTGAGGAAGCACTGTTGCGCGAGGGTATTCCCTACCGGATTTACGGTGGCCAGCGTTTTTACGAGCGTCTGGAAATTCGTAACGCCCTAGCCTACCTGCGTCTGGCTCAGACCCGCGATGATGACCCCGCACTTGAGCGAGTGCTCAATACGCCGCCGCGGGGCATCGGCAGCAAGACAGTGGAGAAGCTCAGAGAAGTCGCCCGAGCGGAGCAGGTTCCAATGTGGCGTGCGATCCACCTCACCCGGGAACGCGCGTTGCTGCCGCCGCGAGCGCTCGCCGCATTGGCCAATTTTCAAGCGCTGATTGACGACCTTGATCAGTCTTCCGAGACGCTTCCGCTCGACGAACTCACCGAGCACGCGATCGACGTGACAGGTCTGCTTGACTATCACCGCTCCGAAAAGGGCGAGCGGGGCCAAGCCCGAGTGGAGAATCTTCAGGAGCTGGTCACCGCGACACGGCTCTTCGAGCCAGAGGACGAGACCATAAGCCCGTTGCAAGCCTTTCTCGATAGTGCGGCGCTGGATGCTGGCGAAGGTCAGGCCGACCCTTACGAAGACAGTATTCAGATGATGACGTTGCACTCTGCGAAAGGGCTCGAGTTTCCGTTGGTGTTTATTGCGGGAATGGAAGAAAACCTGTTTCCCCATCAGATGTCTCTTGAAGAGCCCGGCCGTCTGGAGGAAGAGCGGCGGTTAGCCTACGTGGGTATTACCCGGGCAATGAAGAAACTGGTAGTCACTTACGCTGAGAACAGGCGTCTCCATGGAGGGGATATGTACAATACCCCCTCCCGCTTTATCCGGGAGATTCCCAGAGAGCTGCTTGAGGAAGTCCGCTTGAACGGCTCCGTGTCACGCCCCGTGGCGTCCTTGGCGGGTGCCTCACTCAGTGAACCCCCGGTGGAAGGTATTAACTTAGGATGCCGGGTCATCCATCAAGTATTTGGTGAGGGTGTCGTCACGCAGTTCGAGGGTCGGGGGAGCAACGCCCGGGTTGAGGTAAATTTCAATGAAGGCAGCAAGTGGCTTGTGCTTCAATATGCCAATCTAACGGTGTTGTAGGGGTTGGACGTGCGCGAGAAACAGGTGCTTCCCGTCGTTGTGGTTGCTCTTACAGCGGCGCTTGTGGCTGTGGTAGCGCTATGGACTTTGGATCGAGTTGGCCGCGAGGGTACTGCAACGGTGATCTCGTCGGGGCCCGACAAGGTCATTGAGTGGAAGCTCGTCACTACATGGCCGAAAGGATTGCCTGGTTTGGGAGCGGCGCCCGAAAATTTTGCCCGGCGAGTTAACGAGGCATCGGGTGGTCGGATACGCATCAAGGTGTTCGGGGCGGGCGAGATCGTGCCTGCTTTTGAGGTGTTCGATGCGGTATCACGAGGTGTCGCCGAGGCCGGTCATGGCGCCGCTTATTATTGGAAGGGCAAAATTCCAGCAGCGGTTTTTTACACGGCAGTCCCTTTCGGTATGACCGCACAGGAGGCGAACGGATGGCTCCACTATGGGGGCGGCCTCGAGTTGTGGCGAGAGCTGTACGCGCCATTCGGCGTAGTGCCCTTTGCCGGTGGTAGCACTGGCGTTCAGATGGCCGGCTGGTTCAATACTCGCCTGAAAAGTCGTGCTGATTTACAGGGCCTCAAAATGCGCATCCCTGGCCTCGCCGGTGAGGTTTTCGATGCGGCGGGCGGATCCGCCGTCCGGATTGCGGGTGGCGAAGTTTATACGTCGATGCAAACCGGAGTCATTGATGCCGTCGAGTGGGTGGGACCTTACAACGACCGCACGTTGGGTCTGATGGAAGTCGGTGACTATTACTACTACCCCGGTTGGCATGAGCCAGGCGCCATGCTTGAAACCATCGTGAATGAGGAGGCGCTGGCTGCGTTGCCAGATGATTTACAAGCGATAGTGCGGATCGCCGCGCGGGCGACCAATACGGACATGCTGGATGACTTTACGGCCAACAACAGTGAGTCATTGCAGATCCTGCTGCGTGAATTTGATACCGAAGTGCTGCCGTTGCCTGGAGACGTATTGGATGCACTCTATGAGAGTAGTCAGAAGGCTATTCAGGCACTGGTTGAGTCGGACCCCATGGCGGCGAAAATTGCGGCGTCTTATTTTGAATTTGCTGAAAAAGTGCGGACTTACCATGAGATTTCGGAACGGGGGTACCTCAATGCCCGAGATCGCTTACTACCCCCGGTAACCCTTATTGCGGAATCGGCCGAGTGAGTTTATTTTCGTCTATCGCGACATAAATGAACTCGCCTTCCGTGACTTTAAGGGGCTCGCCATTCTGCTTCGCGTTAATCCAGACCTCTACGAGAATGCGCACAGAACTTCTACCGGTTTCCAGAACATCACAGTAACAACTCACTACCGCGCCAACATGAACGGGCGTCAGAAACGACATACCTTCAACAGCAACTGTTGCCACACGGCCGTCGGCCAGCTCTGAAGCCGTGATGCTGCCCGCCAGATCCATTTGTGACAGTAGCCAGCCGCCGAAAATATCACCGTTAGCATTGGTATCCCTTGGCATGGCAATGGTCTGTAGTGCCAGCTCGCCATAGGGCAGAGGGCTGGTATCGAGTTCTTCCACGGACATGGTTGCCTCCAAGGCCTAACTATAAAACTG
The DNA here is from genome assembly GCA_002705465.1 of Halieaceae bacterium. Lineage (GTDB taxonomy): Bacteria > Pseudomonadota > Gammaproteobacteria > Pseudomonadales > Halieaceae > Luminiphilus. The sequence continues at coordinate 20,327 of PAGS01000046.1, forward strand.
ACCAACCGGTCTGCGCATCGGCGCCGATAGGCTGCATCGGTGACTATCGCCCCAACACCTCGGGCAGCCATAGCACGAGGTTCGGCCATCGCCACATTAGCAAGAGCAGTAACAGCTGGATTAAGACAAAGGGTAAAACACCGGCATAGATCGCGCGAGTGCTGACGGTATCCGGAGCCACCCCGCGAAGATAGAACAAGGCAAAGCCGAAGGGCGGTGTGAGGAATGAAGTTTGCAGATTCACAGCGATCATGACACCCAACCAAATCGGATCAAAACCCATGGATAGCAGAACGGGTCCAACGACGGGCACCACGACGAACGTGATCTCGATGAAGTCCAAAATAAAACCCAGTAAAAACATGACTAACATGACGACAAGCAACGCCATGTGAGGTCCACCGCCCAACCCCTTAAAGAATGCCTCGATGATCGCGTCGCCACCAAATCCGCGGAAGACCAGCGAGAAGATGGCGGCCCCGATCAGAATCAGGAAGACCATACTGGTGGTGTAAAGAGTGGACCGGGAAATATCCTGTAAAACGGAAAACGTGAGCGCACCTCTTGCAAGCGCAAGCAGCAAAGCGCCGGTAGCGCCCACGCCCGCCGCCTCCGTGGGTGTTGCGGCGCCGACGAGAATGGAGCCCAGAACCAAGACGATCAATCCAAGTGGTGGCAGCACTGCTTTGATGGCGGCTGCAGAGTCCGTTTTCTCCATTTTGGCGGAGGGTGCGGTGTCAGGTTGCCAGGCGGCGCGCAAGAGCACATATGCCAGATACATCATCACCAGTGTGATGCCCGGCATCATTGCTCCAATAAACAGATCCCCTACCGATACCGTATCAGTATTGATGATATCCATTCGGAGTTGGGCCTGCTGATAGGCGCTGGACATGATGTCGCCCAACAAAACCAGAGCGATGGACGGCGGAATGATCTGGCCAAGTGTGCCCGTCGCGCAGATCGTGCCCGTCGCTAGCTGGGGCTGGTAGCCCGCCCTGAGCATGCTGGGCAGGGCGAGCACGCCCATTGTGACGACGGTTGCACCGACAATGCCCGTGCTAGCGGCAAGCAGTGCCCCCACGACAATGACAGCAACGCCAAGCCCCCCCGGCCGCTCGCCGAATAGCCCAGCCATATTGGCCAAAAGATCTTCAGATATTTTCGCTCGCTCAAGTACGACTCCCATCAGGATAAAGAGCGGCACGGCCACCAGTGTTTCATTTCCCATGGTGCCGAAAATACGACCGGTGAGAGCAGACAGGTAATCGGGATCAAAGTGCCCGANGAGAATGCCGAGCGCGGCGAAGCCCAGAGCGGTGCCCCCCAGGGTCAGTGCGACAGGGAAGCCAAATAGCAGAATGNCGCACACCGCGACGAACATAGCCAGGGCGAGTTGGCCCTCCATCACCGCGTATCCTTTTGGNGCAATACGTCAAGGGCGCTGAGGAGTTGCGACAGTGCCTGTAAAGCGAGTAAGGCTGCCATGGCGGGGATCAGCCCCTTGAGCAGATAGACAAACGGCAATCCGCNCGGTTCTGGGGATGCCTCCCTCGCTGACCAGCTGTCNACAACGTAATCCCACGACCCCCATCCAATGAGAGCGCAAATCGGCAGTGTGAAAATAATGTGGCCCAGTGCGTTGACCCATGCCTGTTGCCGGGGTGTAAAAGANCGGTAGAAAATGTCGACGCGCACATGCTGNTCAGCGCCAAGCGTGACGGCCGCCCCCAACATAAAGATCGCCGCGTGAAGATATTGCACCGATTCCTGNGCAGCGATCGCCCCTGTATTAAAGCCATAGCGCAGCACTACGATCACCAATNCCAGCNNGGCCATAACAGGCACACACCATGAGATTGCGCGGCCCAACCAGACAATGCTCGTNTCCAGTTTGTTGGCCGNGTTTCCGCTTGGTGACATGAGAATNCCACGGTTTTTATCGTCGACGTGCAAGGTTATCATTCCGNCNCNAGAGATTGCAGNAGAGGCAGGCCCGTGCTTTCCATACTTTCACCGGCNAAGACGCTGGATTANGAGACCGCCCCGACCACTAAAAAGTCTACCCAGCCNNTGTTTNTTGAGCAGGCGGCATCACTTATCGAGNNNGCACGCGAGCTCGATNCTGNGGGTATNCAGGCTTTGATGGGCGTCTCCGAGAAAATTGCGGCGCTCAATCATGAGCGCTTTATGAACTGGCAGCCCGACTTTTCNCTTCGCAACGCCAAACAGTCAGTATTGGCATTTAAGGGNGANGTTTACACCGGTCTTCAGGCNGACACCCTCAGTCAAGACGAGCTGGCCTTCGCGCAAAAGCACNTGCGCATTCTCTCTGGGCTTTACGGGCTGCTCNGGCCACTTGATTTGATGCAGCCTTACCGACTGGAGATGGGGCTGCCCTTNGAAAATTCAGGCGGGAAAAANCTTTACGAGTTCTGGGGNGAGCAAATCACTCAGACANTGAACAANCACCTCAANACCAGTGGTAGCCGGGTGCTNGTTAATCTCGCNTCNAACGAGTATTTCAAAGCGGTCAAGCCAANGTTACTGGATGCGGAGGTGATTACTCCNCAATTCCGCGACTTGAAAAATGGGCAGTANAANATGATCTCATTCTTTGCGAAAAAAGCGCGTGGCGTCATGGCGCGTTTTATTATTCAAGANGNTATGAATGANCCAGAGGGGCTCAAAGATTTCAGTGGAGATGGNTACTACTTNAGNGCTGAACANTCNTCGGNNAACGACTGGGTGTTTNTGAGAGATGCCNCGGCTCAGGGGTGAGCGTTCTCTTGCTTNAAGGGTAAGAGCGNGGAGGCNTCTNGCTGATAGGCNCGAACGTGCTCNGANTCCTGCTTGGCAAATTGTGAAACCGCGTCTCGCAGGCGCGCATCNNTGATCCAATGGTTTGAGAAAGTCAGCACAGGTTCGAATCCACGCTGGATTTTATGCTCNCCCTGTGCTCCCGGGTCGAAGCGAGACAGACCAGCCTCNATACAATACTCGATGCCGCGGTAGTAACAGGCCTCAAAATGCAGGTAATCAAATTCCGCTATGCATCCCCAGTAGCGCCCATANAGCGTCGTATCCCCCTCAAANAATAGTGACGCAGCAACAGGCTGTTGANCCCGCTCNGCAAGNACCATCACCGGGCTCTGGCCTAAGANCGGGCANGTCTCNGTGAAGAACGCCTCCGTCAANTAACCGCCGTGNCCGGAGCGTTTCGCATAGGTNGTCTGATAGCAGTGGAAAAAGAATTGCCAATGCNNTGACGNNATCTCATCGCCNTTGAGCGTCTTGAGTGACAGCCCTTGCTGGGCGATNCGGTCTCGCTCCCGGCGTAGATTTTTTCTTTTGCGGCTACTGAATCTGTCCAGGAANTCCTGAAAGTCGCGATAGCCNTGGTTNAACCAGTGAAACTGCGTGGTGAGTCTNTGGGGCATGTCGCNGTCACAAAGTTGCNTTGAGCTCGCCTCNTCAAGAAACAGCACGTGCCAGCTTGAGACNCCNAGCGANTCGGTCAGGCCCTTGACNGCNTCGACAATGCCAGNNGCCCTNANATTNTGGTGATCAACNTNACCCAAGCGCTGNCCCGTCGCNGGTGTAAAAGGAANTGCGGTNACCAGCTTTGGGTAGTACTGCAGNCCCATNCGCTGCCATGCATCAGCCCATGACCAGTCAAAGACATATTCTCCGTAGCTGTGGGTCTTTAAGTAAGTCGGCATCATCCCNGCAGGTTCACCCGACAGTTCAATAGAGAGATGTGCGGGCTGCCAACCNCTNTCNGTGGTAGTGCATCCCGATGNCTCCANTCCGTGCAGGAAATCCCAGCTTAAAAAGGGGTCANCNTCNCCAAAGCACTCTCGCCAANGGNCGGCATCGATCTCGGACATAGACCGATGCAATTTGGCTTCGACAGANTNCACAGTGTTCAGACCGNTACTCCNNCTAGCCAAAAGTGCNCGCANAGACCCAGCAAAATCAGCAGNCCGATCCACTTGCTTTGATTAAANGCGGCGAAGCANTGGCTGACGTNNCGNCCCCTGNTCAGCCAAAGATGCCTGGCGAACATGATGCCGACGGTGACCACCGCCGCGTAGTAGGGCGCCCCGAGATCAAAGGCGACGCCGCTTTGCCAAAACGCGATCAGGCAGAAGCACTGCAGAAGGCCGATGACACGCACATCAAGGTCTCCGAACAGAATCGCGGTGGACTTGATGCCGATGGACAAGTCATCCTCACGATCAACCATCGCGTATTGGGTGTCGTAGACCACCGTCCATAACACGTTAGCCGTAAACAACCACCATAGGGCCGTGGGAAGGGAGTTGGTGCTGGCTGCAAATGCCATGGGAATGCTCCACGAAAAAGCTAAACCCAGCACCACCTGTGGCCAATGGGTAACGCGCTTCATCAGCGGATACACCATTGCCAGCGCTGCGCCGGCGATAGACAGCTGTATGGTGAGCGGATTGGTCAATGCCACCAGCCCCAGCGCAACCGCCAGTAATAACACCAGTAAAGCAAACGCCTCTTTGACCGTAAGCACGCCAGTGACCAGAGGCCGTAGCCGCGTTCGTTCCACATGGCCATCAAGATTCCGGTCAGCTAGGTCGTTCGCGATGCATCCCGCAGCGCGCATGATGATCGCGCCCGCTAAAAAAATGGCCAGCAAGCGCAGGCTGGGGTGGCCTTCGTTAGCTAACACCACGCCCCACAGCGTTGGCGCGAGTAGCAAAAACGTCCCGATCGGTTTGTCGAAACGCATAATTTTCACCGCGCCTCGCCACTTGCTGATGGTGGGTGGGTAAAGGGCTTCAGGAGAGGCAGATTCGGTCAACGTAGGCGGTTCGTCTCGATCGGCTCAACAGTCTAGCGATGTGCGGAAGGGGATGCGACACCCCGGGATCAGACTCTGGCAAAGTCTGCCCTCGTGCCGGCCCAGCGTTGCATCAGTTCCTGCGATTTTTGGGGGTAATGCTGGTACAGGTGAACAGCGATCGCTTGAGCCTCGATCAGTAAAGACTCATGTTCAGGCAAGCTGGCGATTCTAAATTCGGCCATACCGGTTTGGCGCGTTCCCAGTAATTCGCCGGGACCCCGGATTGCCAAGTCAGCCTCCGCGACCACAAAGCCGTCTTGGGATTCTTGCAAGACCTGCAGCCGCCGTTGGGCCGTATCCGAGATTGGCTTGCGAAACATCAACAAGCAGTGGCTGTCGATGGCGCCGCGCCCGACACGGCCTCTTAATTGGTGGAGCTGCGCGAGACCAAGTCTTTCGGCGTTATCGATAATCATCAAGCTCGCATTGGGCACGTCCACGCCAACCTCGATGACGGTTGTCGCTACCAGCAGCTGGAGCTGCCCTTCCTTAAACTGGGCCATGGTGTTCGCTTTTTCAGCTGGCTTTAGTCTGCCGTGTACAAGGCCAATACGAATATTTGGCAGTGCTTCGATCAGTCGATCCCGGGTCGCCTCGGCCGCCTCAATATCCAACGTGTCGCTCTCTTCAATCGCCGTGCAAACCCAATACGCTTGGCGACCCTCCTCGCACGCTGCCCCCACCCGGCGGATAACCGCGTCTCGACGACTGTGGTCAATCAGCGTAGTCGTGACCGGTTGGCGGCCCGGCGGCAATTCATCGATGACCGAGCAGTCCAGGTCGCCGTAAGCCACCATGGCTAAAGATCTGGGGATGGGGGTGGCGGTGAGCGCCAGTTGATGCGGATGCATCTCGCCTGACCCCTTATCGGCCANNGACAACCGCTGGTGGACGCCGAAGCGATGTTGCTCGTCAACGACAATCAGNCCCANGTTNTNAAACTCTACGTCATCTTGAAANAGCGCATGGGTGCCAACAACAATAGGNACTCTGCCCGAAGCCAGCTNCTCTAAAANGGNAGCTCTTGCTTTCCCCTTGGTGCGTCCGCTGAGCCAGGCTACAGGCTGTCCGAGTGGCTCAAGCCAAGCTGAAAGGTTGGCGTGATGTTGCTCGGCGAGCAGCTCAGTGGGTGCCATAAACGCGACCTGATATCCCGCACCAATGGTGTCCAGTGCGGCCCTCGCGGCGACCAGTGTTTTGCCTGATCCCACGTCTCCCTGAACTAACCTCAGCATGGGCAGGTGCTTTGCCATATCTGCAGCGAGTTCTTGCGCAACGCGGTCCTGTGCGGCCGTTGGAGTGAATGGCAGGCTTTTCAGAAACTGCTCCGCCATGCTTGAAGCCGGGGGTATTGACGGGGCTTTATGGCGTCTCTCACTGTCTCGCACGCCCTGAACCGTCAGCTGATGCGCGATCAGCTCCTCCTGCGCTAACCGCAGCTGGGCGGGATGGCAGCCTCCCCGGATCTGGCTCAAATCTGCGTTTGGCGGTGGGTTATGGAGGAAAGCGATTGCCGCAGCCAGGGTAATACGATCTTCAATGATGTCGCGTAGCAGATCCACAGGGGGGTTGTTCTCTAAAATTGATAGCGCCTGCCTGCAAAGCTTGCGCCACGTGCTTTGCCCNNTACCGCTGACTGTAGGGTAGATGGGCGTCAGCGCTGCCTCGACCAAGCTCGTGCCCTCGCCCAGTCGATACTCCGGATGAATCATGTCGATACCACCCCCAACCCGACGGGGCGTCCCAAATGCTTGAATAACGGCGCCTTGCCTGAATTGCGACACCTGTGCCTGACGAAAATGAAAAAACCGAAGAGTCAAAACCCCGGTGCTGTCTTCTACTTTCACCAACAGGCTGCGGCGGCGACCCGAAGTGACCGCGGCGGCTCGCACCTCGCCCTCAACCAGCGCATCCAGCTGGTCTCGCAGCCCGGCAATGGGCGTGACGTGGGTTCTGTCCTGATAGCGATAAGGAAAATGGAATAACAAATCTTCCAGAGACTGGATGCCGATATCGGCCAGCCGGGACGCCATTTTTTCTCCGACACCGCGCAGCGAGGTGACGGGTTTTTGAAGGATGGATTGGCTCAAACGCGCCCCGGGCTGTAGAGATCTCGTGCTACGCTCTCATCTTAGCCATTCTTTGATAAAGCCGTGAAGTCATGCAGGTGCTCATTCTTGGTTGTGGTGATATCGGAACCCGAGTCGGATTGACGCTCGTTGATTCTGGCTGGCGCGTGGCTGCAGCAAGGCGCCAACCAGAGTGCCTGCCTGAGTGCTTTGAGCCGTTCGAAATAGACCTGACCGACCCAAAACGTTTTGAGGTTCTCTCAGCATTACAGCCCGATTACATCGTCGTGACGCCCACACCACAGACCTATGACCCAGAGGGTTATCGTGCAGGTTTTCTGAGAGTGGCCAGCACGCTGGCAGCCCAACCTTGGTTAAGAAGATGTCGACGTGTCATATGGATCTCGTCGACCCGGGTTTATCGTGAATCGGGCGGCAATTGGATTGATGAGCATTCCGAGCTCAATGTTGATGAGCCGCAGGCCAGCGCCATGATTGCTGCGGAGGCGGCTATTCGCCGTGCCGCGATGGCGACAATCATCCGTCCTGCAGGCGTTTACGGAGACCCTGAGGGCATGCTCATGCGTCGAGTGCGATCCGGAGTGGGAGGCGCGGCAGGTGGTCAGTACGGTAATCGCATTCACCGTGAAGACCTGGCCCGGTTGATTGTGCATTGTTTGCTGCGGGATGCCTCCGGGCACGCGGTACCGCCGACGCTCATCGCGGCTGATCATGACACCACACCTACCCATGAGATCGAGAGTTGGTTGGCAATTCAATTAGGGGTCACGCTGGAGAGGGCTGAGACGAGTCAGCGACAGCCGTCGAACCGTCGCTGTCAGAATGCGCTACTGGGTCAGATCGGGTTTTCTCTCACCTATCCTACCTGGCGAGAGGGCTACAGAGCCGCGCTCGACGCACCGGGCCATTCCAAACTGGGCTAGCGGTGCTCGCTGCTACAGAACCAGTATGGCTTCAACTTCTATGTCAGCGCCTTTTGGCAGCGCGGCCACCTGTACACACGCTCTCGCTGGGTAAGGCGCCTCAAAGTAGCTGGCCATGACTGTATTGACGGCGTCGAAGTCGCTCAGATCGGTCAGAGAAATATTCACTTTCACGGCATTATTTAGCGTACCGCCAGCCGCCTCGGCAATGGCGGCCAAGTTTGTGAAGACCTGCTCTGCCTGCGCTGTAATATCGCCCTTGACCAATGTCATTGAAATCGGGTCAAGGGGTATCTGTCCCGATATCCAGACAGTATTTCCTGCCTTGATGCCCTGCGAGTAGGGCCCGATGGCTTGGGGGGCAGACTGTGTAGCGATAACCGCTCTGTTAGACACGTGACACTCCTGATTGGGCGAGCCCTGCGGCTATTGAATAATGGACTGCTTCGGGCCGCAAGACGGGAAGGATGGGCCGGTTGAGTCAGCGTCTGGCGCTACGAACAACCTTGAGCACACCATCAACTGTTCGCAACCGCTTCATAACGCGAGCGAGATGGGTTCGGCTGTTCACCTGTAACTCCAGATCAACAAAGGTGAACTCAACGTCCTTGTTTTGGGTCGCAATGCGTTCGATATTTAAACCGATGGCACTGAGCCTGGTGGCGAGCACTGCAATCATGCCGCGTCGGTTCTCGACTTGCACGCGAAGGCCAACAGGATAGGTTCTCTCGATAACGTCGTCCCAGTGCAGCGAGATTAGCCGGTCAGGCTGTTCCCTAAGCTCCACCAGATTGCGGCAGTTTTCTCGGTGGACCACCAAACCTTTCTCTTGACCAAGATATCCTTGAATAGGGTCGCCGGGCAGTGGGCAGCAGCACTTCGCGTAAGTGACGCCAACGCCCTCCGTTCCGCGAATACCCAGCGTCGCTGCCTCACCGCTGACAGCGGAGTCATCACTGGCGCCCGTGAGATGGGCCACGACAATGTGCGGTAGCGTGTTACCCAGTGCGACATCAATCGCCAGAGAGTCCATGTCAGTCTTGCCAAGTGCGTTCAGTGCCGACTGCATGGTTTCCTGGTCAATGGCGTTTAGCCGGGTATCCTGTGCCATTAATGCGCGGTCGAGGAGGTTGCGACCCAGCGCAAGTGAATCCTCTCGGCGTTGATCCTTCAAAAAATGACGGATGTGGGTTCGCGCTCGCGCTGTCACCACCCAGTTCAGCCACGATGGGCTGGGTCTGCCCGTTGGTGAGGTGACGATTTCAATGGTGGCACCACTCTCCAGAGGTTCGGATAACGGAACCAGTTGATTGCTCACTCTGGCCGCCACGCAATGATTCCCGATATCGCTATGCACGGCATAAGCAAAGTCGATCGCACAGGACCCTTTCGGCAACTCAAGAATGTCACCCCGGGGGGTAAAAACATAAACCTCGTCAGGGAATAGGTCGATCTTGACGTTCTCAATAAATTCCAGCGAGTCGCCGGCGCGTTGTTGCATTTCCAACAGGCCCTGCACCCATTCTCGGGCGCGGGTGTGAGAGATACTCGCGCCCGTTTCCTCTGTCTTGTAAAGCCAGTGGGCGGCAATCCCGTTATTCGCCATGTCTTCCATTTCATGCGTGCGAATCTGGATCTCAATCGGGACGCCGTGCATACCTTTCAGAACGGTGTGCAATGACTGATAGCCGTTTGCTTTCGGAATGGCGATGTAGTCCTTAAATTCTCCCGGGACCGGCTTGTAGAGGCTGTGCACCATACCCAGCGCCCGGTAACAGTCGTCGACAGAGTCGACAAGCAGCCTGAAGGCGAAAATGTCCATCACCTCTGAGAATGACTTTCGCTTGGCCTTCATCTTGTTGTAGATGCTGAAGAGATGTTTTTCGCGGCCGACGACGCTGGCGCTGAGGCCCTCACGATTCAAAGTTTGGCCAATCTGGTCACGGATCTGGTCAACCAACTGTTTACGGTTGCCGCTGGCGGCCCGGCGCGCGGCTTCAAGACGTCTGGCGCGCATTGGGTAGAGGGCTTTCAGCCCTAAATCTTCGAACTCCATCCTGACTTCGTTCATGCCCAGACGCATTGCGATGGGGGCATAGATGTCCAAAGTTTCGCTGGCGATTCGCTTGATCTTCTCCCTGTTCAGTACGCCCAGAGTACGCATGTTATGGAGCCTGTCGGCCAGCTTGACGAGGATGACGCGAATGTCCTTGGCCATCGCCAGCGTCATTTTTTGAAAATTCTCTGCTTGCCTGAGCTCGACCGAGTCGAACTCAACGTGGGTCAGCTTGCTGACGCCATCCACCAGCTCCGCGACTTCCTCTCCAAATTGGGCACCGATATCCTCTTTGTTGACGCCCGTATCTTCAATCACGTCGTGGAGGAGTGCCGCCATCAGGCTCTGCGCGTCCATATGCATTCGCGCAAGAATGCTGGCAACGGCCAGGGGATGCGTGACATAGGGCTCGCCACTCCGCCTGGTTTGGCCATAGTGGGCCTGCTCTGAGTAATAGTAGGCTCTGCGGACGAGCTGAGCCTGTTCCAGCGGCAGGTAATCGGCAATCAGCTGCTCAAAGGAGGCAAGTGAGCTGTTCGCAGATTGTCCACCTGCCGGCGCGGATTGCGCGCGGGGGAACCTCCCCCGGGGCAACGTAATCCCGGGGAGTGAGCCGCTGAGTGCCTGTAATGTTGTTGCCACCACCGCCAGCGGGTCGCTGTGTCAGAGGATGGGGGTCTCGAAACTGGCTGCCAGTTCCTCTTCCGCCTCGATTTCGCTCTCGCGGGCCAGAACCTCGGGTGTAATTAAACCCTCGGCAATTTCTCGCAAGGCGATGACGGTGGCTTTGTCAGAATCGTCTGCAACCAGCGGGTCTTTTCCGCCGATTGCNATCTGTCGNGCTCGTTTCGAGGCCAGCATCACTAACTCAAAACGGTTATCGACATTATCCAGGCAGTCTTCAACTGTTACTCTTGCCATCGCAGTATGACCTCCCCTCATATCGCTGAGTCATCGCGGCCGCGCAGTATACCCTAGTCACTACGCTGACAGCGCGTTGGCGCCGTAAATATGCCGCCTACACGTCATCTACGATCTGCTCACAACAGCAGATCGTCAATNAAGTCATGNAGTGCCGATTGNTGCTGATCNGTNCTGAGCCGCAGTGAGCGCACGAGGGCNCGCAACTCCTCCAGCGCNGNNTCAAAGTTGTCGTTAATGATCAGATAGTCTGCTTCGTGCCAATGGGACATTTCGTCCCGCGCAGCGCGCATTCTGAGCTCAATCGTGTCCGCATTGTCCTGAGCACGGTTTTGCAGGCGGGTTTTCAGCGCTTCAATGGACGGGGGCAGTATGAAAAGCCAGGCACTGTCTGGCAGGAGTTGCCGGACCTGTTGCGCACCTTGCCAGTCTATTTCCAGAATGACGTCTGCGCCCTCTGCCAGCCGCGACTCCAGCTGGTTCAGGCTAGTGCCGTAATAATGTCCGAACACCTCGGCGGACTCAAAAAAAGACCCCGCATCGCGCATCTCGTGGAAGGCCTCTGTCGTAATAAAAAAATAGTTGACGCCCTCAGTTTCTCCGGGCCGTTGTGGGCGGGTCGTGTGTGACACCGATACCTCTACCCGTGGCTCTTGCTCAACCAGCGCCTTGATCAGAGAGGTTTTCCCCGCGCCACTGGGAGCTGAAATAATCAGTAATTGTCCTCGAGATGGATTCACACNGTACCTATTCAATATTTTGGATTTGCTCGCGCATCTGCTCTATCAGCACTTTAAATTCGACAGACATGTTGGTGGTGCTGAGCGCNGTCGATTTNGAGCCGAGTGTATTGGCCTCTCGGTTGAGCTCTTGCATCAGGAAGTCGAGTCGGCGACCGCAGGGGCCATTACCTGCCAAAGCGGTTTCAATGGCATCCAGGTGAGCCTCGAGGCGATCCATCTCTTCCTCGACATCGGCGCGCTGCAAAATATAAACAATTTCCTCTTCAAGCCTGACCGGATCGGCCTCGATATCAACGTTACTCAGGCGATCCAGCAGCTTCTGGCGATGCGCTTTTTGAAGCTCGGGAAGTTGCTCACGCAGATCCTGCAAGTGGCCGCGCATGACGTCGGCGCGCTGGCGAATCATATCGGCCAGTTTTTCCCCCTCTTGCAGCCGATTTTCTCGGAGTCCGGCGAGACAGTCCGAAGTGGCTACGAGTGCAGTGGCGCGCAATGTCTCCGGATCCGTTTCTTGCTCTACCAATATCCCTGGCGCAAGTAAGAGGGCCAGCTGATCTGGCTTGGCAGCTTCGGGGAAGGCGTTTTCAATTTGTCCCAATGCTCCCTGCAAGGCGGATAGTCGCGTAGCGTTGATCGCTGTTGGCGCATCGCAGTCTGCGTCCATCGCACGGATCACGAATTCAAGCTTGCCTCGCGAGCAATACTCATTCGCCTTGGTCCGCAACACACTTTCCATACCGCGCAGGTTATCCGGCATGCGAAAGTGCAGATCGAGATAGCGGTTGTTGACAGAGCGACACTCGGCAGTGACCGTCACAGCGCCTGTTGTTACACTCGCGCGGGCAAATCCAGTCATGCTCTGTGTCACTGTGATCCTCCCATGTAGACCGTCGCAATTGTAACAGCAGTGGNCCGCTCACATTGTCCCNCAAGCAGGAGAAACACCATGCAGATCGATGTNAAGCGNCCCAGCGGCCGGCTCCCTCAGGATACGCGGCCAATCCGATTTGAGCGCGGTTATACGTGTCATGCAGAGGGCTCTGTTCTGGTGTGTTTCGGCCTCACAAAGGTGATTTGTACCGCCAGCATCGGCACCGGCGTNCCGGGATTTNTGNGGGGTAANGGGCAAGGCTGGTTGACGGCTGAATACGGCATGCTNCCCCGGTCCACAGGCTCGAGAATGGANCGCGANGCGNCCCGGGGTAANCAAAGTGGCAGAACCATTGAAATCCAGAGACTNATCGGCCGATCNTTGCGAGCCGCGCTGGATTTGAAGTTGTTAGGGGAGCGAACGCTGACAGTTGACTGCGATGTCATTCAGGCTGACGGCGGCACTCGCACAGCGGCTATTTCGGGAGCATGCGTTGCGGTTGTCGANGCGTTGAACGCGCTTCAACGATCNGGNGAGCTTGAGGNGGATCCNCTGCGGCACCTTATTTCTGCCGTGTCGGTCGGGGTNTGGAACGGGGTGCCNGTAGCCGATNTGGATTANGCGGAGGANTCCAGCGCNGATAGCGATATGAATGTGGTGATGACTGAAAGTGGCGGCCTGATCGAAGTTCAGGGGACGGCAGAGGGAGCGACTTTTACTCAGGAAGAACTCAACGAATTGTTGGCACTCGCTTCGTCTGCAGGCGAGGCAATCACGGCAGCACAACGAGCGGCGCTGAGCGAGGGTTAGAGCGTAAGATCGTAGTCCATCACAACCGGCGCGTGGTGGGAAAATGCCTGCTCTTCGTATACGTAGCCTCGCTGAACTTGATTCACCAAAAGCTCTGAGATGATTTGGGTGTCCGTGCGCAAACCCCCGGCATCGTCGCCATCAGGCCACCACGTATAAGTCCCGGGCTCCTGATCTGCCAGTGAGAACGCGTCGGCGTACCCACTGTCATACAGGTCCAGTAACCATCCTCTCTCTGTGGCCGAAAGACCGGGGAGTGCTTGGTTGTTGCCGGCGTCCTCGGCATCGGCATGGTGCGCCATGAGCTCCCAGCCTCCACACAAAATGTAGCCACGGCGTTTATTCCGAACCTTTTCGAGATGACCGCTGAGTTGGGACAGGAAGCCCAATTTATGTGCCATTGCCTCTGCGCTTCCCTGTCCGGAGGGCACCAACACTGAGCCGATACTGATGTCGGAGTAGTCCGCCTGAATGTAGAGCCCTTGAGCGTCGTAATCATCAAAACCAAGGCCCCATATGATGGCCTTGGGAAGTTCTTTGCAGTAAATGGCAACGCCGTTCAGGCTGGGGTTGTCATAATGATCCAGGAAGTAGGGGTGGTAATGCTCGGGGAAAAAAGCATCGCCGCGCAGAGTGTGTTCTGCGCAACGTGTATCCTGCAGGCAGATGATGTCTGCGTCTTGAGCAAATAGCCAGCCCAAACCGCCGACCTCTGCGGCCCGTTCGAGCCCCTCTGTGACGAGGCTGATGACTCTCATTGCTAGTCCTGCTTGCTGTGATCTCATATCATACGGTGAAATGAAGAACCCAGACTGCGCCCCGGCTGAGATTCAGGACCGTTGGTCGTAGTCAGGGTCCCCTGCAACGCCATGGAGTCAGGTGTGAGTGACGCAACGCAAAGCTATCGGCAGGACTTTATTGAACTCGCATTGGAGTGCGAGGTGTTGCAGTTCGGTGAATTTGAACTGAAGTCAGGCCGTGTTAGCCCCTATTTTTTTAACGCGGGCAAAATATCTTCAGGGGCAGCGCTCGCCAGACTCGGGCGATGTTATGCAGCGGCGCTGTCCCACTCCAAACTCTCGCCAGATATGTTATTTGGGCCCGCTTATAAAGGGATCCCGTTGGTTGCCAGTACAGCCACGGCCTTGTTTGGCGACCACGATATGGATTTGCCCTTTGCATTTAACCGAAAAGAAGCCAAAAGGCATGGTGAGGGGGGCAATATTGTGGGGGCCAAGCTCCAAGGCGACGTGGTGGTAGTGGACGACGTGATGACCGCGGGAACGGCTATCAAGGAGTCCATGGCGATATTAGGTGACGCAGGTGCGCGAGGTATCGGCGTTCTGATTGGTCTTGACCGTTGCGAGCGAGGCGCGGGTGAGCTCTCCGCGGTGCAACAGGTCGAGCAGGATTTCGGGTTGGGTGTAACCAGCGTCATCTCCTTGCACGACATCATCGAGTGGGTGCAAAGCGCCCCGAATATGACGGCCCATCTAGAGGCGCTTGAGCGATACCGGGAGCGATATGGTGTTACGTAGAGTAAGAGCCCTCTTTGCCGGGTTAGCGCTCGTCGCGCTGTCCGCAACCGGTCATGCAGCTGA
>PAGS01000047.1 GCA_002705465.1 Halieaceae bacterium
ACCGGACACCCGGCCGCTTGGTCGAATTTGCAGCGGGCGCGGCGGATCGCGGTATCAAGGTGATTATTGCCGGTGCGGGGGGCGCAGCGCATCTGGCCGGTATGGCGGCCTCCATGACGCATCTGCCCGTCATCGCCGTGCCCGTTTCCAGTCAACAGTTAAATGGTTTGGACAGTTTGCTCTCCATGGTACAGATGCCAAGGGGTGTGGCGGTTGCCTGTCAGGCGATTGGTGAAGCCGGCGCCTACAATGCCGGGCTGATGGCTGCCCAGATATTGGCGACTTCAGACCCCGATTTATCGACCGCGGTGCAACACTGGCGGGCGCAACAGACCGCTAACGTCCCCCACGCCGTCGACTGATGCAGATCGCGATCGCGGGCTGCGGCCAATTGGCCAGAATGCTGGCCCTCGCGGGTTGGGAGATGGGACACCACTTCTCCTTCATCGCGGACCCGGGAGAAGGCACAGACTGCGTGGCCGGATTGGGTAAAGTGGTGGTGTGGGACGAGGAAACCCACTTCGCTACGCTCTTCGGGGCATTGGGTTCACCCGACGTGGTCACAGTGGAAAAGGAACACGTGAATGTGACCCTACTCGAAGGGCTGGCTGAGTACTGTCGGGTTGCACCGAGCCCGGACGCGATCCGGATTTGCCAGCACCGCGGTAGAGAGAAGACCTTGCTCCAGTCGCTGGGCATCGACACCGCACCCTTCCGGGTGGTGGAGGACGCATCATCACTGATTGCCGCGGTGGAGTCGGTGGGCTACCCGACCTTTGTCAAATCCTGTGAGCTGGGCTACGACGGCCAAAACCAATGGTTGCTGCGCGACGCCGCAGCGCTGGATGCCCTTGCTGATCAGATGGACGCCCTGCCTCCCGTGGTTATCGAGGGTGCCGTTCACTTCGATCGTGAACTGTCGCTGATTGCGGCCCGTTCGCTAAGCGGCGAGATTGCGCTGTATCCGCTGGCTGAAAATCGACATCGAGAGGGGATCCTGCTGACTTCTGAGGTGCCCGCCGACAACGTGCAGGCGGCAACGATCTCGCAAGCCACCGAGATCGCTCATACTCTGCTGAAGCATTGGTCCTACGTGGGTGTGCTCTCCATCGAACTGTTTGATGAGGGCGGAAAGCTACGCGTCAACGAGCTCGCTCCCCGGGTACACAACAGCGGTCACTGGTCTCAGAACGCGGGCGTGACATCGCAGTTCACCAACCACATCCGCGCTATTACCGACACCCGTCCCGGCGCCACCAACCCGGGCCAGTTCGCAGGCATGGTCAATCTGCTCGGGCGAGCACCCGCTGATGAACTGCTCGAGGCGGCGGACGTGAGTCTGCACTGGTACAACAAATCCATTCGCAGTCGCCGCAAGGTCGGCCATCTGAACATCCAGTCGGCAGATCGTCAGCAGCTGAAAAAACGGTTGGTCGAGCTGGAATCTGCGCTCTATCCCGACGGGGAGCCGCTCTAAAGAGCGCTGGCCAATCAGCTCACGCGGCTATCAGATCGGTGTCCGTTGCGGATAATCGGATCTGACAGCGAGACGCAGGCGGCATTAGGCGTCGCGCTTTTTCTGACGCGCCTTCTTTTCTGACTTCTTGATGTGGCTCATCATGCGCCGCCGGCGCTGAACCTGTCGCTGGGTTAATTTATTGCGTTTCCCTGCATAAGGATTATCACCAGAGCGAAGCTCAATACGGATAGGCGTACCGTGCAGGGCCAGCTCTCGGCGAAAGGTCTTTTCCAAGTAGCGCTGGTAACTCGCCGGCAGCGCCTCGGTCTGGGTACCGTGCACCACGACCACCGGCGGATTCTGCCCGCCCGCGTGGGCATAACGAAGTTTGACCCGGCGGCCGTTCACCATAGGTGGTGGGTGGGTCGCCACCGCGTCTTCCAGAATGCGTGTGAGTCGGGGCGTACTCAAGGCTCGCGTCGCGGCCTCGTGAGCCGCGTGAGTCGAGCCGTAAAGCTTGCCCACGCCCGACCCGTGCAAGGCTGAGATAAAGTGAATGTCCGCGTAGTCAATAAATTGCAGGCGCCGTCGCAATTCTGAGCGGATCCAGTCCCGCTCGTCGGCCTCGATCCCATCCCACTTGTTCAGCGCAATAACCAGTGCGCGGCCAGCGTCAATGCACTGCCCCAATAAGTGCAGGTCCTGCTCCACAATCCCTTCATGGGCGTCCAGCGTCAGGATGACCACCTGTGCGTCGGCGATTGCCTTGAGGGTTTTGACAATCGAGAATTTCTCTACCGCCTCGCGGACGTTTTTGCGTTTGCGCACACCGGCGGTATCGATCAGCGTGTAGCGTTGGCCCCGGCGCTCGTAGTCAATGTAGACGCTATCGCGGGTCGTGCCCGGTTGGTCGAAGACCACCACCCGCTCTTCCCCGAGCAGGCGATTCACCAGCGTCGACTTACCCACGTTCGGGCGCCCGACGATCGCTACACGAATACCACCGCTGGCTGCGTCCGGCTCCTCGGGTGACGTGCTGTCGATCCACGGCGAGAGAACCGAACTGATCAGCTTTCTTACGCCACGATTGTGCGAAGCGGCAATGGGATGGATCAGATCTACGCCCAACTGATAGAAGTCGCTGGCGGCAATGTCCTCTCCTACTCCGTCGATCTTGTTGACCACCAGATGGAAGGGCTTACCCGTTGTCCTGAGGTGAGTGACCAGAGATTCATCACCCGGTTGCAAGCCTGCGCGACCATCAACAAGTAAAAGCACAACGTCCGCTTCGGCAATGGCAGCCATTGACTGGCTCGCCATGGCCGCATCGATACCCGCCTCCTCGCCAGTGATGCCACCGGTATCGATGACAATGAACCCGGTATCCTCGATGCGCCCCTGTCCGTACTGCCGGTCCCGCGTGAGCCCCGAGAGGTCAGCAACCAGTGCATCCCGACTGCGGGTCAGTTGGTTAAAGAGGGTGGATTTGCCAACGTTGGGGCGGCCCACCAGAGCGAGCACAGGGAGCATGGCGTCAGTTTCGCGTTTCGACGTCGTAGGCTTTCAGCGTACCGTCGTTGGTGTAGACGAACAGTCGGTTGCCCTGCACCAGCATGTCTGCCCGCGCACCGCCAGCGTCAACTTTGGTTCTCCCGACAATGTCTCCATCCACCTGGGACAACAGGTGGAGATACCCTTCGAAGTCTACGACCGCGACGTAGCTGCTGACCGGGGTCGGTCGGGACAGGTTTCTGAAGCCCAGATCAATGTTCTGCCAGCGGACGCCCTGCCCATTGCGCAGGAAAGCGCTGATGGTGCCGTCGTCATCAGCAACGTAGACATTGCCAAACCCGACACCCACACCTGATACCGACGAGACATTGCGCTGCCAAATCCGGCGCCCTGAGCGAATATCGATAGCAACGAGCCGGCCCTGATAGCTCGCGGCGTACAGCTCGGTGCCCTGCAGTGCCATGGTGCCGTCGATATCGACGATCCGCTCGATCTCGGAGCGGCCCTGCGGGATGGCAACGCGCGCCTCCCAGGCAACGTTCCCGGAACGCAGGTTCACCGCAACAACCTTGCCGTCCGCGAACCCCGCAATGGCATTATCGCCAAGAATCATGGGCGTGCCGGTTCCGCGCAGCGTCAAAACGGGCACATCGCTGGTATAGGTCCAGCGCACTTCACCATTCTCATAGTCAAAACCCATCAACTTGCCGTCATAGGTCTGAGCTACCGTGTATTGACCATTGGCCTGTGGCGCCGAGAGCACCTCGCCCGAGACGACCGTGCGCCAGATCTCTGCACCGCTGCTGGCATCAAGCCGCATCACCAACCCTTCGGACGCTCCCACAAATATCGAGTCCCCGTGGTGGCCCACACCGCCCGAAAGCGCCAGTTCGAGATCTCGCTTCCAGCGGACGCGGCCACTCTTGGGCTCCACAGCCATCAGTCTACCCTCGGCAGAGGCGACATAGATGGTGTCCTTCACCAACACCGGATTGATTTTGTAGAGACCCTCACCCTGTCCGTCGCCAACACCCCGCGACCAGCGACTTTTCAGCTTCGCCTGCTCCGTGATCTTCTGCAGCTCCACTGGCTCCCGGGGGTCAAATTCGTCATCACTGAACCAGCCTTTGATCGTGCTGCAACCGGTCACCAGTGCGAGACTCAGCACCCAAATAAAACGGCAGGATCGGAACATCAACTGGCATCCTCGGCAGGTGCATCCTCTGACGAGGAGGGAAAGCGCGTCTCCAGAGTGCGTACCTTATTATCGAGGACCACACTGTACTGGCCCAAATCAGATGCCAAATCTCGACCCTGACGATAGGCCGTCAGCGCTGCCTCGGGTCGACCGGCCGCAAGATGGATGTCACCCTCTGCCTGAGCATAGGCGACTCGATAGGCGCTACTGCCCTCGGCAAGAATGGCTAACGCTTCAGTTTCATTGCCTTGATCGGCCAGCACGCGCGCCAACCGTAATTGAATCAGTTGGCCTATATCGGAACCCGTGTCGCCGGCGGTCAAAGCCCAACGAAGCGCCGCTTCTGCGCCCGACATATCACCGGCATCGACGGCGATACGCGCCTCCAGCATCGCGCCAAATCGCGCGTAAGTGGAACTCGCGTGGTCATCTCTCAGCTCAGTAGCCAGCGACGCCAATGCGTCGGGATCACCGTCACCTAGATGATTCGCCAACATCGCGGCGTAAAGATCTGAGGCTGCCTCCGTCCGGGAGTCCGTGAAACCCTGATACTGCTGCCAGCCAACGGTGCCCAGAACCGCAACCACCACCGCGGCAACAATGCCCTTGCCGTTTTCATCCCACCAACGTTTGAGGGCTTCAAGATCGGCCTCATCCTGCATGTGATCCGCCACGCGCGACTCCTCTCATCAGGCACCTTGTGCCTCGGCGAGATACCCCGCCACAAATGCTTCCAACTCTTCGTCCGCGATGGTGCGCTGTTCGGCGTCAGCCCTGAGCGGTTTCAGGGTTACCTGTTGCGCAGCCACCTCTGCGTCACCATAAACCAGTGCCCAAGCGGCTCCGCTTTTATCAGCACGTTTGAACTGGCTTTTGAAGCTACCACCACCCAAATGCTGAATGATGTCGAGCTCCGGATATCGGCGACGCAGTGCGTCCAATCTTGGCAGACTGTGTCTTAAAGCAGTCTCACCTGCTGTGATGACATACAGATCCGCCGGGGTCGAGACTGTAATATCCAGCGCCTGCATGAGCAAGGTCAGTCGTTCCAGACCGACAGCGAAGCCCGCCGCAGGCGTCGCCTTGCCCCCGAAGGTTTCTACCAGCGTGTCATAACGCCCTCCCCCACACACCGTACTTTGCGCGCCCAGATGGCCGGTAGTCCACTCAAATACGGTCTTGTTGTAGTAGTCGAGACCACGCACTAGGCGCGGGTTGACCGCGCAGGGGATATTCAGTGCGCCGAGGTAATCGAGTAGCTGGTCAAAGTCAGCCTGGGCGTCAGCGTCGATGTAGTCTTGCAGAAGCGGCGCCTCATCAAGAACGCTTTGGGTGTCAGAGTTTTTACTGTCCAGAATCCGCAGGGGGTTCGTCTCAAGGCGTCGCTGGCTGTCCTCATCAAGCTGGTCTCGACGCTGCGACAAATAAGTCACCAAGGCCTCACGGTAGCGGGCACGGTCAGCCGCTGACCCGATCGTATTGATTTCCAGTTGCAGCGCATCATCAACGCCCAGGCGACACCAGAGTTGACGGCATAGCGCGATCAGCTCCGCGTCCTGATCGGGGGTCGCCACCCCGAAGGCTTCCACGCCCACCTGGTGAAACTGTCGTTGCCGTCCCTTTTGCGGGCGCTCGTAGCGAAACATCGGGCCCATGTACCACAGGCGTTGGGGCGTCACCGCCAGATTGTGCTGCACCACGGCCCTGACACAGCCGGCCGTGCCTTCAGGACGCAGTGTCATGCTCTCATCGTTGCGATCGGCAAAGGTATACATCTCCTTTTCGACGATATCAGTGACCTCGCCGATAGAGCGCGCAAAGAGTTCGGTCGACTCAATAATCGGTAGCCGGATTTCCGAATAGCCGTAGCTGGAGAGCACCTCTNNCGCAGCATCCTCCATTGACTGCCACAGGGGNGTGTTCTCGGGCAGGATATCCACCATCCCGCGTATGGCTCTATACGATGTCATGCGATGGGTGTCAGTGGGTGCTGGAAATGATGTTAGCGTCCCGTTCGGAGCGCGCCACCTCNAGGGCGGCCGCCCGATCTCGAATCACAGATTCGAGATGATCGACAAAATCCTGATTACTGACTTTGTGATCCGGCTCTCCTGAAATGTAAATGAGATTATTGGGGGTTGCGCCCGTTAACCCGACGTCGGCCTCTCGCGCCTCGCCCGGCCCGTTGACGATACAACCAATGACGGCGACATCCATTGGGGTCCGGATGTCCTCGAGGCGGTTTTCCAACTCGTTCATGGTACTGATCACGTCAAAGTTCTGTCGAGAGCAGCTCGGACAAGCGATGAAATTGATGCCATTGGCCCGCAATTTNAGGCTTTTGAGAATTTCNAAGCCNACNTTGATCTCNTCCACNGGATCNGCNGCGAGGGAAATGCGTATGGTATCGCCGATTCCCTCCATCAGCAGCATGCCCAGCCCCACCGCTGACTTGACCGTGCCACCGCGGGTGCCGCCGGCCTCGGTGATGCCCAGATGAAGGGGTTGCTCGATTTGCTCTGCCAGCTTGCGATAAGCCTCGACCGCCATGAAGACNTCGGAGGCTTTCACGCTGACCTTGAAATCCTGAAAGTCGTGTCGATCTAGAATATCGACGTTACGCAGGGCAGACTCCACTAACGCGTCGGCATTGGGCTCTGGATATTTGCGCAGCAGCTCCTTGCCCAGTGAGCCCGCATTGACCCCGATGCGGATCGGAATACCNCGATCCTGACAGGCCGAAATCACTTCTTTGACTTTCGCTTCGCGGCCGATATTGCCCGGATTAATACGGAGACAATCAACACCGTACTCGGCGACCTTCAGCGCAATTTTGTGATCAAAATGTATGTCTGCAACCAGCGGCAGTCCGGCGCGTTGCCGAATCTCACGAAAGGCCTCAGCCGCCTCCATGCTCGGAACCGAGACCCTGACAAGATCCGCCCCTGCGGCGGCAATCGCCTGAATCTGCGCGACGGTCGCATCGACATCGCAGGTCTCTGTGTTCGTCATACTCTGGACTGCGATCGGCGCATCACCACCAATCGGTACGTTGCCTACGTGGATCTGTCTGCTAATGCGGCGCTTAATTGGCGAAGGCTGGTTCATGNCCACTGTCCTCTCGCGCACGGTCGTAAACCGTGCCCTCGTTATCGACTCTGACGCTCCATCCAGTCCCGGTACTCCGGTGACTCCGGATACAGGTTACGCAATGCCAACTCATAACTGCCCAACGCGTCTTGATCGCCTGTTGCATCGGCGATTTGCAGACCGAGCAGGAGCCCCCGCGGCAATTGTTGTGGAGAGACCGTCCTGTAAGCCCCATGATACCGCTTGGCTCCGTCAGTATCACCCGCCTCGAGTCGAAGAAATNCCATCTCCAGTAGCGCCACTGAGTTGCGCTGATCCATCGACAGGGCGCGGGTAAACGCCGCCTCGGCGCCGGCCGGGTTGTCCAGCTGCAAGCGGCACAGACCGAGATTCAGGAAAGCCATTGGCCTGCCGCTGTAAAGCGTATCCTCAGTGACCGTAGAGAACTCGCGTTCCGCCTCACTAAAGCGCCCCTGGGAATACAAAAAGGCGGCAAAGTTATTGCGCGCTCTGGACAAAGTCGGGTCGGTTTTCAACGCCGCGCGAAACTGGGACTCGGCCATCTCAAATTCGCCGGTACTCTGATAAACCAGCGCGAAGGCCTCAAATACCTCAGCATTCTCGGAATCGATTTCCTGCGCGAGCTCGAGATTGCGCTTGGCGTTCTCCCAGNCCCCGACGCCAATATACTGGCGCGCCAGCGCAACCCGCTTATTCAGGGTGGCTTCAAGATCAGCGCTCATGGGCGACCCGCCGCTATATTCCGTCACACAGCCGGCCAACTGCGCGATCAGTANCGCGCACANNGCCCCCACTGCGGACAGTCGTCTGATCCGCCAANGCCAAGGCTCAGCAATAGGGCTGTNATGATNTCGTGCGTTCATAGGTCAACCGCAGTNGCCGCTCAACCCGATTCCAACAGGGTCTGAGCGGTTCGTCCAGCACGATNNCGCTCAGCCCGACGGGTTCGATCAACGACCTCTCCCACCAACTGACCGCAGGCTGCNTCGATATCGTCCCCGCGCGTTGTGCGCACGGTGACAACGAATCCTGCATCNGTCAGCACCTGCCAGAACCGGCTGACCGCATTGCCNCTNGGNCGCTNNTANCCNGAATNNGGGAAATCGTTNAANGGNATCANNTTGATCTTGCAGGGATAATCCTNGAGCANNGCGGCNANCTCTNNCGCCTGNTCGANGCTGTCGTTGACNCCTGCGAGCANGGTNTANTCGATGGTCACCACNCGNTTTTTNTCNGNTTGNGCNTCCAGATANGCCTTGGCAGAGGCCANCAGNCNCNCNATCGGGTACTTTCGATTGATGGGTACGATTTCATCTCGCAATTGATCGTTGGGCGCGTGCAACGATACCGCCAGACTGACATCCGCCCACTCGGCCAGCCGATCCAGGTTCGGCACCACACCCGACGTCGACAACGTCACCTTGCGCTTTGACAGGCCATAGGCGAGATCGTCACACATCAAATTCATCGCCGCCACGACGTTATCAAAGTTCAGCAGCGGCTCCCCCATGCCCATCATCACGACGTTGGTGACGACACGTCCTTTCCCTGACTGCCAGGCATCGTAGGAATTGATCGCCAGCCACACCTGGCCGATGATTTCCGCAGCTGTGAGATCACGTTGAAAACCCTGCTTGCCGGTCGAGCAGAAGGTACAGTCCAGACTGCAACCTACCTGAGAGGATACACACAGGGTTGCCCGGTCTCCCTCCGGGATGAGTACCGCCTCAACGAGACTCCCGCCCTCCACAGCAATTGCCCATTTACGCGTCCCGTCCTGGGAGTCTTGCTGCTCTGCAATGCGGGGAGGGGTGACCTCGGCAATCTGCGACAACCGATCCCGTAAGGCCTGGCTCAGGTCCGTCATGTCATCAAAGTCGCGCACGCCGCGGTGATGAATCCATTTCATCACCTGCTGGGCGCGAAACCGCTTCTCGCCCAGATCGACGAAAAACGCCTCAAGTTGGGAGCGGGTCAGCCCAAGCAAATTGCGCCGATCCGACGCCGGGGTCGTGGCAATAATGTGATCCGGCGCAGTCATGATGTCAGAGCCGGCCGGGGATCAGCGTGAGCAGATCTCGCTCGACGCGAAGAAATAGGCGATCTCGCGCTCCGCTGAAGCCGGCGAGTCCGAGCCGTGCACCGCATTAGCATCAATTGACTGCGCGAAGTCCGCTCGAATCGTGCCTGCGTCGGCCTCCTGAGGGTTGGTCGCCCCCATCAACTCGCGATTTCGCGCGATCGCGTCCTCGCCCTCCAAAACCTGCACAATCACGGGACCCGAGGTCATGAAGGAGACAAGGTCAGGGTAAAACGCACGCTCACGGTGCTCCGCATAGAAGCCGCCTGCCAGGTTATCCGACAGGTGCACCATTTTGGCCGCCACCACTGTCAGGCCCGCTGCCTCAAAACGGCTGATAATCTGTCCGATCACGTTCTTCCCTACCGCATCGGGCTTGATAATCGATAAGGTGCGTTCCACCGCCATGTCTGTCTCCGATTATTGCAATGTAAAGGTGAAGCGGCTGCTTCGCGGGCGCGGAGTATACGGCGTTTTACCCTGTGATGTCATGGCAACAATGCCATGGATCGTGCGGCGCGCGCAGAGGTTTCAGTGCCGCTCGGAGGCGTGATTAATCGTGTAACGCGGGATCTCAACGACCAGACAGCTAACACCGACATTGGCCTGACAGGAAAGCCGGGATTCCGGCTCCAGCCCCCACGCCTTGTCGAGGTAATCTTCCTCAAGTTCGTCTGCCTCATTCAGCGAATCAAACCCCTCGCGCACAATGACGTGACAAGTCGTGCAGGCACACGACATTTCGCAGGCATGCTCGATATCAATATCGTGACGCAGTAGCGCCTCACAGATGCTCTCGCCCACCTCCGCTTTGACCACAGCGCCCTCAGGGCAGATCTCGTGATGAGGTAGCACAACTATTTCGGTCACCGTCCGTCTCCCTGCTCTTGATCAGACTCCAGGTCTGTAATTGCCACCCCCTGCAGAGCGGCCTGAATACTCCGGTCCATGCGACGCGCCGCAAAGGTTTCTGTGGCTCGGCCTAGTGATTCGGTTGCGTCGCGAATGGCCTCGGGTTGGTTGCCGTCCATCACGGCCTCGAGCGCCGCTGCGTTCTGCTCCAAGTCTCTCAACTCGGCGTCAGAGAGCAGATCGCCGTCTTTAGCAAGTGCCGCCCGGAGACCCGCCAGCAGTCCCTCTGCTTCGACCTGAGCCTCGCCTAATTTTCTGGCCTGCATATCCTCCCCGGCGTGCTCATACCCCGCTTTGAGCATCTCGGTAATTTGGCTTTCCCTGAGACCAAAAGCGGGCTTCACCACGACATCACTGCGGGCTCCCGTCTCCTGCTCCAGAGCCGTCACCTCAAGGATGCCGTCAGCGTCAACCCGAAACGTCACCTCGATCCTCGCCGCACCGGCAACCATTGGCGGGATACCTTTCAGCTCGAACTGCGCAAGTGAGCGACAGTCCTCTACGCGCTCACGCTCTCCCTGCACCACATGCACGATCAAACCCGTTTGGCCGTCCCTTGCTGTGGTGAACTCCTGCGCTCTGGCAACCGGTATGGTGCTGTTTCGGTCGATAATCCGCTCCACCAGTCCGCCATAGGTCTCAAGCCCCAGAGAGAGCGGTATGACATCGAGCAACAGCGCCTCATCACCCGCCCGATTCCCCACCAAAATATCTGCCTGACGGGCCGCACCCATGGCGACCACCTGATCGGGATCCAAACTGCAGAGCGGCTCCAGCCCAAAGCATTCCGCTACCGCCTGTCGCACTGAGGGCGTGCGGGTGGACCCTCCCACCAACACCACTCGATCAACCGCGGCCACCTCTGCATCTGCCAACGTCTCTCGACAGGCGTGGAGGGTTCGCTCGATGAACGGCGCGATCAACGACTCCAACACAGAGCGATCAATCGTGATCTCTGACAAAGCCTCGGCAAGGTCGGAGACGTCCAGCGTCACGCTCTCTTGCTCGGTGAGCGCCTCTTTGGCATCTCGCGCAGACTGCAGTGTCTTCCGCCGCTGGGTGGACGAAGGGTTAGCAAGCGCCAGCTCAGCCAATAAGTGATCAGCGAGCGCCCGATCAAAGTCGTCACCCCCAAGTGCGCTATCTCCTCCGGTAGCCAGCACCTCGAAGATACCCTTGCGCATTCTCAGTAGGGATACATCGAAGGTGCCGCCTCCAAGGTCGTAGACGGCGAGAACAGAGGACTCCTCGGCCTGTTCGTCCAAGCCGTAGGCCACTGCCGCCGCTGTCGGCTCATTCAATAATCGCAACACCTTAATTCCCGCAAGCTCCGCCGCCTGACGGGTCGCCTGACGTTGCGCGTCATCAAAATAGGCTGGAACCGTAATCACCGCGCCGGAAATAGGCGCGTCAAGCTGCGGCTCGGCTCGCTCCCTGAGCGCCGCCAAAATAGCAGCCGCCACCTCTACCGGCGTCTTGGCGCCTGCAGCGGTGGCAAACGCCAAAGTGTCACCCGGCGCCAGCGTTACATAGGGGTCGTCCTCAAATTCCCCTCGAGCGCGCCCGAGCATTCTCTTTGCCGAGGCAATGGTATTCGCCGGTTCGGCGCTGGCCTGCGCCATGGCCGCCTGACCGATCCGCACATCGCTCGCGCCGAAATAGACAACCGATGACAGAGAGGGACTCCCGGACCCGTCTTGCAGTACCTGCAGCGAGGCGCCATCAAAATGCGCGATCAGGCTATTCGTTGTACCCAGATCTATCCCTACAGCCACTTTCCGCTTCGTGTCAGGATCAAGGCCGGCGCCCGGCTCGGCGATTTGAAGC
Organism: Halieaceae bacterium; assembly: GCA_002705465.1. GTDB lineage: Bacteria > Pseudomonadota > Gammaproteobacteria > Pseudomonadales > Halieaceae > Luminiphilus. The sequence continues at coordinate 12,100 of PAGS01000047.1, forward strand.
AGCACCATGGCTAGCGCGCCTCCGGACGCGCGGCTTCCTGAAGCTTGGACAAAAAGCACATTTCCTGCCAGCAACGGGCCGCCGCCGACCAATCCGATGCGGCTATCGATTGCGCACACCCATCGCGGCTCGACTGGTACAGCGTCGTGATCTCGGCATGCAGGGCTTCACGAGCCGCCGCATCGTCGGCAGGTGTCTCCTCCAGACGTTCCCGGAGCATTATTTGCTTCATCAGGAACTCGCCTCCAACGCCCTGTCGTTCAGCGGCCTCTAGATCCACCCCCGCTCGGGAGAGCAGGTACTCCGCACGGGTGACTTCGTGCGAGAGGGTTTGATAAGCGCTGTTAATGTCGGCACAGAGTTGGGCTGCCATGCGCTGCTCCATCTGAGACTGACCGGCATACAGGTCAGGATGAAATTGCGCCAATAAGGCGTGGTAGGACTGTTCTAACGTGGCTTCGTCAAGGGTGAGCTCGGGTTGAAGCTGAAACAATGCGAAGTAGTCGCGTGCGGGCGCACCCGGTGTGGCGTTCACAATTAGACGGTGAAGCTTTCGCCGCAGCCGCACTCTCCCGCAACATTGGGATTGCGGAACTCCAGACCCTCGTTCAGCCCTTCCCGGGCGAAATCGACAATCGTGCCGTCTAGGTATACGAGGCTTTTGGGATCCACAAACACCTTCACCCCGTCAGATTCAAAGAAAGTGTCCTCGGGTTCAGGCAGATCAACAAACTCCAGAACATAGGCGAGACCGGAGCAACCAGAGGCTTTGACGCCAATGCGGATTCCCTCGCCTTTACCCCGGCTCTGCAACTGGCGGCCAACGTGCGCCGCTGCTTCTGATGTCAGGCTGATGGCCATTTAGCCGTCCTGTTTATCCCGGTAGTTCTTCACCGCCGCCTTGATGGCGTCCTCCGCCAACACCGAGCAGTGGATTTTTACCGGCGGCAGGGAAAGCTCCTGTGCGATCTCGGTATTTTTGATCGACGCCGCCTCATCGAGGTTTTTACCTTTTACCCACTCGGTCAGGAGCGAGCTTGAGGCGATGGCCGAACCGCATCCGTAGGTTTTGAACTTGGCGTCCTCGATCACGCCGTCGTCGTTGACCTGAATCTGCAAGCGCATCACGTCGCCGCAGGCAGGCGCACCCACCATACCGGTACCCACGCTGTCATCAGCTTCATCGAGCTTGCCGACATTGCGCGGGTTATCGTAGTGATCAATTACCTTGTCGCTATAAGCCATGGTTCTCTCCCAAGGGCATTACGGGGGCCGTCAGTGCGCCGCCCATTCAATCGAATTGAGGTCTACACCGTCCTGATACATGTCCCACAAAGGCGACAATTCGCGCAGCTTCTCGACTGCGTGGCGAACACAGGTCGCCGCGTGATCCACTTCTGCATCCGTCGTGAATCGTCCAAAGCTGAATCGCAACGAACTGTGCGCCAGCTCATCGTTCAGCCCCAGCGCACGCAAGACATAAGAGGGCTCGAGACTCGCCGAGGTGCAGGCGGACCCGCTAGATATCGCCAGGTCTCGCAAAGACATAATCAGCGACTCGCCCTCGACAAACGCAAAGCTGACATTCAGCGCGCCCGGCAACCGCTGATCGCGATCGCCATTGATGTGAACCTCGGGGATATCATTGATGGCGTTCCAGAAGCGCAGTCTGAGCGCCGCGAGACGATCTGCCTCGGCCGTCATCTCCTCTCTGGCAAGACGAGCCGCCTCACCGAACCCGACAAGCTGGTGCGTTGCTAGTGTGCCGGACCGCATGCCTCGCTCGTGGCCACCGCCGTGCATCTGCGCTTCAAGCCGCACTCGAGGCTTTCTACGAACATACAGGGCGCCCACGCCCTTTGGTCCGTACATCTTGTGCGCCGACATCGACAGCAGGTCAATTTTCATGGTTTCCATGTCCAGCGGCACTTTCCCCGCG
>PAGS01000048.1 GCA_002705465.1 Halieaceae bacterium
CTGCGAACGCTCTGCGAACCTGTATTTGAGCGGCCGCTGGCGGACATTTCTTTCGGCCACATGCTCGTGACGTTATTCCGTACTGCGGGCCAGTTCGATATGCAGGTGCAGCCTCAGCTGGTTCTGCTACAAAAGACCTTGCTCAACATTGAGGGGCTGGGCCGCCAGCTTTATCCACAACTGAACCTGTGGGATACCGCAAAGCCCTTCCTTGAGGAGTGGCTGGCCGACCGCTACTCACTGCAAACCATCACAAAACGCTTGCAACAGGACGCACCCGCACTGATTGAGACACTACCGATACTGCCGGATCTGATCCTGAATCGTCTCCGTCAGACCCCGCGCTCAAATTCAAACAGCCGGCCGCGCTCAAACTGGTTGCTAGCACTGACTGCGGCGGGTGCCCTAACGCTGGGCCTGGGGATAACGAACGCACCCGGTAACAGTTGGCTAATCATCAGCCTCAGCTTCTTCATCGCGGCGCTATTTGCGCGCGATTGGTAACAACGAGCTGGCGCGTCTGGCATACTGACGCCATGACAGAGTCAGCCGCGAGCATTCCCACCAGCCTCTCACCGCGCTGGAACGATCAGGGCCTCATTCCAGCCATCGCCCAGGACGCAGTGTCGGGTGAGGTATTGATGCTGGCCTGGATGAATGCCGAGGCGCTGGCGCAATCTCTTGCCTCCGGTCAGGCCACCTATTGGTCCCGATCGCGGCAAGCCCTCTGGCGTAAAGGCGAGACCTCCGGGAACACTCAGGATATTGTGGACATCCGACTCGACTGTGACGGCGACACGCTGCTGTTAAGAGTTCGTCAGCACGGTGCCGGCGCCTGCCACACCGGACGTCGCACCTGCTTTTTCTACAGCTGCGATGACGGCCGTTGGCAGCTGATTGAAGACGGCTGAATGAACGATATATTAACCGCACTTGACGAGGTACTGGCCGCGCGAAAGCAGGCCTCGGCGGAGGACTCCTACGTTGCCTCACTCAACGCAGCGGGACTCAACAAGATTCTGGAAAAGGTCGGTGAAGAGACCACCGAAGTGATTTTGGCGGCAAAGGACAGTGTCGAAACGGGCAACACTGAAGCGCTGACCCACGAGGTCGCTGACCTCTGGTTTCACCTCATGGTGATGTTGCGCCACCTCGATCTTGATCATAAAACGGTACTTCAGGTACTTGATGAGCGAATGGGGCTGTCCGGATTAGCAGAAAAAGCGGGCCGAAGAGGCCATAATGCTGGCCCGGACGCTAAGTAAGGACTAGGAGAGCAGATATGGGCTTGGGTGGAATCAGCATTTGGCAGCTCCTGATTATTCTCGCAATCATCGTGATGCTGTTTGGCACATCTCGACTTCGCAATATCGGGCCGGATCTGGGCAGCGCCATCAAAGGCTTTCGGGACAGCATGGGTAAAGATAAGGCAGAGGGTGAATCGCCGGCGGCCAACAAAGCCACCCGGGACGAGAGTGGCCCTGACAAGCCTGCCACCTGAACCGGACCCTCACTTGTGTTTGATATCGGCTTCGCCGAACTCCTGCTGATCGGGGTGGTCGGATTGCTGGTTGTTGGCCCTGAGCAGTTGCCAGGGGCAGTGCGGACAGTCATGGCCTGGGTCAATCGTCTTCGGCGTAGCTTTGATCAAATCCGAACAGAGGTTCGTCGCGAACTCCATAACGACGAGATCGTGCAGAAGCTGAAAGCAGAATCTCAGGTGTTGGAGCAGCAGGTTCGTGACTCTACGGAGTCCTTTGACAGAGAGCTTCAGTCACTGGGCAGAGACGATATTGCCACTCGCCCCTCGCCCACCGAGTCTGAGGCATCGAAAGAAAATTCGCTGGACTCGCCGGCCGATGAGAGTGATGTCGGCACGCAGCAGGCAGAAACCGGGGCATCCGGCGACAAGCGATCCAAACCGGCATGACCCAAAGCAGCGAACACGATGATCCACCCATGTCATTGGTGGCACACCTGACCGAACTGAGGGACCGGCTGCTTAGAGCCGTGCTCGCCGTTTTGGTGGGCTTCATNATTTTGTTTCCCTTNGCAAACGAGATCTACGGATTTGTCTCGGCACCGCTNAGAGAGTTGATGCCNGAGGGCTCAACNATGATCGCNACCGGGGTTGCCTCACCNTTTTTGACGCCCTTNAAGCTGAGCCTCGTGCTCGCCATCTTCATGGCGATTCCGGTGATCCTNTANCAGGTTTGGGGNTTCGTTGCCCCCGGTCTCTATCAAAAAGANAAGCGTATTGCTNTGCCACTNCTGGCCTCCAGCGTGCTGTTATTTTATGCCGGCGCTGCGTTTGCCTACTNTGTGGTCTTTCCNCTCATATTTGCTTTCTTCACCAGCGTCGGNCCCGANAGCGTGCAGGTCATGACCGATATCAACAGCTATCTCGATTTCGTNCTGAANTTGTTTCTGGCTTTTGGGATNGCCTTNGAGATGCCTATCGCGGCTGTCATCCTGATCTGGACCGGGGTCACNAGCCCGGATGCCNTAGCCAAAAAACGGCCCTACATCATNGTNGGCTGCTTTGTNTTCGGCATGCTTNTGACGCCACCGGATGTCATTTCCCAATCGTTACTTGCGATTCCGATGTGGCTGCTCTTCGAGTTGGGCGTTTTTTTTGGTCGACTGCTGGAGCCCAAATCCCGAACCATCTGAGCTGTGGTAAGCCTATAGAGACAGCTCCCACTGCAGTCGAATGCGCTTGCGCGACGCGTCTTCTCTGGAGTCTCGGAAATCCAGCCAAGACACATCGACACTCAACTTATTTCGATGGCCGCTAAAAAACCAATTGAGACCGATGCTGCGCTCCTTCTCCGTATTGCCGGTCATACTGTGATCCGGATCAACAACCGACACGCGACCTGCAAGCTCGAGTGCTGCGGGCCAACCACGCCACCACTCGTTGAGAAAACTCCCGATCTGGATGTACCCGCCGTCTAACCGACGTGTCAGACCGGATCGCTGGTCCCGGATACGCTTGCTGTGATACTCCTGCTGCCAGCTAACACCCCGCCAATGCGCCGCCGTTTCAAAAAGCGCCTGAGTGAGATCGTGAGGACCCTCGGCCACGCCGGGTAACGCTCCCCCACCCGCACTGGAGAACCGACTGTAAGGCGTTTCTCCATCTACCAGCGCCAGCGCAACAGAGGTCAGCGGTCTCTCCCGGCGAACCAGATCACTCTGGCTGAACGGCAGCGGCTCTCCTTGAGGATTCCACTGGTAACGAAGCAGCCATAACCCGCCGTCCGACCCCCATCCGCCTCCGCGACCCTGGCCGGAGAGATATTCCAGCCACCAATTACTGTCGAGTCGGGTTGATCGGCCCAATCGCCCGCTTAGCGCGACGCCGGGCTGCCGATCTATAGTGAACCAGTAGTTGGAGATCGATCGTTCAACCAGTTGCTGCTTACCGGATGAGTCGACGCGCTCGCGGTTGTAGTCGGACTTCCATTGCCCGATTCGGAGTGTTAGCGCATCGCTCAGCTTGAAAGTTGTCCTCAGATCCAGCAGGGCGTTACTTGACTGGTCGTACTCGAAATACACCTCGAACCAGTCTGCAGCAAGGGTCCCACCTCCTTTCAAACGACCTCGGTTGAGGTCGAGCTCAGACTCTCTGTCCAGACGCAGGTCATCTGCGCTGGGGTTTTGGCCGGGGTAATCATCGAATCGCGTTTGCAGGCGAATGCCAATCCAGAGGGCGGTCGGCCCTTCCGGGTCAAAGGTCAGACCTTTCTTCCCGTAATACCAATTGCGCGGCCCGCTAGGATTGGAAACGCGACTGTCTGAATATGCCGATACAGGTGGCATGGGCGATGGGTCCGCTGATGCCGGCAGCGCGAGTAAGGCGCTCAGGACGATGAGCCCAGCCGATAGCACGGCGCAGCTCCCACTACACCTCTGCGAGTCGGTTCGCGAAATCTGAGTATGAAGTGCCGCAAAATGAAACAGCACTGTTCGGGTATACGACATGCTGACTGTCACCTGCCGGGAGTCATGGTCTTGGGCCGCTGCCCAGTGGAATCAGTGTATCGCCACTTCCGGGTCACCACGCTAGCCGGAAGCGACGAGGGTGAGGTGGCCTTCAACGTGGCAACAAAGGGGTGGGATCTTTTTTGTGTCGTCCCGCGTAGACTGTTGTTTTAGGGAACCCCCCGTTGCCCCACACTAATGAGCTCAACTGTGACTGAATCCGCCCGCGGAGCGCCGTCCACCGAAGGCCTGGTGACTCCCGACGACACACCGCCTCGTGCCAAATCCCTGGCGCCGCTCAGGCAGTTGCTTGGCTTTCTGTGGCCCCATAAAGGACGCCTGATTGGTGCCAGTGTGGCGCTGGTGTTTACCGCGGGCGCGCAACTGACACTGGGCTACGGCGTGAAAATGCTGATCGATGAGGGTTTTGCCGGGTCGAACCCCTCTGGCCTCTACCAAGCCGTGATCTTTATATTGATCATCGGACTGGCGATGGCTGTTGGCGCGATGATTCGTTTTTACCTCGTTTCCTGGCTGGGGGAACGCGTCAGCGCCGACCTGCGTAGCGCGGTATTCAATAACCTGGTGCACATGCAGCCCAGCTATTTCGAGAGCAACCACTCGGGCGAGATCATGTCTCGCCTGACGACTGACACCACCTTGTTACAGACGCTGATCGGCTCGTCAGTCAGTCTGGCGGTGCGCAACGCACTCACGCTCACGGGTGCGCTGACGCTCATGGTGATCACCAACCTCAAGCTCAGCCTCGTGATTTTGGTTGCTGTCCCCGTGACGCTGATCCCCATACTGGTTTTCGGCCGGAGGGTAAGGAAGCTCTCCAACCGAAGCCAGCAAACGATTGCTGAGGTCGGCAGTCATGCCGGCGAGATATTTCAGTCCATAAAAGTGGTGCAAAGCTTCAACAGGGAAGCTGCCGAAAAAGCCGCCTTTGGCCATGACGTGGAGCAAGCCTTCGCCGTGGCACGCGCAAGGGTCTGGCAGCGGGCCCTGCTGACCGGATTCGCCATTCTGCTTCTCATGGGCGGCATGGTAGGGATGATGTGGTCAGGCGGGCTGGACGTGATCGAGGGCCGAATGACCGGCGGCGAGCTCGGTGCATTTGTTTTCTATGCGGTGATGGTGGGTACCGCCTTTGCCACACTGTCCGAGGTGTGGGGTGATCTGCAGCGGGCAGCCGGGGCCGCCGAACGGCTGATGGAGCTGCTGGCAGAGACCAGTGAGATTGCCGACACCGGCACGCTCAGCGCGGCAAGCCAGAGCGTGCTCAGTTTCAATAAGGCGCACTTTGCATATCCGAGCAGACCCTCCCACCCGGCGCTCCAAGACTTCAGTTTGGACATTGAACACGGTGAATCAGTGGCGCTGGTCGGACCCTCGGGTGCGGGTAAATCAACCGTCTTCGAGCTGATCCTGCGGTTTTATGATCCCACCGCCGGCGCCATCAAATTTGGCGACTCCGACCTCAGGCTTCTGGCGCTCGAAAGCTGGCGAGAAAAAATCGCGCTGGTGCCGCAACAGCCCGCACTGTTCTCGGGCGATATTTTTTACAACATTGCCTACGGCGCAACGGACCCATCCCAGGCGTCAGTGGAATCAGCGGCGCGAATGGCACACGCCCACGACTTTATCCGGACGCTACCGGACGGCTATCGCAGCGATTTGGGCGCACAAGGGGTAAGGCTTTCTGGTGGCCAACGGCAGCGCATTGCGCTGGCCCGAGCGATTCTCAGTGATCCGGAACTCCTGCTACTTGATGAGGCCACCAGTGCGCTCGATACCGAAAGCGAGTGGCACGTGCAGCAAGCGCTCACCGAGATCATGCGAGAGCGGACGACCATCATCATCGCCCACCGGCTTTCAACCGTGATTAATGCAGACCGCATTGTAGTGATGGATGAGGGTAGAGTTGTCGATAGTGGCACGCATGATGCGCTGATGAAGCGCTGCGATCTCTATCAACGCCTCGCCAGGCTACAGTTCCAAAGTGAGCAGGTGATCTGAAAAGAATAAAAAAACCCCGCTCAGGAGCGGGGTTTTTGGAAAACACTCAGACCATCAGCTGAATTCGCGAATCAGGCCGCCGATGCTCTCTTTCGCGTCGCCGAAGAGCATGCGGGTGTTTTCTTTGTAGAACAACGGATTCTCGATACCGGCAAAGCCGGACGCCATAGAGCGCTTGAGCACAAATACTGTGCGCGCATCTGCGACGTTAATAACCGGCATCCCGTAGATCGGTGAAGATTCAACCTCACGTGCGGCAGGGTTCACCACGTCGTTTGCGCCAATCACAATCGCGACATCTACGGTTTCCATCCGCGGATTAATCTCGTCCATCTCGAGGAGCTGGTCATACGGCACGTCCGCCTCGGCCAGAAGCACGTTCATGTGGCCTGGCATGCGACCCGCGACGGGGTGAATACCAAAGTTCACTTCACAACCATTGTTTTCCAGCAACTCGGTGAGCTCTTTGACCACATGCTGCGCCTGGGCAACCGCCATACCGTAACCGGGGATGATCGCCACGTTGGTCGCGGCTTCCAAAACATAGTAGGCGTCATCGACCGAAATCGGCTTGATCTCGCCCTCGACCACGGTCTCCTCACTGGAAACGCTGGCGAAGCCGGAAAACAGCACATTAGAGAGAGAGCGATTCATCGCCTTACACATAATTTGGGTAAGGATAATGCCGGAAGCGCCCACCAGCGACCCCGCAACAATCAAGGCGTTATTGTTGATCGCAAAACCCGCCGCACACGCCGCCAAACCGGAGTAGGAGTTCAAGAGCGAGATCACCACGGGCATGTCTGCGCCGCCGATCGGAATCACCGCCATGATGCCAAACAGTAGTGCCAGGCCGATCACCATATAGAGCCAGTTAGGGTCCGTGGGGTTCATGCAGAACATCACCGCACCGCCGAAGATGCCCAGCACCACAAGCGAATTCACAATCTGTTGGCCAGAGAACGTGATAGCACCGCTGCCAATCGTCTCAGAGAGCTTGCCGTAGGCCACCAGAGACCCTGTCAGCGTCACGCCACCGATCAGAATCGATAGCACGATGGTCACCAAAGTAAAGGTGCCGGAGTCGGGAGATAAAGCAGACCAACCCACCAGCAGGGAGGCCGCACCACCCAGACCATTAAACAGCGCCACCATCTCAGGCATGGATGTCATGGCCACTGCGCGCGCCGCGATGGCACCGACAGCACCCCCTACCACCATGCCAGCGGCAATATAGGTGAATTCAACAATGCCCTGATCGAGGAGTGCGGCGACGATAGCCACCAGCATGCCGACCGCAGACACCATGTTGCCGCGCCGCGCAGTCGCCGGAGAGCCCAGCATTTTCAGGCCAAAAATAAAGAGACCCGCGGCAATGACGTAGCCCAATTGCGTCATGAGTTCAGTCGTCATGATCAGTCCTCCTTCTTCTTGAAGAAGCCGAGCATGCGATCAGTCACCATGTAGCCGCCAACAACGTTGACGCTGGCAAGGGTGACCGCGCCAACACCGAGCCACATGGCCATGTTTTCGCTACCCGTACCAGCCAGTGCCACGGCACCAACCACTGTAATACCCGAGATCGCGTTTGCGCCGGACATCAGCGGCGTATGCAGGGTCGCAGGCACTTTATTGATCAGTTCGAAGCCGAGGAAAATCGACAACATCAGGATAAACAGCAAATATTCTGCGCCGGACATATCAGTTGCCCCCCTCGATAATTTCTTTGATGGTGGGGTGCACGACCGCGCCACCATGAGTGATCACACAACCGGGGAGAATGTCATTCTCCAGATCCAGCACAAACTGCTTGGCCTCGGCATCCCAGGTATCTTCCACCAGGTTAAACATGTTGCTCGCGTACATCTGGGTCGCATCGCGCGGCGCCAGATTGGCGAGGTTGGCGGTGCCCACGATAGTCACGCCGTTGACGTCGACCACCTCATCGGGCACCGAGCCTTCGACGTTACCGCCCGTCTCGGCCGCCATATCAACAATCACCGAGCCCGGTGACATGCCTTCAACCATGTCCGCCGTTACCAATACAGGTGGCTTGCGACCAAAGACCTGTGCCGTCGTAATCACAACGTCAGAATCCGCAATCACTGCTTTCTGGGCCTGACGCTGAATCTCCACCTGCTCGGGGGTCAGCTCTTTTGCGTAACCGTCTGCCGTCTGGCCCGTATCACCCAAATCAATCTCCAGAAATTTTGCGCCTAACGATTCGACCTGCTCGGCCACCACCGGACGCGTATCGAAAGCTGTCACCCGAGCACCGAGACGCTTGGCAGTGGCGATTGCCTGAAGGCCCGCAACTCCGGCACCGATAATAAACACCTTGGCGGGCTTCAGTGTGCCGGCCGGCGTCATCATCATCGGCATGATGCTCGGCATGTTGTTGGCAGCCAGCATGACGGCCATGTAGCCCGCGAGGTTCGCCTGAGAGCTGAGAGCGTCCATCTTCTGACTCCGGGTGGAGCGCGGAATCATCTCCATACTCACCGAGGTCACGTTCTTACTGGCAAAAGCCTTGATTAAGTCTTTTTCATTGAAGGGGTCTAAGTAAGACACGTGAATGCAACCAGACTTCAGCTGACCGATTTCCTCAATATCAGGCTTTCTCAGCCTAAGCACCATTTCGGCGCTAGCGAGCAGTGCTGAGCGATCTGAACCGATGCTGGCGCCCGCTGCTTCGTAGTCTGCATCACTGATGCCGGCACCTGTGCCTGCACCCGATTCAACGACCACTTCAGCACCGAGCCGCACCAACTTTTTCACCGTTTCGGGAGTCGCGGAGACGCGATTTTCTCCCGGTTGGGTTTCACGGGGTATGACTAATTGCATAGTGAAGTTCGCCTGGTTTTTTGGGATTACCGCGATCCCGGTGTTATTGGATTTCCAGTCGGCTGATTATTGAGGCGGTCGCTTGGCAGGAGCTGAGCCCCACAGCGCCACTGGAGACGAGTCGGTGAAAGATCAGCCCGCGCGAAGTTTCAGAAGCGGATTGAGCCAGCGGTGTCGCAACCGGGTGAACCGCAGGGGCGCATCCAGCACCGCCAGACAAATACACTCTTCACCTTCCAGTGCGACCGGGGTGTGCTTATCCCATCCCTCCCGAACGAGGAAATCACCCGGGTGATACTCGCCGCTCTCATCGGCGAAGCCACCCCGCAGAACCAGCGTCATCTCGCTGCCACCATGGGTATGTTCGGGGATTCGGCCACCCTCAGCGATTCGATACAGCGCGAACTCGTGATTGGGGTCGCCAGTTTTGAGGTAACTGATGCTCAGCGATTGCGTGACGCGCTTCCAGACCAGATCGGCGTAGTCACCGTTAATCAAGCGGTCCAAAAGGCCCGGTAGCTGCGTTTCAGAGGTCTCGCTGGGTGCGTAACGCAGCGGTTCAGGATCATTAAGGCGCGCCATCACGCGCTCCAGAACCGATTCCCCAACCGGTTGCGGATCAAGCTGCTCAAGCTGCGCGCCGCCAATATCCTCGAGCCTGTCTACAACCTGTCGGCATCGTTGGCAATAACTCAGGTGCGCCGCAACACAGGCGGACTGAGCCACGGGTAGCACGCCGGCAGCGTACTCCGTTAGAAAATCTGTTGGGGGATGATGATGCACCATTACTATTTAATCCAAACCACTCTCATGTACGTTCACATTACGAGGGTCCAACCCAAACGGTTTACTCCAAAACATCAATAAATCTGGGACTTTCTGGGGAATTACCACCATGGTCTAGGCCTCCATCAGCCCTTGGAGCTTTTGAATAGCAAGACGCACCCGCGATTTTACGGTGCCCAGCGGCAAATCAAGCTCAGCCGCGGCCTCGGAGTGTGATTTACCCTCCATGTAAACCTTGGCCAATATTTGTGCCTGATCGGGAGGCAAATCCCCCATGAGCTCTCTCACCCGCTCAGCACCGCGGCGGGTATGAAGCACGACAAAAGACTCTTCTTCCTCGCTTTCCAACTCAAAGTCATCGGAGGCCAGCGGCGTATCGAACTTTTGCAGACGGCGGAACATATCGGTTCGACAGTTACGGGCAATGGTATAGACCCAGGTCGAGGCGGCCGCCTTCTCAGGGTTAAACCCCCCCGCCTTTTGCCAGACCTTTAACATGACTTCCTGTACCAACTCGTCGGCATGGGTGGCCGACAAACTCGAGCCCGACAGCGCGAAGGCCTTGATAAGCGGGGCGAAATGACGAAAAAAGCGCGTGAAGGCACCCCGGTCCTGACTCTCGCCAATCTGGACCAGCGCCTCGCTCCACTCATCCGTGCGACGACCTGTGGGAATATTCCACTTTCCCCTGTTGTCCGCCGCGGGAGCATTACCTGCGTCTTTTTTGTTTGCCATAAGAAGTCAAACCACCATCCCGGGAGAATAGGATACACCCCCTAGCTTCGCCATGATACTGGGCTCTTCCTATTATTTCGGGGGCGGATGAGTCAAAAACCCGATGTCAAGCACCACTAATCAGCGCTGATCCGTCGCTCTCTGAGGCTCGTAGTAGCAATAACCATTCCCTGTCTGGTGGCCGGAGGTCGTCAGCGATGCACATTGCAGTCATAGGAGCGGGCATCTCCGGGCTGGGGTGCGCCCACCAGCTGGTCCAGCGGGGCCATCGCGTTGAGATATTTGAAGCCCGGGACCGCATTGGCGGCCATACCGCGACCTACGACGTGCAGATCGGGACGCGGCGCTTTGCGGTGGATACCGGATTTATCGTCTACAACGACCGTAATTACCCCAATCTGATCCAGTTGTTCGATGACCTTGGCGTCGCCAACAAGCCTACTTCAATGGGGTTCTCGGTCTGCGACGAGGCGAGCGGGCTTGAGTATGCGGGTAACAATCTCAACACGCTCTTTGCACAACGAGGCAATCTGCTGTCCCCCAGTTTCCTCAGCATGATTCGGGAAATACTGCGGTTCAATAAATTGGCCATGGCCGACCTCGACAGCGGGCGACTGCCGCGGGACCAGACATTGGGTGAATATCTGGCACGGCACGGGTTCAGCGCCCACTTCAGTCGCAGTTACCTGCTGGCCATGACATCGGCGATCTGGTCGGCTGACTTTGAGGATGCTCAGGACTTTCCTGTTGAATTCTTCATTCGGTTTTTCCGCAACCACGGCCTGCTGTCGCTTAAAAACCGGCCTCAGTGGCGCGTCGTGGAGGGGGGTAGTCGAGAGTATCTGTCGCCCCTGACGCAGCGATTTGCCGATCAGATTCGCACCCGTATGCCCGTCGAGCGCATTCTGCGACCACCGGGAAAACCTGTGTCAATCGCCTTCAGGAACGGTCAGACACGCGAATTTGACGAGGTTGTGATTGCGACGCACTCCGACGAGGCGCTGGCAATGTTAGGCGACCCGACCGAGGACGAGCGCTCAGTGTTGGGCGCGCTGCCCTACCGAGACAACGAAGTGATTCTGCATACCGATACGCGTTTGCTCCCTAAACTCCAGCGCGCATGGTCGAGTTGGAACTATCGACTGAAGCCGGGTAGTGGTCGCGCTACCGTGACCTACAACATGAATATCCTGCAGGGTATCGATGCCCCCGAGACCTTCTGTGTCACACTCAATGACACGGCTTCGATCAACCCACATCGCATTCTCGGCCGCTTTAATTATGCCCACCCTCAGTTCACACTAGCCGGCATGAAGGCCCAACAGCNTTGGGGCGACATTAACGGGCNGAACGGGACATGGTTTTGCGGCGCNTACTGGCAAAACGGGTTTCACGANGANGGNCTGAGCAGNGGGCTCAGAGTCGCNGAGANCCTCTGTGCNGCGCGCCAGATGGCGGCGTGACCAACCGACTNTACACCGGCACCCTACAGCACGCTCGCTACANCCCGAAGCNTCACCGNTTCGCTTANAANGTNTTCATGCCCTTCGTGGAGNTNGATTCGCTGCCGCAGTNNNTCNAGCGGTTACCNNTGTGGTCNGTCNGTCGNTGGGCCCCTGCGCGNTTTGTNCGCGGTGANTTNCTGGGTGATCAGTCCNTGCCCCTNGCCGANGCCGTTCGGNNGCGGATCNTTGANGAGACNGGCCAACAGCAAACNGGGCCTATNTATCTGCTCGCTAACTGGCGCTACTTCGGNTACCAGAATAATCCNATTGCCGTTTATTANTGCTACGACNCNACGGGNGAGCANCTNGAATACGTCGTNGCAGAAGTCACCAATACCCCNTGGGGNGAGCGGCACAGNTATGTGCTGAAAGCNCCNNGGGACGATGCGCCACTGCGCACAGANTTCGACAAGGCTCTCCATGTNTCTCCCTTCAACCCNATGGATATGACNTATCGNTGGGCCAGNAATGCGCCGGGNGACGACCTGCAGATNCAGATTGCCTTGTTTGAGAGAGATGAGCGCATATTTGANGCGGTGCTNACGNTGACGGGTCAGCCNTTAGACGCTCGCAACGCCCGCCGAGCGATNCTCTCCTACCCGCTCATGACCNTGAAAGTTGTCGCCGGTATNTACTGGGAGGCCTTGCGTCTGTTTTTGAAAGGCGTCAGCCTGCATTCTCATCCGAAGCGATCGCANTAACGTAACCGTCGACTCAACGAACCGTCCGTAAGAGGGTCAGCATGAGCGAATACAGCGTCAAGAATATTTCNAANCTGCCNNTGCTGCTGCCGGAGAAAAATGGTGGTCTGGCNCGCTCATTCATGCTNAANGTNCTGGCNAAGCTGCAGATCGGCTCNCTGANGCTGAAGGAGCAAAACGAGACGCTGACCTTTGGTTCGTCNGCTGATCCATCGGCACCGCATGCAGAGGTGCATGTGCATGACAATGATTTGTATCGACGGATNTTGACCGGAGGTAGNATCGCNGCCGGCGAGACNTTCATTGANGGCCTGTGGAGTAGCCCTGACCTGACCGCAGTGACNCGGGCGTTCAGCGCCAATANGGCGATGCTGGAGGCGATGTCTGACAAGCAGNACCTGCTGGCCCGNNTGGCACTNAAAGTCAGTCATTGGGCNCGCCGGAATACCACNNCNCGATCCCGTGAGAACATCTCGGCACACTACGATCTCGGTAACGATTTCTTCTCNCTGTTCCTCGACCCGAGCATGATGTACTCCTCAGCNGTCTACCCCACACCTGACAGTGACTTGGCCACCGCGGCGCAACACAAACTGCGNCTGATCTGCGAGGACCTGGAACTNACGCNAGAGGANCATCTGGTGGAGATTGGCACTGGCTGGGGCGGCATGGCGATTTTCGCNGCCGAACACTACGGTTGCCGNGTGACCACNACCACCATNTCCCGGGAGCAATTTGACTACACCGTCGCNGCCGTTNCGNACAAAGGGTTGCAGGATCGCATCACNGTGCTCTTCGATGANTACCGCGATCTNCAAGGCCNCTTNGACAAGTTGGTNTCGATCGAAATGATCGAGGCCGTGGGCCACCAGTTTTACGATACCTATTTCGCCACCGTCAGCCGCTTGCTCAAGCCCCATGGCAAAGCCGTCATACAGGCGATCACCATGACCGAGCAACGCTATGAACAGGCCCGCGATTCGGTGGACTTCATCAAGCGCTATATCTTNCCCGGTGGCTGCTTNCCCTCGCTTACCGTCATCAGCGATTCGCTATCGCGCGTNACCGATATGCAAATGAGCCANTTGCGAGACATTACCCGCGACTACGCCGACACATTGAGCGNNTGGCATGACGGGTTTCTNGGCANGCTCGATACTGTGCGGCAGATGGGCTTCGACGANCGCTTCATCCGCATGTGGCGCTACTACCTCAGCTATTGCGAGGGGGGCTTTCGGGAGCGCATCATNGGTACCTACCAAATCACCATGACCAAGCCGGGGTATCGCCCGGCCTGACCCGCCGCCTATGCTGCTGTCCCTNGCGCCGATCATNCTGCTGGTTGCCCTACTATCGGCCTCAGTGNCNCTNTTTGGCTCGGACGCNTCCTACGGACCCAATCAGGTCGCATTGATCATTGCTTCGGCTGCCACCATGCTNGTNGGCTGGCGCCGGGGTATGNGCTGGCAGGCNATTCAGGATGGCATGGTTGGCGCGATCACNGTGTCNATNATGCCGATGATGANTNTGCTCTCCGTTGGCGCACTGATCGGCAGCTGGATCATCAGCGGGACCGTTCCCACCATGATTTACTGCGGTGTAGCGCTCCTGGATCCCGGTCTCTTCTATGCCGCGTGGGCGGTCATCTGCGCATTGGCCTCTCTCAGTTTGGGAAGCTCCTGGACGGTCGCCGGGACGCTCGGGATTGGCCTGATGGGCATCGCCACGACCTACTCCCTTTCACCGGCTGTCACGGCAGGCGCCGTCATCTCGGGAGCCTATTTCGGCGACAAACTCTCACCGCTCTCAGACACCACCAATCTGGCGGCCGCGGCGGTCGGCGTGGATCTCTTTGAGCACATCAAAAACTTGCTGTGGACAACGCTGCCGGCTTTTATCGCCGCACTATTGATTTTCACACTGATTGGTAGCGAGGGGGCATCAACGCCGGAGAATATCGCCTCGATTCGGGCGGCACTCGACGCCCAATTTGCCATTTCACCTTTTGTTCTATCGCCGCTGGTACTTATGCTGGGGCTCATTTACTGGCGCGTCCCGGCATACCCCGCAATCCTGATCTGCACGCTGGCAGGCATACTGCTGGCGGCGGGTCTGCAGAGCGACGTTGTTTGCGAACTCGCCACCGCAACACACCCCGATTCACCTGCACCGCTGATTCAGGGGCTGTGGATGGCCTTATTTTCCGGCTATCAGTCACCCGAGGGTATGGGTGAGCTCAGCAAGCTGCTCGACAAGGGCGGGCTCGCGAGCATGCTGAACACCATCTTTTTGATCCTGACCGCCATGACCTTTGGCGGCATGCTCGACAGCACCGGCATTCTGAGACAACTGCTTGATGTCGTCCTGCGTGGTGTCAAACGCACCGGTGATCTGATTCTGGCTACTGTGGGGGGCGGCTTCCTCACCAACGTACTCGCCGCCGACCAGTTTCTCGCTATCACGTTGCCTGGCCGACTATTTACGCCGGCCTATGACGACCGCGGGCTGAATCGACTCAGCCTTTCACGCACGCTCGAAGACTCAGCGACCCTGACCTCGGCGTTGATACCCTGGAACACCTGTGGGGCGTTTATGGCAGCGACACTGGGCGTAGCCATGTTTGAGTATGCGCCGTATGCACTGTTCAATCTGATTTGTCCGGTACTGGCAGTGATCTTCGGTTACCTGATGATCGCGCAACCCCGCGCCGGGGCGGCCAGCCCATGACGGCGGCACAATGGGATTTTGCGGATCCCTATCTGTGGTCGGTCACCGTTGAGGCTATTCATATCGACGCGCTGGCCCACACCCGGAACACCCACTACGTTGAATGGTGCATGGAGGCCGCGTGGGCGCATACGACCGCTCTCGGGCTGGGAGCTGAGGACTACCAGCGTCTTGATCGCGCCATGGCGCTCACCCGCGCTGAGTACGACTATTTAAAGGCAACCAGAGAAGGGGACAAGCTATTAATCGGCACCTGGATCACCGACTGGCCGGGCCGTATGAAGATGACGCGTCGCCTGCAGATCGTTTGTGAGGGGACAGGAGCCACGGTTTTTCGCGGCGCGCTGGAGTTTGTCTGCATAGAGATCTCAACGGGCTTACCCAAGCGCCCGCCAAGAGCTTTCATTGATATTTACGGGCCGGTGATTGCGGTTGCGACGTGATCACTCTCGGAAAAGAGCTAGCCCAGAGAAAAGCCCCCCGCCGCGCGATCAAGCCACACCGACCCAAGCCCAATGCACTATTAATCCGCATACCTTTTGAATCCCGATGCCTTATTGGTGACCTCGGTTTGTACCCAACACAGTGTGTAGCGGAGCACTCACAACGATTAGGCGACGGGCCAGTCAAAGCTAATCACCGACGAGAGGCGCTCGGCACCAAGCTTCAGGGCGAGCAGGCGATCTACTCCCAATGCAACCCCTGCACAATCCGGCAAGCCGTGCTGATGCGCTGCGAGCAGTCGTTCGTCGATCGGTCGCGGCATGAGGCCCCGCATTTTGCGGCGCGCATTCTCCCGATTCAGCTGAGCCGTGAGCGCTTCGGCGTCGGTTTGTTCCCAATACCCGTTGGCGAGTTCTTGCCCGTGCACATAGCACTCAAAACGTGCAGCGACCTCAGTGCCATCGACGCGTTGTATTCGCGCCAGTGCTGCTTGCGAGGGCGGAAAATAAGTAATGAATACGACACCCCAATCACGAATAGCAGGCTCGATGCAGTGACTCATGAGCAGGTCCAGAGCGGCTTCTCGATCAAGCNCTTCGGGGATTTCACCCACNTGCTCTCTGGCAATNTCCAGCCAGCTNGCTGGCACAGANTGAGGGTCGCCCCCCTCNAAGGGATCAATGGCCANNAGCTCGCCGAACAAGGNNCGATAGGGCCANACCTGCCAGCNTTGGNTCCCCAACACCTCCNCCACCAACGCCGCCACNTCGCGNATCAANNCGGCGTGATCCCAGCGAAGGCGATACCATTCGAGTAGTGAAAACTCCGGGTTNTGATGCCGGCCAACCTCACCGNAACGNAAGGCCTTGGCGATCTGGAAGATATCGCCAGCCCCCNCAGCCAGTAGCCGCTTCATGGCGAACTCTGGTGAANTCTGCAGATATCGNGTCTCGCTATCGCCGCCGCCAATTGGGAATTGAAACACNGCAATACCGGGGTCNGGCACCGTGGCCTGTGAGAGCAANGGCGTCTCAACCTCGAGCACCNNTCTAACNGAAAAAAANGCTCGNAGTTGCGCCAGTAATTTGGCGCGTTCGGTCAGATTGACCAGCGACGCCGANGGCCGCCAATCCGTCATGATCAGTTTTTACTGGCGCGACTCACGTATTCNCCGGTGCGGGTATCGACNCGAATCACCTCGCCCTCGGTAATAAACAGCGGCACTCTCACAACGGCGCCGGTGCTCAAGGTCGCTGGCTTGCTGCCGCCNTGNGCAGTGTCNCCCTTTAAACCCGGGTCNGTCTCGGTGATTTCAAGCTCGATGAAATTAGGCGGGGTAACGGCCAGCGGTNNTCCATTGTAGAGNGTGATCTCATAGCGTTCCTGCTCTTTNAACCATTTCTCNGCCTCGCCAACGGCGTCGCNATCAGCGCCGNANTGCTCGTAGGTGGAGGGGTCCATNAAATGCCAGAACTCGCCGTCGGTGTAGGAGTACTCAAGGTCGACGTCCATGACATCGGCACCCTCGAGNGTGTCTCCGGATTTGAATGTTCTCTCCCAGACGCGACCCGATTTCAGGTTGCGGAGTTTGACNCGGTTAAACGCCTGCCCTTTGCCCGGTTTCACAAANTCGTTCTCAAGAATGGAGCAGGGCTCGCCNTCCAGCATGACCTTCAGGCCGGGTTTGAATTCATTAGTGGAAAAGTTTGGCATCNCCGATGACCCAATACGCAAAAGCGTGATGATACCCCAGCGGGATAANAAACGGCGACGATGNTCAGTCAGTCGACTGCGAACTCACCNTCATTACCNAGCAGGTAGCACACGCCGTCGAGGCCGCAATGGGTGACCTCGATNGGGCTNGCGGCTCGCACTGCAGGTTTGGCNTGAAACGCCACNCCCAAGCCGGCGGCTGCCATCATGGACAGGTCGTTNGCGCCATCNCCCACTGCGATACAANCATCAAGGCTGATATCCAGACGCCGAGCCAAGNNGCGCAGNGCACGGGCCTTGTACTCGCGATTNANAATGGGCGGCACGACCCGGCCNGTGANTTTGCCATCCTCCACATCGAGNGCGTTGGCGACCACCTCNTCAAANCCGAAATCCGACTGCAGNCGCTNTGCNATCGGCGCAAATCCGCCGGAGAAAATGGCTGTCGTCATGCCCCGGGCNTTCAGNGTAGTGATCATTTCACGNAGCCCCTCCTTCACCGGNAATCGGTCNGCCAGCGCNTGCACCGCANCGGCATCAAGACCCTCCAGCAANGCGAGACGAGTGCGAAAACTCTCGTCGAAGTCGAGCTCGCCACGCATCGCACTCGCCGTAATGTCNGAGACTTTNTTACCCACNCCCGCGGCGCTCGCCAANTCATCGATCACCTCNCAGTCGATGAGCGTNGAGTCCATNTCNAAGACCGCGAGCCGGTATGCGCGGCATCGCTCGCTGCGTGTCTGCAACGCGATNTCGATNCCGGNCTNATCGGAGAGNTCNCTNAGTNGNGCCGACACNGCCTCGCCATCNNCNCAGGAAATCAACAAGCCGTGAACCGTCCTGCGATCNGNAAGGGAGACAGGNNCAGNTATNGNNCGAGATGCCAAGACCCGGGCGCCGGCGCCTTCGACNACTTCCGANACTNGGNCGANGTCCANTNTCGCGCCGCCGGGCGCCATCAAGACAATNGAGTGTGTNGCNCNNNCCNCGCGGCNGNTTCCTGTTGTCAGCATCANNTTCNGTGCGACAATTGGCCTACTGTCNCAGCGTCTGAAGTTTATACTGATCTGGCGCTCACCGGAGAAAATCTTTGAGGCAGCTCTTGCAGCGACTACGCCATCTANCNCTATCTCAACAGCTCGCANTGTCTGCGGCGGGGTGTTGCCTNATCGCNACNCTGGCNCTCGTGATCGTGGCGGCGCAGTCAACGCTGTCCATTCAGAANACCACTTTGAGCGAGCANGCCCGCGCCGCAGCACAGCAACTCGCCGCGAGGACCGCGATTGANCTCNCTGCCGGNGACCGGTTGGGCCTGATGNCTGAGCTGCAGTTCTATGCCGATCAGAGCCTTTTNGCGGCCGCGCGNGCGCTGGATGTCGAAGGCAANGANCTCGCTGTNAGAGGCCAAGTGACGCCAGATNGTGANGCGTTTCAATATGAAATACTGATCGATGGCAACAGCGCAGGCATAGTGGAGCTNTANCTGGACCTCAGCGAGCANCGTGCGAGTCGCGAGACNTTGATCTGGGGTTTGATTGCGNTGTCNNTGNTGCTNAGNAGCGCGGTCTATGCGCTGACGAAACCCATGGGTCAGCGATTGGCGCGCGATATTAGTGACGCGGTGGCGCAACTCGACGCNGTCACCGAGGACGCTTCTGCATCAGTGAATGAGGTCCACAANCTTAAGGACAGGATTAANGCNCTGCCNCTTGATTTNCTCACNTCGCAAGACATTACGGATCGGAGTGAAGAGCACTATCACGAGACTGCGATTCTATGTATCTCACTGAANCATCTTCCGGCCTACCTCGACACNCTAGACGAGTCGCGCCTGCAANCCTACGTGGCCAAGCTNCATCGTATGGCATTTGGCAGCGCCGGGTTTTATGGGGGTNANTTNAGCGTCATCCGCCAGTTTGGGCTCGCGGTTTACTTCTCCGGNACACANGCCGCTGGCTCTCCTGTNTTACGCGCCGCCAGCTGTGCCTGGCTGTTATCGCGTTGCTGCGAGCTGGCTGAAAAGCATGACCGGCTGCGATTTTTACCCGGGATGGCGATCGGGCTGAGTGAGCTAGGTCGTGGAGACGATCAGGACATCTATCCAGGGCTTTATATTCAGGCCACACTCGATGAGCTATTGGAGCTCGCCAGCCAAGAGGTAGAGGGTATCCTGCTGTCATCCCACGCGGCAGAGGATCAAGGCCTGACGGCGCGGGTCGGTATCGATGTCATTGATGAGCGATGGATGGCTCTGGGCGGTACCAGCGGCAAACACCTCGACTTACTCGAGCGGCAGTTGCAGAGCCTGAGACGCATCGTGACATCCCCAGACGACGACACACCCCAGGGGGTACTGCCGTTCTGAACCTTCAGTCAGTGACAACCTGCAGCCGAGTCACCCTCTGGTAGCCCTTTGGCAACTTGCTGCCACGACGCCCACGCTCGCCACGAAAATGTTCGAGCTCCGACCACTTGAAATTGCGGTAGTGCCCGCCGGACGTGACCTGCAGCGTATCGCCCTCGGCTACCACACAAAGGCCGGCGACAAACTCTTCTCGGGCGGCGGCTCTGGCTGAAGGAATGCCAATGAGTTTGTTACCCTTGCCTCGTGCCAATTCGGGCAAGTCAGCCAGTGGGAAGACCAGCATACGCCCCTCGTTGGTCGCCACGACAACTAGGGGGTCCTGCCCCCCCGCTGCAATCGCGGCCGGCGCTAAAACCCGTGCGTTTTTTGGCAGAGTCAGTAACGCTTTGCCGGCTTTGTTCTTGGCCTGAAGCTGACGGAACTCAACGACAAACCCGTAGCCCGCATCGCTGGCCAACAGGAAACGATCATCTTCTGCTCCGGTCAACAGCCCCTGAAAAGTCGCGCCCGAAGGCGGGTTGATGCGCCCAGTCAGCGGCTCACCCTGGCCCCGCGCCGAGGGGAGCTGGTGGGTGGGCAATGTGTAGGCCCTACCGGTCGAGTCCAGCACAACGATGGGTAAATTGGATTTGCCCCTAGCGGCAAAACGAAAGCCATCACCTGATTTGTAGCTGAGTGATTCAGGGTCGATCTCGTGGCCCTTGGCAGCCCGTATCCAGCCTTTATCGGACAACACAATGGTAAGTGGGTCAGCCGTGGTCAACTCCAGCTCGCTGAAGGCCTTTGCCTCCTCCCGCTCAGCAAGCGGCGCCCGCCGCGCATCGCCGTGGGTGTCTACCACCGCCTTCAACTCACGCTTGATTAGTGTCTTCAATCGAGCGTCGCTGCCCAGCGTTTTCTTGAGGGCATCCCGCTCCTCAGACAGCTCATCCTGCTCGCCGCGAATCTTCATCTCTTCCAGCTTTGCCAGATTGCGAAGCTTGAGGTCCAGAATCGCTTCGGCCTGAATATCGCTGATCTTGAAGGTCTTCATGAGCACCGGCTTGGGCTCATCCTCCTCGCGGATAATACGAATCACCTCATCGATATT
>PAGS01000049.1 GCA_002705465.1 Halieaceae bacterium
TTGACAAGCAACTCCGTTTAAACCTAACTGGATTTTACGTTACCTACGATGATTCTCAGCAACAACTTCTTGCTGAAATTGAGGCAGATCGCGACGGTGACGGTATCAACGAGAGTACTTTCCAAGAAACACGCTTCTTTAACGCCGCCGAAATCGAAGTCTATGGTTTTGAGGCTGAGAGTGTTTGGCAAGTCACCGACCGATTCCGCGTGCAGGGTAGCCTAGGATGGATGGAGTCTGAGTTTAAGGAGTTTCAAGCAGACACCAACTTCGACGGAACTATCGATACAACACTCGATGGCAATCCAGTTGCGAGAGCACCCGAGCTGACCTACAACTTGGATTTTCTGTTGGACCAAAACTTCGCCGGCGGCGATTTAGGATGGAACCTCAATGTCAATTACGTTGATGAGGCAACCTATGCCTACACCTCCGTACCAAGCACTCCTGATGGAATTACCGATGAGCGGACTTTGGTCAACGCTTCGGTTACCTATAGGCCCGACGGCGGATCTTGGTGGGTACGGGCTTTTGGTAAAAATCTCACCGATGAAGAATATCGCCTGGGAGAGCTTCCGGTCGCTAATTTCTGGGTGATGTCTTATTACGGCCAGCCAATCACTTTTGGCTTAGAGGGTGGTATCGACTTCGATTGGTAGTATTCACCGGCTCTCTGATCAAAGAAGCGCGCAGAAACTTCTAACACAGAAGCTACACAAATAAGCCTGGCCTCTTTGAGGCCGGCATTTTTTTTGGGCAAGTCTGCTCGTCAGTGCGACTCTTGCGAATGTGGTAGCCAAACCTCGGAAACCACACCTGAGCTTCGATACCGGGCAAAGGCTCCACGACCAGCACCGCCTGCTCGTAATCGACCGCCGCCAAGCGGCCTTGGGCGCCGCCGCGATCAGTGGAACCGGGCAAGACGGTGACCGACCGGCCCACCCACTCATACAGCGGCTCGTCTCGGTCTGATGGCGGCAGGACTCGCTTTTCGGAGGATTTCAGCGCACGCCACGCCACCTCTATCTCTGCATCCTCACGGTGGCCCGTGCCGATCTGGGTCATTCGGTCATACCACTGCATGAGCGCCGGGAAGTAGTCCACGACCGGCGAGACTTCCGGCAGAGCGCTCTTGATCATCCACACCAAACCCCAGGCGTGAATGTCCCAGCTGTCTGCACGTTCTCCACCCAAAAACCCTCCACACAGCTTCAACTCCGCATTGATAGCGCCCAAATAGGCGCGGATCTGACTCAGGCGCTCGGCGTCGTGAACTTCCAACGCGTCGAAATCGACATCGGGGAAAACACGTTTTCGATCAGCGAGGAAATCGGCGTCCCACTGGTCTTTGTAAGCGGCTAGAGCAGAATGCAGAAGCGGCGTGAACAGCCGCTCACCCCAAGCATAGATCGCGCCGTCACGGAGTGGTCCGCGGGCATTGATGAGAGGCGTTTTAGGAGACACATGGTCGAGCGCTCTAGCAATCATCCAGTTATCGACATAGACATCCCCACCTATCTGCAGCACCGGCGTGCCACGGTAGCCACCAGTCAACGCCTCGACATCGGGCTTCGGCGCAATCATAGGCATCTCCACGCTCTGCCACGAGAGCCCTTTGAGCCCCATCATCTTCTGCGCTTTTTGCGAGAAGGGCGAAATGTCGTATTGATGCAGAATGAGAGGAATGTTAGCCATGTTGGTTGTCCCTTTGAACGCCCGCAAACCCTGACGCCGTGCAATGGCACCGTCAAGGCCCACATGTCACTCCGCAAAAACATTTGAGGCGGCCACTTCTCAGCCGCTAAGCTATTGTAATGAGCGTGTTGGCTGCTTTTTCCCGCGTCGTCACCGACGCCACCTTGCAATTGGATGAGGCCCAATTTGCGGAGACGTTAAGCAATGGGATTCGGGAATTCGTAGCGGCCGATGATGTTTCTCTGATTCGCTACCACGAGTCGGGGGCCCCGACGATCGAGTACACCCTACCGCCGAAAAGGCGAGGCGCTACGACGCTGGATCGCTATGTGAAAGGGCCCTTCTTACTTGACCCTTTTTATCGCGCTGCCGCGATAGAAAATCGCTTTGGTGTTTTCAGGCTGAGCACACTGGCACCCAACGGATTCAAAGAGAGCGAATATTTTCGCACCTGGTATCACGAGTGTGGCTTTTCGGATGAATGCGGATTANTGATTCCGCTTAATAGCGGCTTCGTGAATCTCGCGCTGGGAATGACCGATGGGAGTCGCAAGTTCTCCAAACGCCAGTTCGATCAACTCGATACGATTGCGCCGGCCATTGAAGCGCTGGTCTGCAAACACTGGCGTGACGCATCCATGGCGCCGAGGGAGGCTGGATTGCGCGAGCGGCTCCACAGCGCTCTCGGGGCTTTTGGCTCATCAGTCCTGCCCCGCCGTGAGCAACAGGTCATCGAACTGGTGCTCCTAGGGCACAGCACCCGACTCGTAGCCGAGAAGCTCGGTATCTCCGCAGAGACCGTAAAACTCCATCGCAAGCACGCCTACGCCAAACTCGATATCTCTTCGCAGGCCGAATTGTTCTACCTGTTTGTCGACGCGTTGGCGAGCCACACGGGGCANGNCTCGGAGGATCCNNTGTTGGGCTATCANNNNAGCNNTNTCGCGACACCATCATGAGCGNCANCGACATCANCGGTGACATNGCGCAACAACTNCAACAGGNACTTGANCGNTTGCCGATCACNACCCTCGGGATNTTANTCCTGCTCGCCGATNAAGCGAGCCCTNAGGGCAGGTCGNGGTGAATCCNCGCNNAGCCAGATGCCGCCAAAGAANGCCGCGAAATCGGGGTGATCGATGCCGCCNANCGACNGCCCGTTGAACCANAACTGGTTTTGATCANCGGCGCCAACACCNAAGACAAGATTGTCACCNGNGCNGATNTCNGGCCACATCTCGGCGAGCGCTNGNAGCCAATTCTCCTGCTCGGGATGCGCCCGNTTTTGCTCATCCCAGGCTTTNCGGGTTTCTTTNATCAGTTGCTCGACNGGNATATCGCGAAGATAAGTNAGCGACAGNTGATAGGGACCGGCACCGAGCCAGCGTCCGCT
The DNA here is from genome assembly GCA_002705465.1 of Halieaceae bacterium. Lineage (GTDB taxonomy): Bacteria > Pseudomonadota > Gammaproteobacteria > Pseudomonadales > Halieaceae > Luminiphilus. The sequence continues at coordinate 3,089 of PAGS01000049.1, forward strand.
CGGTGTATACAGCGCCGAGTCATAGACTTTCCATAACAGCACCTTTAGCCGCGCCTCTCCCACCAGCGGCCACGACGCGGTAGAGAGCGNCAGGAATTCCCGACTCGATGGCATGGGTTGAGAAGACGTCGCATCGACAGCGGTTGAAGCCGAATCCTCGCCGAGCGCGGACAAAGCGGTTATTAACCACAAGGCAAGACAACATAAGGAGCGTTTCACAGGGCAGGCGCCATGCGCTGACTAATGCGATACAGCAGCGGCAGCAGCACCGCCCACACAGCCACCAGGATCGCGACCGTCACCGTACTGCCGTAGGGCAGTGAAACCGCTCCCACGCCGGCTCCGACCATGTAGTTAAACGGCACCGCAATGCCACCTAAAACCGCGGCCAGCCACAGGGATTGGCCTATCTTAGCGAAGCTTCGGTAGACAGCAGCAGCAAATACCCACCACAGAATGATGAGCCACAGGGGCACCAGTGTCGCAACCGAGAAGTCGAAGACGCCGAGCACGGTGAGCATCACGTCGACAGCGATACCTGTCAGCGCGACGGGCAGTAACCGGCGAAACTCTGCAGGAACGCTCTCAACGAGAAAAAAATGGAGCGCCAGAGACAAGAGCGCAACGGGCGCCCAGGCCTCGCGGCCCAGTACACAGCAAAACCAAGTGGCCTGAAACCACACGGCGTTGAACCAAAAGCGATCGACCAGCCTCATAGGCGGTTAGATACGACGGTGATGAAACCCCAGATCAGATCGTGCTGGGTAACACTCCGTAATGCTGCGCGGTGCGATCGAGGGCTATGGCCAACTGATCAACCAGAAAATCAATCTCGGAGCGCTCNGTCACAAAAGGTGGCGCCATAATCATCGCGTCTCCCGTTTGACGAACCATCAACCCCTGAGTGATGGCAGTATCGCGGCAGTGCACAGCAGCGGCAGACTCGGGTGCCAAACGCTCCCGCGACGATTTGTCCCGCACAAGTTCAGCGGCGGCAAATAACCCCTTCACCCGGACCTGACCAACAATCGGATGGTCCGCCAGCTCAATCAACCGGCTCGCAAAATAGGGGGCCAGCTCGACCACACCCTTCTCTATGATCTGGGTTTCTTCAAGAATGCTGAGAGTAGCCAGTCCCGCTGCGCAGGATGCCGGGTGTCCCGAATAGGTCAGCCCGTGAGCGAACTCCCCGCCGCCTGAGAGCAACACATCGGAGATCTTCTTACTGACCAAACTGCCACCCAGTGGCATGTACCCGTTGGTGACTGCCTTGGCAAAGGTCACAAGATCGGGCTCGACGCCATAGGTCTCAAAACCAAACCACTTGCCCGTGCGGCCAAAACCACAGATGACCTCATCAGAAATCAACAGAATGTCGCGCTCATCCAGAATCCGTTTGACCTCTGGCCAGTACGATTCGGGCGGAACAATCACACCACCTGCCCCTTGCACCGGCTCGGCGATAAATGCCGCCACGCGGTGCTCACCTAACTCATCGATTTTTTTCTCAAGCTCCCGCGCCGCGGCGATACCAAAGGCGTCGGGGTCGAGATCAGCCCCTTCCTCGAACCAATGTGGTTGCTGGATGTGGTAAACGTAATCAAGGCCCATGGTCTGTTTGTGCATGGCCGACATGCCACCCAGAGATGACGCCCCGATCGTACTGCCGTGATAAGCGTTGTGCCTGCTGATGATCAGCTTTTTTTCCGGCTGACCCAGCAGATCAAAGTAACGATGAACAAATTTTATCTGCGTGTCGTTGGCCTCGGATCCCGAATTGGTAAAGAAGACGTGCTGGAATCGTTCCGGCGTCACCTCACACAGTCTCGCCGCCAGCTCCGCCGCTGGCTGGTTAGAGCACTTAAAAAAGTTGTTGTAAAACGGGAGCTCAGCCAGTTGCTGTGCCACAGCCTCTTTGATTCGATCCTGACTGTAGCCCAGGTTGCAGCACCACAGGCCCGACATGCCATCCTGAATCTTGTTGCCATCCGAATCGTAGATGTAAACGTGCTCGGCGCGACTGACGATCCGTCCACCATGCTGCGCATAATCCTCAAAATCCGTAAAAGGATGAAGATGATGCGCCTGATCCAGCTGCTTGAGTGCCTGCGTATCGAGCTTCGCGGTCATGATGCTTTCCTCTAACTAACGGGTTTCGACTGCAGGGTAGCGGGGCGCGTTTGGCCTCCCAACCTGCAGACAATCTTAATCTTTTTTAGTATCACACCCGATATCGAGACTGTCAGTAACCCCAAAGGGAGAGCTTGCTAGACAGCGCGCGCGCTGGCGCGCAAACTGCCGGCTCAATGAGTGAGGACCTATGACTCTGCAACGCGTCGATGAGCAGTATCGAGGACTGACCTACCCCTGGGGCAGGCTGGAGCACCCGGGCGATGACCCCTTTGAGGTAGCGCCCGGAGTCTGGTGGGTCCGCTTCACCATGCCCGGCCCCCTCAACCACATCAACCTGTGGTTGCTCGAGGATGGCGACGGCTGGACGATCGTCGACACCTGCCTGAACCTCGATTCAGCAAAAGCACATTGGAAATCGCTTTTCGACGGGTTCATGGAGGGCAAACCGGTGCAGCGCGTGATTTGTACGCACATGCACCCCGACCACATCGGCCTCGCCGGTTGGCTCTGCGAGCGATTCGCCTGCGACCTACATATGACGCAGGCCGAGTTCCTCACGGGTAGTCTCATCATGGGCTATACCGGGGAGCAGGCGCCATCCGCCGCAACCTCGTTTTACCACCGAACCGGGTTTTCCGATGAGCAGCTGGAGAACTATCGAGAGCGCTTTGGCAGTTTCGGCCAGTTCGCGACACCCCTGCCCCACAATTACCAACGCCTCAGCGATCGGCAAACGCTCTCGATCGGCGGTCGTTACTGGCAGGTCGTGACCGGTCAGGGCCACTCTCCCGATCATGCTTGCCTGTACTGCCCAGCCCTGCGGTTGGTCATCGCCGGTGATCAGATACTGCCGCGCATTACACCGAACGTCTCGGTGTTCCCGACTGAACCCGATGGCAACCCTTTGGAGGCTTGGCTGGCNTCGANCACGCGTCTNCTCGGCATGTTGCCCGANGANCTGCTGGTNCTNCCNGCNCATCAGTCNCCGTTCACCGGTGTNCGCGTNCGNCTCAATCAGATCATCGACAGCCATCGNCTGGCNCTGGCCNACCTNTANGACTTGCTGATGNAACCCANACTCNTGCCCGAGTGCTTCGGNTGCNTGTTTGGGCGGGAAATCGGTGACGGCGAGATCCANATGGCAACNGGTGAAACCGTGGCACACCTGAATTATCTNTTGCACCGCGGTAACATCANGCGGAGAGTCAATGCCGACGACCGCTACGAGTACCAATCCGATCCAGAGGCGCGGTACATCGACGCAGAGTAANTACGTGTGACAACGCTCANAAATCGACTCAAAACGCTTGCGTACCGCTGGTACTACCGGCGCATGAATCGATTGGCGTGGGAGAANANCCCACTGCCGGAGCTCAACACCAGTTCGCTGCANCTCCCTCTGCAAGGGCANACACTCAGCGCACGGATGTACCACGGCTCGCGTAANCGCCCGCTGATGATTTATTTTCACGGCGGCGGCTGGACNATCGGCGACCTCGATACCCATCACCCCTTTTGCCTGCTGCTNGCNGCNAAAACGCGNTGCTCGGTCATGTCGATCGATTACCGTCTGGCGCCGGANCACCCCTTCCCTGCTGCCCATGAAGATGCCATGNCCGCATCGCGCTGGATCATCGATAACCTCAACGCNCTNGCGCCNAANAANGGCGAGGTNGTGCTCGCNGGGGATAGCGCCGGNGGCAANNTGGCGCTGGCCACCGCNGCCAGAATGCCGGATGAACCGCGCTTGCGGGGCTGNNTGATGATTTACCCTGCAANNCAGCACTATCACGCNGANGTCCGCTCCTATACCGAGCACGCGAAGAGCGGGCCGCTGACNACCAANATNATGCGGTGGTTCACCGANACTTATCTNAACGGATTGGCNNCCGCAGANCCNNANATCGAGATCATGTTTCCNGGCCGNAGGANCNCGTTTGCCGGGTTCCCNCGCTCNCTGCTNATCACGGCTGANCGNGATCCACTCAGGGATGACGGCAGGAGACTCGCNAAGGCGNTNGANCTCGCNGGCGTCAAAGTNCAGCACGAGCATTTCNCCGACGAAGCGCATGGTTTCCCCTGCTCTGAGGGGCCCACCCCCGGGCACCAGCGATTCATGGCGCTGGCGGGCGCCTGGATCAAAGAAATCAGCTAGCAGTAATGCGCTTTAAGGTATCCATGATTTCCGGCTTGGTCAGCAGCCGCGGCGACACATAGCCATCACTCTCATCCATCGCCGCGTGGGCCAGGACTTCCCAGTCAGCTGCTTGGATTCGGGCGTCGGTCTCATCGATGCCAACCTTCCTGATCAAGTCTGTTACCGCATCAACAAAGGCCTGCGCGCGCGCAGCCGGCGACGCCGCGTCGGAGACGGCAGTCACCACGGCAAGCTCGGCAAGCTCGGTTTCGGCTTCGGCCAGGCAGGCCTGCAGGACATGGGGCAAAGCCAGCGCATTAGCCTGACCATGGGGGATGCCATAGCGAGCACCCAATTGATGCGCTATCGCGTGCACGTTGCCGACGCCGACCTGATTGATGGCGACACCGGCGTGATAAGCCGCGACCGCCATCCCCTGCCGGGCCTCGATATCCTCCGGATGACTCACAGCGCGCTCGAGCCAACGGAAAACGCCTTGTACCGCAAGGCGGCCGTTCTCCTGCCGTGTGCCGCGATCCCAGATACAGATGTAAGCCTCGATGCCATGTGTAAGCGCGTCAATGCCAGTCGCTGCTGTCACTGCAGCGGGTAACCCAAGCAGTAAGTCAGGGTCCAAAGCGACGGCCTGCGGCAATAAATCATCACCGACAATGATGTGCTTGAGTTGCTCGGCGGGGTCTTTAATCACTGCACCCATCGTCGCCTCGCTGCCTGTCCCTGATGTCGTGGGGATGGCGTAGACCGGCAATACATCATCGGGAATTTTGTTGAGCCCCACCCATTGATCGGGCGATTCATCACTCGAGCGGGTACAGGCAATAATTTTCGCCGCGTCCATCGACGAGCCGCCGCCGACCGCGACGATGGCAGTGCACCCTGCCGATCTCAGCACCTCCCGGCCTTCTAGTACGTGGGCAAAGGTCGGGTCAGGGTCGACGCCGGCATACCAGTGCAGTGTCACGCGCGCCTCGGCCAATCCGGACAAGGCCTGCTCTGCCAAGCCGAGCTCCTTGAGTGCCTTGTCGGTGACCACGAGCACATCGGTGTGACCAATATCGGCGATGCGACGACACAGATCAGCCGTTGAGCCCCGTCCAACATAGGACAGGTGAACCCCCGCGGCCTTGTTGCCAATCAACAATTTGATCAGTCCCAACTTGAAACCGCGCTTGAGTCGCCGCAGTGGCATGGATCTCAACATCACGTCCGCTCCCGGAAAGCCGCCTGACAGGGTAGTCTATCGACCTCAGCGCGCCAGCAACACCCAATCTGCGTTGACCAGTCAGAATCCGCGAGCGAGGCCATGGACAGACACTACATCGAATTCACAACCCCCGAGACGATTGATGTCATCCGTGACCAACTACCCTTACCCGCCGATGATGAGGTACTGATATCGGTTCACCACGCGGGCATTAATCGCGCTGATCTGCTACAGCGGCTGGGACTTTACCCACCACCCGCCGATGCGTCGCCTGTACCGGGGCTCGAGGTTGCCGGCGAGGTCGTCGCGGTCGGTGCCCGTTGCGAGCACCTCAAGGTCGGAGCCCGGGTCTGCGCACTGACCCACGGCGGCGGCTACGCCACCCTTGCAATGGCCCGCGAGGACCACTGCCTGATGCTCCCCGACAACCTGACCACCGAAGAAGGGGCCGCGCTTCCCGAAGCGCTTCTCACGGTGTGGTACAACGTCGTCGAGCGGGGTCAACTCAGCGCGGGTGACACCGTTCTCGTACACGGTGGTAG
>PAGS01000050.1 GCA_002705465.1 Halieaceae bacterium
AGTCTGCTGGCGAACGCGGACCGTCAGAGGCTGGGAACTTTATCGAGCGTCACTTCCCTCTTCTGGAACTTACTGTTCGAGCCAAAAAGAAACTTGATGGTAGTTTGCTCGCAGCAGCTTATTTCCAAGACGACTGTGAGGTGGGCGCCATAGTTATGACGCAAGTGTATGACGATAGCGGCGAACCATTTGAGCTTTTTTGTACATCTTTCTCAGGAAAGGTGGGGTGGCGAGTCGGCGCAAGGCTTCTTGATGAAAACTCCAGCTGGTTCGAGACTTACGGTGAGTATTCAGTCCGTTTGAGATTTGCAGATTGGGATTTTTCGATACTAGAGAAGTATGCGCGGGCGTTGGAGCTTTAGCTCTGCAAAAAGTCTTGTCAGCAGCCCTCACGCAACCGCTGTTTAACCACCTGTAACGCTTGCATACGGCACTGCCTTTTCAGTCGACCCCCTCCCCCCCCGCCTATCAATCTCCAGCGATTCAATCCGAGTTCAGGCGATGCAGTTGTTACTGCACGGGATTGTCTCTCCCCAGATAGCATCTCTTGAACCCGAATATTGGTGCGTGAGTTGAGGAGTGATCCCTGAAGTATACCCATAAACTATTGATATGTAACGAAATATAGGCGTCAAAGTGGTGCCGGAGATAGGAGTCGAACCTACGACCTTCGCATTACGAATGCGCTGCTCTACCAACTGAGCTACACCGGCACGGGTCGCGGATGTTAGAGAAAAGCCCCGCTGGGCTCAATACCCTATCCGGGCGTCAGGGCTCGCTAGACTCACCGACTTGATAGACGAGAATCGCGTGCCCGCCTGGGCTGGTGATCATGGCCTCACTGAATGGCGCACCCTCGGGCGTCACGTCTGTCACTGTCTCACTGACCGGCGCCCCAAAAGCCTGTGCCCGTGCCAAAGTCTGCTCTATGTGGCTTACCTGTAACACGGTCACCACCGCGGTCGGCAGGCGATCATCCACCCGGGGCGATCTCGGGTGCTCGATCAAAAACAAGCCGCGCGGCTCGGTTTCGGTTGACAGCAATGCTCGGCGGATCGGCCGCGACACATCGATATTAAAAACCGGGCCCAGAAACGGCTCCCCGCCAGGCGGCAGTGTGCCCTCAAAGTCGAGGGAGAAACCGACCACCTCAGTGAAAAACGCAATAGAACGGTCCAGATCAGGGGTCATCAGGGAGATCCGTTTGATCCTTGCGGTTTGCGCCTGCGCTGCTGTCGTCACCACGGCACACAAGAAACACACCGATACCCGTCGCCAAAATAGCCTTCGACGCGTCTCATGAGCAGCCCCGTTATGATTCATTGCCAACATGCTGCATCCTTACCCCTCATCTCTAGTGCCCCCTCGGTTCCAAGTACCACCTTGCGTGTGGTCTAGGGCGCGAAAAACTGCATGATGGCGCCGTCAGGCGTTTTCACCGAAAACAGTGAGACCTCGCCCATATCACCGATGACAACCTGACTGACATCTCGCCACAACTGACCACCGCGGCGGAGCACTGTTGCTCTGGCTTGATCAATGTCCTCCACCGGATAGCGCACGGCGAGAATACCGAGGTTGGGAGCCTCGCACTGATCAGAATAATCGAAGCCATCGAGACCCATGACCTCAATCATCTCCATCCGGCCAAATTCACCAGCAACGGGGTACACGATGCCGGCACGATAAGGCACGGACGTGGTAAGACTGAGCGGGATGCCAATCGGCGTGGGCGTCGGGGTTTTGGCGGTGTATGGCTTACCCTTATAAAACGTTTCAAATCCCAAGACCCCGGTGAAGAAGTCATAGGCCATATCCCGATCGGCAACCATTTGCATCATATTGAAAGGCGCTGTCATCCGCTCAAAATCGGGGATCGCCTTGGGAAGCGGCGGGCTCAATCGGTCATATGTCTGTACTTGNACCCCATCAGGTCCGCGATAAATGACGACCCTGAGATCAGACTCCCCAAACCGCAGTGCGGTAATCGGCGTCTCTGTCCACCAACCCAATCGGATGGCATCGTCATAAATGGATCGCATATCTTTGACTCGAATCATCATGCTGAAATAGCACCCGGTATCCCATGCTCGGGCACCGGGGCGCATGGGCATCTGCCTGCCCACATTGTCGAAACTGACCAAGCGCACGTGACCAAAGTCGCCGCCCATGGGGGCACGAAGTAGCAAATACACCCCGCCTGCATCCGGTGCTAATCCCCAGGCGGCGATGGCGGATGGGGATAGCGGGCCCCGCCCGAGCTCCTCGTAACCGCCGATCTCCTTAAAGAAGCGCGCGGTGACGTCCGGGTCCGTGACACTGATTACGGCCTCGCGCCATGGCTTGTCAGTTATGGGCGCCTCTGTCGTTAAGGCAACAGCGCTGCCAGCCCATGCCCCCACAAGCCACATCATGACCGCCATCAGACAGCTGCCGTGCCATGTCCGATCCGAGTTCCGATTGAAATTTGCTCTGAGCATCGTTTTTTCTCTCTCTTTGGGCGTCGAACGCTGGCCCCGTCTGTTTTGATTTCGTGTCAGTCATCGCCACTCGGCTGATCACACTATTCGTCGTTCACCAGAATCACTTTTCCAAAATGCGTGCGCTCATCCACCATGGTGTGCGCGCGCACGAGCTCGGACATCGGCAGCACTGTGTCAACGACAGGGGTCAGCTCTCCGCTCGCAAACAGCGGCAGCGCGCGGTCACGAAAGTCGGGCATGGTGCCTGTCATAAAGGCAGGGCTGGTGGAGATACTCATGGACAAAAGCTGAATATTCAGAATACCGATACGAAGATTGAACGTGATATCGCGACCGCCGGTGCTACCGAACATCACGACACGGCCATCCATGCCCATGGAATCGATCAGTTCATGGGCGGTGGCGTCACCAATGGTCATCAGACCGATATCCATGCCTTCACCATTGGTCAAGCTCGCTACCCGCTCGGAGACTGATTCGCAGGTGTAATTCACTACAGCGTCGCATCCCAATGCAGCAGCGCGCGCCAGCTTGTCATTGCGGCTTGCCGCACCCAGTGTCCAGCATCCCGCCTGTTTGGCGAGAGCCAGCGCCGCACTCCCGACGCTCCCTCCAACCGCCTCTACCAATACGCGATCCCCCGGGGCCATGCGGCCAACGGTATACAGGGCATGCCAGGCGGTCAGCCAACCCACCGGTATGGCTGCACCCTGGGTGAAGCTCAGATTCTCGGGTAAGGGCATCAGATGGGCGGGATCACAGTCAACGACTTCAGCATGCGCACCGCGCACGCGACCAAAAATACGGTCGCCCACCTCGAAGCCCGCTACTTCGCGGCCAACTTGCTCGACACTCCCGGCGACCTCCATGCCCATGACAAAGGGCAACTCCTGACCGCTGTAGTCCCCCGCGCGCATGCGGGTTTCCGCAAAGTTGATGCCGCTCGCGCCGACGCGCACGCGGACGGCATCCGGCGCCAATTCACCAAGATTCAAGGGCTCCCATATCATCACCTCCGGTCCGCCGAATTCCTTTACCCGATATCCGCTAGCCATAGTTCAGAGCCAGATCAATTCGCGCGGTGGTATAGGCAATAAGGCAAATGAAAAAAGCCTGTAAGGGATAGCGCCGAGACCGATCAGACACCGACCCACATCCACACATAGCCATCCGGGGCCCGGAATGTGCACGCCATCTCACCAAATTCATTCTGCCCCGAGCAGTAGTCTGTGACACCCGGTAAGGCATCAGCGTCAATGGTTCTGGCGCGATAAGTGTAAGCAGAGAGCCCGCGCTGACCGGGCTGACTCAGTGCGCGACAATCATCTGCATCAAAATAAGGTGAGTAGACCTGTAGCAAGCCTGTCGGGCAATCAGGGGCGCGCAGCCGCTCCACCCTGAAGACTTGGCCGGCCTCCAGCCGCAGCGCGCGCTGCGTGGGCGGTTCATCACCAGAATCGTGGGCCTCGCCATAGGGTTCCGATTCAAGACCAAACACCCTCTTGTAAAAATCCGTGTCGAAGGCATTGCTTGACTGCACGACGTTGGCGTGACTTCCCTCACTATTTTTATACGGCAGGCTGCCATCCATCGTGCCAAACCCGGGTCGGTCGAAACCGCCGCGCTGGATAAAGGCGATGCGCCCGTCCGGGTCGAAGTAAAGGGTCTCGCGCAGTCCGACAAAAGGATTCGCCCAGGTGACCTCGGGAGCGGGATTTGCGAGCGGGGCAGATACCAGCTCAGAAAGCCAGCGCTCACTGGCCTCACAGTTGTATCCCTCGAGGCTGTCCCGAACCTCCAAAATATCCGCCGTGTACATGCCCATCCAGCGACTGCCTGTTATCAGGGGCTTGCGGGCACCTAAACCCTCACCTGAGAGTTCCTCCCAAAACTGCAGTCTGACCAGACCCGTCTCATAGGCGCGGCTCCCCGAGTGACGAAGCCAAACAGACTGCAGTGTCGAGGCATGACCGTACAGCGCGTCAGCCTCGCCGCTTGTGAGACTCCCCTCGCTTTCGGGCACGAAGCCCAGTTGAGACCAAAATGCCAATAGCCGCTCGCGCTCAGCAACCTGCGCTGAGAATACGAATTCATGGAGGCCACTCACCGCACTCATCGTGGTCGCTAAAGCTCTCCGCCAACACGGATGACAGCCCGCCCAAGTAACTCGCGCGCCTCCCAAGCCCGATGCGCTTCCGCGATATCGGCCAGATCAAACTCTCGTTCAATCGGTATCCGCCAGCTGTCATCTGCGAGTGCCTTGTGCGTTGCCGCCATTTCGGCACCGCCGCTGATCGCTTGATGAAAATACTGGACGAAACCTGACATGGAACAGCTCTTGCCAATGAGCATGGAAGGCGGCACTAGGGGCGCCTGCCCGGCACTCGCGCCGAGGTAAATGATGTGGCCCAGCGGCGCAATGGCATCGAGATTCATTGGCGCACGGTCACCCGCGTTGCCGTCAAAAATGACATCAGCGCCCCGACCACCGGTAAGGGCTTTTACGCCATCTGGCCAATCGTCGCGCAAGTAATCGATAACAGCATCGGGGCCAAATTGTTCGACGAACTCGAACTTATGCTCGCCACCCACGAGACCAATGACCTGGGCGCCCGCAGATTTGGCGATTTGAATGACCAGCGAGCCGACGGCGCCTGCCGCTGAATGGACCACGACCCACTGGTCCGCTTTGACCCGGGCCGCGCTGTGCACCAACAACCAAGCTGAGTAGGCGCAGGTAGAGAAACAACTCGCCAGTTTCCAGTCAAAATCCGGAGGCACTGATACCAGTGATGTCGCATTGACCGCCGCAAACTCGGCGTTGCCGCCCCATTGCCCGTTCGCAGCAACACGCTGCCCGACGAGCGCGGCATCGACCCCTCTCCCACCGCATCGACCAGGCCACAGAACTCAAAGCCGGGGGTGAAGGGGTAACCCGGATGGTTCCACTTAATCCGATCCGCCCGTGCATGATTGTCCAGAGGATTCAGCGCGGCGTAAGCCACCTTGACCAGTGCCTCGCCCGGACCGGGGTTGGGCATGGCGGCCTCTGTCAGCTCCAGCACCTCGGGCCCACCCGGCGCCTTAACGGTTACACTCTGCATTGCGCTCTCCTGAAAAGCCGAATGACAGCAGAGTAAATTTGATCGGTTGTTATATCAATAAGGCTAATCTTGCGACCGCCAACTGAGAGCCACTAGACTAAGGGGTGAGCGGCGCCCATGTCTCTGGCACACTCACCGCGACAGACTTGGGCAACTTCTTTGTTGAGCAGGGCATCAACGGCTCGCCCAAGGATAAGCGAGAGCTTGGCATAAGAGCGCAGTTCAGAATCTAGTGCTCGGCATCTGGCCTTTGTTTGGCTAGATCACGTGTGTAAAGCGTTGTGGCTTGCAGGCCGGGGAGACCCGGCCTTTTTTTGCGCTGGAAAAAAGACCCTGACCTTAAAGCGGGCCAATGCGAAGCCATTGCAAGCGTTAACACTCATCTCGGGGTAACTTCGATGGATTGGGAAGCCACTACCCTGGTAAGGTCTTGCGCCATCTAAAGCTAGTGGTAGAACTTGTACTTAGACATCTTCCCCACCCCAGCATTGAAGGTGTTGCTGGGGTCCAGCTCCCTATAAAACGCAGCGTGGTATGACTCAGCACAGTACTGGTTGCCGACGTTATGCTCAGCTGGGTATTTCGCGCCAATCTCGTCAAGAAGCAACATCATGCGCTCCTTGACGGCCAGCGGATCCACTCCGGCCTTCACGACGAAATCCCAATGAAACACATGGCACATGAAATGGCCGCCACGGTACGGCGCGGCACATTGATCCAGCAGATCCTCAGGCAGAAACTCATACCACTTCGCATAATTGCGCGGCAGCGCGACGTCAAAAGTCACCATGCCATTCGTCTCCTTGGCATGGATCAGGTTATAGCGTGCTGGTGACCCACCGGCTACCAGACGATGCAGAAGCGCGGCGTCACCCTCCTCCGGCGAGCACTCGAAAAATGCCCCGGCATCGCCCTCTCGGGTCACGTCGTGCAATACCTGTCGTATCTCGGCAATCGCTTTGTCTGCACCGACCACAATGAGATGGTGCTCATAGAGCTTGCGATACTCGCGCATGCGCTTGGGTAGATGATCGGGCCACAGCTGAGCGAGTCGTTGCAGCAGACGGTCAGCAGGCCGATGGGGTAGCCCCGGGATTTTTTCGAGCCAGCGGTCGAGCGCCGCCTTGATGCGATAAAGCCGGGGCAAGAACCCCGTCCCCAAATACTTGACCACCAGATAAGTGTCCTTGCAGTACTGATCAGCGCCATCAAACCAACTTGCATGCATGTACTCACCCATCTCGGGTAACTCACTACACTCTGCGAGGAGGCGTCTGCGGATTTCGTTGAGCTGCTCAGGTTCATTGGTGCCAACATAGAAGACCTGCTCGGCCTTAGGTTTGTCGAAGGTGTCGACCCGCACCGCGAACACAGCGAGCTTACCCGCACTGCCACTGGCCTCGTGCAGGCGCCGAGTGTCCGAATTGAATCGCGAGGGTGTCGACGCATCGATCTCGCGCACGCGCTGAATGTATTCAGGGTCCGAGGCCAGGGCGCTATCAAGGGCTACGGCTTCAGGGTCGAAGCGGCCCTGATCCAAATTGGACAGAATCTCTTCGGGGGTATCGCCCAGCGCAATCCCCAGATGATTGACCAACTCGAGTTCTCCCTGCTCGCTCAGTTGCGCATAGAGCGCCAACTCGGTGTAAGCCGGGCCGCGCTTGACCAGACTGCCGCCAGAGTTGTTGCAAATACCCCCTACTACGGAGGCGCCAATACAGGAGGAGCCAATCACCGAGTGCGGGTTTTTGCCAAAAGGAGCGAGCAGTTCCTCGAGTCGGTAAAGCGTCCCGCCGGCGAAAACCAGCGCCTGTTGCGCGTCGCATAAGGGGATGCAGGTATCCAGCTTGAGGGTGCTGATGATCACCACCTCACGATCGTAGTCATCCCCGTCGGGGGTAGAGCCACCGGTCACCCCGGTGTTGGCGGCCTGACAAATGATGACGCAATCTGCCGCGACACAGGCTTTGAGAACCTGCCAGAAGTCCAGCAGTGTTGCCGGCTCAAAAACCGCCAGCGCCGACCCGCCGCCAAACCGGATGCCGGTCGTAAAACGCTTTATCTGATGGGGTTCCCGAAAAATCCGGGTGTCGGGCACCACAATCGAAAGATCATCGATCCAGGCAGTATCCATTTGGCTCAATTCAGCATCATGTGGTGACACAATACAGGGTGGCTGACCCAACTGTCTGCCGTAAGGCAACCTTCAGCTTACTGAATACCCCAGGCAATCCCTCTACGGAGTAGCTCGTAATAGGCGGGCACCTCCCAGCTACCGCGCTCGAGCACCGGGTACTCCTCAACAAGGGGCTGCATGTCGTAGGTTGAGCGACAATGACCCAGAGTCAGATACAAAACGGTACCTTGGCCATAGGGACGCAGATAAAACACTGCGTGCTCATCGTCGTCCTCCCAATCACCATCTTGGAAAGCATCAACCTTGCCCGACCATTTGGTATGCAAGAGCATCTCGTTCTCGCCGTGGTATTCCGAGAGGTAAAGCTCATCTGTTGTATCGAAGGGCTCGATGCCCTCAACTAGAGGGTGGTCAGGTTTAGTGACCTCCACTCGATACGGCTCGATAGGCGGATGCGCCAGAAACTGACTGCCCAACACCTCCATAAAATCCTTGTGATCGCGGGGCGCGCGCAGTAGCGGTGGATCATGGCTCAACCACTCCAGCACGGAGTTGGTTGCGTGTAGGGCAAACCACTTGCCGCCCTCCTCGATATAGGACTTCAACCGAGCCTGACCCGCGGCGTCTGGCACCTCGTCACAGGTATAGGTCACGAGCAGGTCAGCTTCGCACATGGCCTCAACATCGCTGTAATCATTGGCCACTTTGACCCTCACCCCATCGTGCTCTGCCAACAGCTTGAGCAACTCAAGCCGCGCAAAGTCAAAGTCGTGATACTTGCCGCCGCACA
>PAGS01000051.1 GCA_002705465.1 Halieaceae bacterium
GGGCGTGTCGACGCTCGAGCTGGAGGGGACGCTGATCTCGCTGGATAAGCTGCCCAAGACGGACCGGAAGGCGCCCACCTCCCTCAAGCTGCGCTGCGCCTGCGGTCGGCCCGAAGCAGGCGAGACCATGCTCGGTGAAATGGTCAACAATGCCCGCTACCAGCGGCGCTTCAGGCCCTACGACGGTCAGCGCACAGTCCTGCGTCTTGGCAAACTGCGCCAATCCCTCAATATCCATGGGGTCAAGCGGCACGTTCTCAAGCTTCGGCTCCTGTGCGGTCCCCGCGTTACCGGGTGCGACGAACACCTGGGTAACCGAGTCGGGCTCTGCGAGCTTCCAGGCCAGCGCGTGCTCGCGGCCACCGCTGCCGATCACCAGAATGTTCATCTCGCCTCCCTATACCTCAGCCATCAGTGGCGGAAGTGACGCATACCCGTGAATACCATCGCCATACCCGCGTCATTGGCCGCTGCGATGACCTCCTCATCGCGCATCGAGCCCCCTGGCTGTATCACCGCGGCGATGCCGCGCTCAGCGGCGTTATCTATACCGTCGCGGAAAGGGAAGAAGGCGTCGGACGCCATCACAGCGCCCCGTACTTCGAGCCCCGCGTGCTCTGCTTTAATGGCGGCGATTCGGGCGGAGTTGACCCGCGACATCTGCCCGGCACCGACACCGACGGTGCGCTGCTGAGCCGCATAGACAATGGCGTTGCTCTTCACAAATTTGGCCACTTTCCAGGCAAACAGCAGGTCATCCCATTCCGCATCGGTGGGCTCACGCTCGGTCACCACTTTCAGATCACCCCGGGCGACCATCCCGTCGTCTCGATCCTGCACCAATAGCCCACCATTAACGCGCTTGAAGTCCCATGCGGGGACAGGGGTAGACCATTGCCCGGTGCGCAGAAGTCGCACATTTTCCTTTGCAGCGACTGCCGCCATCGCCTCTTCCGAGACCTCCGGTGCGATGATCACCTCAACAAACTGGCGTTCGACGATCGCCGTTGCCGTCGCGCCGTCCAGCGGACGGTTAAACGCGATGATGCCGCCAAACGCTGACTCGGTGTCCGTGTGAAAAGCGAGATCGTAGGCCCTGATCAAATCCTCAGCGACGGCCACACCGCAGGGATTGGCGTGCTTCACGATGACACAGGCTGGCGCGTCAAAGCCCTTCACACACTCCAGTGCCGCGTCTGTATCCGCGACATTGTTATAGGACAAGGCCTTGCCCTGCAGTTGTTCGGCGTTGCTGATGCCGATTTCAGTTTGCCTGCTGTCACGGTAAAACGTGGCACTTTGATGTGGGTTCTCGCCGTAGCGCATCTCCTGCACCTTCTCCAGTTGCAGATTGAAGGTGCGGGGATACTGTTCCGAGCCGCCCTCGGTGAGGCGACCAAAATGGTTGGCGATCATGCCGTCATAGGCGGCAGTGTGTTCATAAGCGCGAGTCGCCAGATCGAATCGCGTTGCCAGTGTCGTGTGGCCGTGGTAAGCCGCCAGCTCCTCCAGCACCCTCGCGTAATCGCCTGAGGACACCACGATGGCGACGTCACGGTGATTCTTGGCCGCGGCGCGCACCATGGTCGGGCCACCAATATCAATATTTTCGACGGCGTCCTCCAGCGTGCAGTCCGTGCGGGCAACGGTGGCCTCGAAGGGATACAAATTCACGACGACCAGATCAATTACAGGGATATCGTGAGCGTCCATCACAGCATCATCAACGCCACGCCGGCCTAAAATACCACCATGAATCCTCGGGTGCAGGGTCTTGACCCGGCCGTCCATCATTTCAGGGAAGCCGGTGTGGTCGGAGACTTCAACCACTGTGACTCCCTCCTCCTTGAGCAAGCGGCAGGTCCCGCCGGTGGAGAGAATTTCAACGCCGCCTGTGGCAAGTGCTTTGGCAAACTCAATAATGCCAGTTTTGTCTGAGACGCTGATGAGGGCTCGCCGTAAGGGCGCCAGTCCGGCATCGCTCATGGTTTATCTCTTCCTGTGGGTGGATGAACGTTTTGTGGTGGGTCGTTTATTTCGATTCGTGCGCTTTGGTTGTGGCGGTGCCGGTTCATCGAGCAAGCCATGCTGTCGCAGTTTCTTGCGGAGTGTGCCGCGGTTCAGACCGAGCATGGTTGCGGCATGGCTCTGATTGTTTTGCGTGTACTCAAGAACGGCTCTTAAAAGCGGCTCCTCGACCTCTCTCTGCACCAGTTCATACAGCTCGGTGCATCCCTCACCTTCGAGGGTTTCGAGAAAGTGCCTGATCGCCTCCTCTGCACTCTCTCTTAAGGGGGGAGGGGAGGCGTTACTTCCCTTTTGGCGTGTACCGGGCTGCGCGCGCGATGCTGAGGGGGACGAGCTCACGCGGCGAGTGGCGCCTCGTTGACGCCGCATGATGCGATTTGTCTTGCGCCCGGGGCGCCTTTATGGGGCACAGTGAGAAGCTTGGTGTAGGCCTCCAATCGATCCAGCTGCGCCCTTGGTGTCACCAATGTGTTGAAGTTGGATCGTAGCGCTTTGGCGGTATCTACAGTCAACACAGACTGCTGATGCAGCGATTCAAGGAACCACGCATGATGCTTTCGCACAATTCGCGGGCCAAGGTAATCACCGTAGAAGTCATGCAGTGCAGCGAAGTGCCGGTGCTGTATCGCCAGCTGCTTAGTCGGCGCGGGAACCCGAATGTCCGCCGCGTTGTGCTTAAGTGCGTCGGCGATCGCGCCGGGTAGCCACAGTTGCCCCTGCGCAGCGCGACCAATCATCACGCCAGCGGCGTTGGTTTCGGCGAGTACCCTGCGGGCTTTTTTGAGTGAGACGATGTCCCCATTGGCGATGACGGGGATCGATACCGCGTTCACTATTTGACTAATGATCTGGTACTCCGCATCCCCATTGAAGCGGTCAGCGCGGGTGCGACCATGAACGGTCAGCATCTGAATGCCGGCATCCTCGGCAATTCGTGCAATGCTGGCGCCGTTGCGGTTTTTGTGATCGGTGCCCGTGCGGATTTTTAGCGTAACGGGAACGTCCACCGCCTCGACCACTGCAGCGAGAATACGTCCCACCAATAACTCATCGGCAAGCAGTGCCGAGCCGGCTGCTTTTTTACAGACTTTTTTGGCAGGGCAACCCATATTGATGTCGATGATGTCGGCGCCGAGCTCGACGTTGTAGCGGGCGGCGATTGCCAGCCGGGCAGGGTCGTAACCGACAATCTGCACTGACCGCAATCCGGCGCGGTGGCTGTGTTGTTGCCGCTGTAGCGTCTTGCGCGAGTCAGCCAGACTGGCGTCGTCTGACACCATCTCGCCTACCGCAAGCCCCGCACCCAACTCCATAGCGAGCTCGCGCATCGGCAAGTCTGCGACCCCCGCCATGGGCGCAAGAAACACGTTATTTGAGGGCTTCAGGCCGACAATTTTCATCGGGAGGAGGGCTCTACGTCCGAGTCGGCAGTGTAAAGGAGCCCGGCCGGCACGGGAAGATGCAGTGAACAATTTTTGACCAACCAACCAACCAACCAACCAACCAACCAACTGACTGACCGAACGCGGAGGCGGAGGGCGTGGGAGTGAGATGCGTCACAAAGGTTCAGGCCGAACACCTGCGCCGGTCGATGGTGCGGATTGTGGTTCTCAAGTGGTGGTTGCGTGGTCGGGATGACGCACACGCTCCAAGGAGGCTCTTCTGACTTCAGGCGCCGCTGACCAGTTATCGCGTTGTTGTGAATGTTATTCTGCGGCGATTTTGCGCCTAACGTCGGAGAAAAATGTGTAAATGCCCAAAAAAGTGGACTCTGCCACATTTCTGAGACACACTCGCGCCCCGAATCAGCGTTAGGGGGACCGGTCCATGGCGGCAATCCTCGTACTGCACGGCCCAAATCTGAATTTGCTCGGCACTCGCGAGCCGGAAATCTATGGCGCGGAAACGCTCGATGAAATCAATCATCGCCTGCAGTCCGAGGCGGAGCGCGCCGGCGCCAAACTCACTTGCCTGCAGAGCAACGGCGAACAGGAGCTGATCGAAGCGGTACATCAAGCCCAGGCCGACGGCACCCAGTTCATTATTATCAACCCCGCCGCGTTCACGCACACCAGTGTCGCGCTGCGCGATGCCCTCGCTGCCGTCGATATCCCATGCATCGAGGTCCATATTTCCAACGTATATGCCCGCGAACCGTTTCGTCATCACAGCTACATATCCGATATCGCCGAGGCGGTGATTTCGGGCCTAGGCAGCTTCGGCTATGACTGCGCGTTGGCGGCTGTCCTCCAGTCTCTGGACACCCATTCCACCAAGCACTAAGGAACACTCATGGACATTCGCAAAGTCAAAAAACTGATCGAACTGCTCGAAGAATCGAATATCGGTGAGATCGAAATCAAAGAGGGCGAAGAGTCTGTGCGGATTAGCCGCCAGGGTAATCAGCCCGCAGCACCAATGGCCTACGCGGCGCCACCGTCAGCGCCCGCGGCACCGGCGCTCGCCGCGGCACCCGCGCCCGCTGAGGCAGCGGCCAGTGAGCCCGCTGCTGACAACGCCGTGCTGTCACCCATGGTGGGGACGTTTTATCGTTCGCCGAGCCCCGATGCGGCGTCCTTTGTGGACGTCGGGCAAACCGTTCGCGTCGGCGACGTGCTCTGCATCGTCGAGGCAATGAAGATGATGAACCAGATTGAAGCCGATCGCGCCGGCACAGTGACGGCGATTCATGTTGAGAACGGCGAGGCCGTCGAGTTTGATCAGCCGCTGATTTCTATTTCCTGAAGCCTGGGTGAGCACCCCAAAAAAGGATATCNCCCATGCTTGAAAAAGTACTGATCGCCAACCGNGGCGAAATCGCNCTCCGCGTTTTGCGNGCCTGNAAGGAGTTGGGCATCAAAACGGTCGCNGTGCACTCCACTGNTGACCGNGACCTGAANCACGTGCGTTTNGCCGANGANGCGGTGTGCATCGGTCCGCCACCCTCNGCCCAGAGCTATCTNGATGTGCCCTCTATTATNGCCGCCGCGGAGTTGACCAATGCCGATGGGATTCACCCCGGCTACGGGTTCCTGTCTGAGAACGCTGATTTTGCTGAACAGGTCGAGAAGAGCGGCTTTAAGTTCATCGGTCCAACCGCTGAAACNATTCGCTTGATGGGTGACAAGGTCTCAGCCAAGCAGCAAATGAAACGCACAGGGGTGCCTACGGTGCCNGGCTCAGAGGGTGCCCTGCCGGATGATCCCGAGGAGGTCACGCGNATCGCCCGCGAGATTGGCTTTCCGGTCATTGTGAAAGCCGCCGCNGGTGGCGGNGGCCGCGGTATGCGGGTCGTCCATAATGAGGAGGTCCTGCTGTCATCCATTCAGGTGACCCAGTCNGAGGCGCAGGCCGCGTTTGGNTCCCCTGTGGTCTACATGGAGAAATTCCTGCAGCGGCCCCGTCACGTCGAAATNCAGGTCTTGGCCGACGGCCAGGGCAGTGCCATTCATCTCGGTGATCGTGATTGTTCGCTTCAGCGTCGCCATCAAAAGGTGATTGAGGAAGCCCCCGCACCGGGAATCGACGATGCCTTGCGCAACGAGATTGGTGACGCCTGTGTTCGTGCGTGCCTCGATATGGGCTACCGGGGTGCCGGCACCTTTGAGTTCCTCTTCGAGGATAACGCCTTCTACTTTATTGAGATGAATACCCGCGTCCAGGTCGAGCACCCGGTGACCGAGATGATTAGCGGCGTCGATATTGTGCGTGAGCAGCTACTGATTGCCGGTGGCGCGCCCTTGTCGATCAAGCAGGAAGATGTCGTGCTCAAGGGGCATTCAATCGAGTGCCGGATTAACGCCGAGGACCCCCGCACCTTTATGCCTTCGCCCGGNACCATCAAAACCTTNCANGCGCCCGGTGGGCACGGTGTGCGAGTCGATTCTCANGTNTANAGNGGCTATACCGTGCCNCCNCATTANGACAGTCTCATCGGNAAACTGATTACCTTTGCNGATACCCGGGAAGCCGCANTGGTCAAGATGCGCCAGGCGCTGGATGAGCTGGTGGTCGACGGTATTCGCACCAACGCCGCACTNCATCGCGAGTTGGTNACCGATACNTCTTTCATCGCCGGCGGCGTCAGCATTCATTACCTCGAGAGCAAGCTGGAACACGAGCATTGAGCGCNACTTCTGCGTGGCAGGAGCTCNGTTACACCGCGAACAAGGATCAGGTCGACGCNNTGGAGGACTGGTTATTNNCTGCCGGTGCNGTCTCNGTCACNCTGGAGGATGACGCTGACCAGCCGCTNCTTGAGCCNGGNCCNGGNGAGACGCCGCTCTGGGATGCGGTGCGACTGACCGCGCTGTTTCCNGGGGATATGGACCTNCAACCGCTGCTGGATACGACACCNCCGCANCCNGNACTGGAAACNCCGCGCGNACCGNTCATGNTNNTNGATCAGGANTGGNCCCGCGTGTGGGAGNAACAGTTTCACCCCATGAANATGGGGACGCGACTGTGGATTTGTCCGAGTTGGACGCCGCCTCCTGATCCCGACGCCATCAATATTNTGCTGNACCCCGGTCTCGCGTTTGGCACGGGCACNCACCCCACCACCNCCATGTGCCTCNGGGCCATTGATGCCNGACTGTCTGANGGACAGCGCGTCATCGACTACGGTTGCGGTTCCGGCATTCTGGGAATCGCCGCCGCTCGCCTCGGCGCCGCGACGGTTCTCGCGGTGGATAACGACCCTCAAGCGATCACGGCCAGCTGGGATAACGCCGCAAGAAATCAGGTGGATGATGCGGCTTTTTCGGCGGTACTGCCTGATGACGCCTCTTTACACAGCGCATTGGCTTCTGCTGATTGGGTCGTGGCCAATATTCTGGCGGGCCCGCTCATTGATCTCGCGCCTAATCTGATATCACTGATGGCGCCGGGCGGCAGGTTACTTTTAGCGGGGTTGCTGTCGGATCAGGTCGAGGAGGTGGTGGCCGCCTATGCGCCGGCAGTGAATCTAAGAGTCGTTGATCAGGTGGAAGACTGGGTACTACTCGCGGGACAAATAACCGAGTAGTTGATTCGTCCGCGGTCCTCGCTCGTTAAAACGATATCAACCCTGCGCGAGCAATTCCCGCAGATCGATGAGCGCTGCGTTGGCGCGCGAGATATAGCTTGCCATGACCAACGAGTGATTCGCCCACAGCCCAAAGCCCGAGCCGTTCAGGATCACCGGACTCCAGACCGGCGCCTGAGCGGATTCGAGTTCGCGAATAATCTGACGCAGGCTGACGGTGGCGTTTTTCTTTGCCAGCACATCGGCAAAATCCACCTCTGCCGCCTTCAGAAATTGGGTGAGCGCCCAGGCCGCGCCCCGGCTCTCGTAAAAAATGTCGTCGATCTCTCGCCAAGGCGTGCTCACGATGATTTCTTCCGGGCCGCTGGTTGATTGGGCCGCCGCCGTATCGCCGGCAAGGTCGGTATTGAGTCGGCGCTGCCCGACACTGGCCGACAGCCGCTGCGAGAGACTGCCCAGCCGCTTTTCAATCATGCCGAGCCAGTGACTGAGATTGTCGGCACGGGCATAAAATTGCGCGCTGTCCTCGCCCGCGATCGCCAACCTCGCGCGATACGCCTCCAGAAATTTCAGTGCGTCACGGTATTCACTCTCTGAGGCTGGCAGTATCCAGCTCTTCGATTGGAAGTTTATGCGCGGTTCAGCCAACGTGAGGTCCACGTCCTCTTTTGACTGGGACCGAGACCGGCTCAGTACCTCACGGAGCGCGCGCGCGAGATCCCGGCTCTGCACCAGCACGCCATACTCCCAGTTGGGCATATTGTCCAGCCACAACCCCGGCGGAAACACGTCGTTGTGCAGGTAACCCCCTGGTTTTTCGAGCAGGGTGCGAACGACCTCCTGTAGCGCGGCCACGGTAGTCGTGCCCGTCACCACCGCTTGATCGGTGGCAGTGGCGTAACGCGTTGCGTTGTCGCGAACATCAAAATGATCAGGCGTGCTGCTCCAGTAGATACCCACGACTGCTGTCACCAACAGGTAGACAGCAACGACCAATCCGCCCCATTTACCGAATTTGAGCGGGTCAGAAGTGCCTGAATCAGGTTTGATTCGACTTAACCAACCGCTGATTAATCCGCCTCCTGATTCCCCGGCGTTGCGATCAGTATCAGGGTCATCGTTGCTCATCAGTGGTGATGACCGTGTGGCCCAGTCACCCCGGGTGCCTGGCGGGTGACCGGGGCGCGAGTGCAAGCTTCGGTGCCCATCGCGCTCAAGGCGCAAAGCGCCAAGTCGCTGCCCTTTTCGGGAGCGTCAGTGATGCCGAGTAACATGATGTGTCGTCCGCCCGGTTCGAAAACCAGTGACTCACCGGGAGCAATGTCCACTGAGTTCAGTCGTACCATTTTGCGCTGATCGCCGTCGGCGATAACGTCGTGCATCTGTGCTTCAGCGCCAGTCGTGCTGGTTAAGTTTACGATGGTCACTGTATCGCTACCGTGGTTCATCAAGGAGCCGTAGGCGGCCGTCACTGCTGTGCCGGGTGGCAGGCTCCGTACCCAGGCATCCCGCCAGTGCAGCATTTCGTCGGCCAGCGAAGAGAATGACAGTCCCATCAGCACTCCTGCGGCACACCAACGGAAGGCCGCAGGCAGCTTGGGGCTGAGTGTCATGTAATGTCGCATTCCGTTGTCCTCTGTACTAAGACGTTCAACAGGGACTCACCATTCCGTGCTGACCCATTGAGCAGGGTGCCGGCCGTCAGCCTTTCTTTCGTCGCTCTGTTCCGTCGTTCTCGGTTGCCGCGCACTTTTGGTGCTCTGCGCCCGTCGCTTGCCGCGGCGCCCGACCTACATTGGTTGGGGCCTTCTCACTGCCGTATTGCGCAAGCCGCAGGATACTGCGCCGGAGATCAGCGCCTCACACTCGCCAGCGCGTCCATCATGATGCTGCGGGTGAGAAGCTGAGGCAGGATCACCGGCTGTGTTTGCAGATCCCCCGCATAGAGCACATAAAGTGGGATCCCGTTGCGACCATGCTGTCGCACAAATTCGCCAATGGCTGCGTCGTAGTGAGTCCAGTCAGCAACCATATAGGTCACACCCGCGTCGGCGAACGCCAGCTCCATCTCATCGGTAAACAGCACCGCTTGTTCATTAGCCAGACAAGTGATGCACCAGTCTGCTGTCACATCGACAAATACCGGCGTGCCCGAGGCACGAAGAGACTCCAGTGACTCGGGTGACCAGTTGACGACGCCTGGGCGCAGCGACGTATCTGACGCTGTTTGAGCA